>DATJRT010000027.1:0-20040 GCA_035504495.1 Occallatibacter sp.
TTCCGCTTTCCAACGAAAGCAAGCGGGTGCTGGCTTACGCGGCGGAAGAGGCCGAGCGCCTGGGCCACAAGCATATCGGAACCGAGCACCTGCTGCTGGGGTTGTTGCGCGAGGAGGGCTGCTTTGCCGCCGATCTGCTGAAAGAACGCGGCGTGAAGCAGGAGACGGTGCGCGAGGAACTGGCGCGGGTAACGCATGAGCCGGAGTCGCGAACGCCGGCACCGGCGCCGCCGGCGCTGGCGGAGATCAGCCGCGATCTGACGCAGGCGGCGATCGAGGGGCAGCTTGGCCCGGTGCTGGGACGGGATCTGGAGATCGAGGCCGTGATCGAAGTCCTCGGCAACCTGCGCAACGGCAATCCGCTGCTGGTGGGCGAGAAGGGCGCGGGCAAGGGCGCGATTGTGGAGGCGCTGGCGCAGCGCATCGCGGAAGGTACGGTGCCAGGGTTCCTGGCGGAGAAGCGGGTGCTGGTGTTCGACACGCAGCTGGCGCCGGGTTCGGTGGGGCGGCAATTTCAGCGCATGCAGTTGCAGGCCGGAGCGAAGGGCGGCGAGGGTTTCGACACCATCCTGTATGCCGGCGACCTGCGCGCGCTGCTGACGCCGAGCGCGGCGCCGGGAACGGGAAGCGAAACCCTGCGGAGTTCCCCGCTGCAGGGCAGGATGCGCTGTATTGCCACCAGCACGCCCGGCGACTACAAGGAGTGCGTGCGCGCGGCGCCGTGGCTCGAAGACAGCTTTCGCGCGGTGTATGTTCGCTCTCTTGGCGTGGAAGAGACGCTGAGCGTGCTGAAGGCGCGGAAGCAGATTTACGAGAAGTTTCACGAGGTGAGCTACTCCGAAGAGGCGCTCGAGTTCGCGGCGCAGGGGGCCGAGAGCTACCTTATCGATCGCGCCCTGCCGGGCAAGGCCTTCGAGCTGCTGGACGCGGCGGCGGCGCGGGTAAAGATGCGGCAAAATGCGTTGCCGGAGGAGATTGTCGAGGCGCAGAAGCGGATCAAGTTCATCATGCACCGCATGGACTCGGCAATTATCAATCACGAGTTCGAGAAGGCGCGGTTTTACTCCGACGAGGAACGCAAGGAGCGGGAGAATCTGAGCGCCTTGAGGGAAAAATACTCGCCCGATGAAGCGCCGTCGAACGAGGTGAGCCGCGAGGATGTGGAAGAAGTCATCGCGCGCTGGTCCATTTATCCCTTCCGGCCGTGGGAGGAAGCATAGGCCGCGGCGCGTTCGCAAATTCTTGACCGAAGCGCCAAACCAGCCGGAAGACCTAGGGCAGCGGGCGATCCGTCCACAGCTCTTTGTCGGCGAGAGACTTCGCGGGGTAAAGGCGGCCGGCGAGCAACTGATCCACCCTGGAGCGATCAGTATCCTGGGCGAAGAGCCATTTGCGCGGTCCCGTGCCCCACATCGCGGAGAGTTGATCCTCATTGAGGAAGATGTCCGGCGCATCAGGATAGCAGGAGCCCCAGAGGAGCGTGGTGCCTTCGCCGTTCTGGCCGCAGCGCGGCAGGACGAGCAGCGTGGGGCGGGCGTTAAAGAAGCGATAGGTGTAAAAGATGATGGACGAAGCCGAAGACTGATCGCCGTAGATGATGAAAGTGTCGGCGGGCGAGCCCTGGTGCATGATGGTTTCGGCCATGGGCTCGGAGCTGAGCATGGGCTCGAAGCGGACAAAAGCAATATGCGCAGCAATGAAGAAAATCGTCATCGTGAGGGCGATGCTGAGGGTGGCTGAGAGATGGCGCGCCTGGAGGCGCAGCGCCAGCCCGATCAGCGAACCGATGAGCAGCGCAAGCGCCGCGAGAATCGCCGGCAAGCGCAACGCGGCAAACGAGGGCCCGGTGAGATCGAATAAGTGCGACATGGAGAGCGTGTAATCGCCCACGCCGCGATGCGCGAGCAGAGTGCCGATGTCGGGGACGTAGGGAAGATGGCGCGACTGCCACAGTCCCCAGCCGAGCGCGGCCGCGGCGAGCACACCGATGACGGCAAAGGCCGCCTGCGCGCCGGTGAGCCAGGCCGCCGAAAGCCTGTTTCGGCCGCCATTGCCGTTGTTGAGGCCGCGGTTCTCCTCAATGCCCGCAACCACACCGGCGATGAGAATGAGCAGCGGCGGCCACACGGGAAAGGTGTAGTACTCCTGATTGGTGGAGATGGAGAAGAAGAGCAGGGTGAAGGCGGTGAACAGACTCAGCAGCCAGGCCGTACGCACGCGGAATTTGAGGCGGAGGACGTAGGTGGCCACGTCTTCGCGCAGGGCGTTGTCGAGATAGAAATCGACGGTCTGGCCGGAATCGGCGCGCAGGTGCTGCAGCCAGCGATAGCGGGTTTTCCAGGCGGCAAAGGCGAGCGCGGGCAGAAACAGGCTCCAGGGGAAGATCCACACCAGATGCAGCACCCAGTACCAGAGCGCGGGGAGCTTGTTGTAGTCGTGCGGGTAGCGCCGGCCGAAGAAGCGCAGCACGTGCTCGTTGATGAAGTAGAAATAAAAGAAACCGTGCACATTGCCGAGGGTGGGGTGATTTCCGACAGGATGGCCCTGATCGGGATTGTGCAGGCCGCAGAGAATGTGCCAGGGCGCGGCAATGGCGAGAAAGAGCAGAGAGCCCGTGAACGGTTTGAGCGCACGCCAGCGGCGCCACTGGCCGGTGAGGAACAGATAAGGAATCACGGCGCCGGCAAAGAAGACGGGCGCGATGAGACCCTTGGTGAGAAGCGCCAGCGCCACGCAGGCCCACGACCAGTAAATGCGCGCGGGCCGGTTCCACTCCAGGCCGGTAAGCAGGCAGTAGAGCGCGAGGAGCAGAAAGAGGGCGAGAATCGACTCCGGAATGATGAAGCGGGTGAAGAGAAACGGGCCGACGGAGGTAAGCACGCCCAGGCCGGCGTAGAGGCCGGCGCGCTCGCCCCAGGCGCGGCGCGCCCAAAGCCAGGCGAGCCACGCCATGCCGAGCATGGCCAAGGCGTTGGGCAGATGCGTGGTGAAGGCGTTTTCCGCGCCGGTCACGCGATAGAGGGCGGCGACAGCCCAGTAGGGCAGGGGCGGTTTTTCGATATAACGGATGCCATCGATCTTGGGAGTCACCCAGTCGCCGGTGCGGGCGATATACTGCGCGGCCTGCGCGTGGGCTGCATCCACGTCGTCCAGCAGCGGGGGAGTGAATAAAGACGAAAAGTAAATTGCGGCAAAGATTGCAATGAAGAGCGCCCACACCGCGCGCACGGAGAGCGCCGGTTGCGGACGATGGATTGTGTTCACGTCGTTGGTCTTTGTGGAAGCGGCCATCATTTTCAGAATAACAGCCGGATTGGTGCGGCGTTTCACGCGCGGATTCCGATTGGAGCGGGAGACATGCTCGTTCACCCGGGCGCGGTCGTGTATCTTGACCAAGGGAGATTCTTCTTCCGGGAGCGGGATAGAGCACACCCATGCCCACGTTTGCCGCTATCGACATCGGTTCGAACTCCTGCAGGATGAAGATCGCCAAGGTGGTGACGCACCAACTGAAGACCCTGGCGGAAGACCGCGAGGTGACGCGGCTGGGCTCCAGCGTCTTCGACGCGGGACTGATCTCGCCGGAGGCGATGGCGTCCACGCTGCGCACGCTCAAGCGCTTCCAGCGCGCGGTGCAGGCGCATGGCGTGGACCAGATTCGCGTGGTTGCCACCTCGGCCATGCGTGACGCGCGCAACACCGACGCTTTCAAGGCGTGGGTAAAAGATGAGACCGGCTGGAACCTGGAAACGATCTCGGGACTCGAGGAAGGACGGCTGATCCACCTGGGCGTGACCAGCGGCGAGCCGGGCGCGGGCGGCCGCGTGCTGCTTCTCGACCTGGGTGGCGGAAGCTGCGAGATCACGCTCAGCGAGCACAAGCACATCAAGGAGACCATCAGCCTGCCTTTGGGCGCGGTACGGCTCACGGAGCAGTTCCTGTTCACCGATCCGGCGCCGGCCGACGGTCTGGCGCAGATGCGGCAGTTGATCGCGCGCGAGTTGCGGCGGGCGCACCGCAGAATCCAGCCAGGGAAAGTTCCGCTGGTCATTGCCACTTCAGGCACGGCTGCGGCTCTCTCAGAAGCCTGCGCCAGCAAGCCTGCGAACCAGCGCGCGGGCAAGCAAGCCAAAGCGCCGGCGGGCGGCCTGGTGCCGGCGAAGGCGGTGCGTAAGCTGGCCGGCAGATTGGCGAGGATGACCCTGCCGGAGCGCGAGGCGATTCCAGGCATTGGCCCGCGCCGCGCGGAGATCATCGTGGCCGGCGCGCAGGTGTATGCGGAGCTGCTGGAAGGCTTCGGGCTGGCCGGATTCCGCTATTCGCCGCTGGGACTGCGCGACGGAATCCTGGCGCAGATGCTTGCCGGCCAGGATGCGCGCGCCCAGGTGCACCGCGAATTCGAGCACGAGCGATGGGAGAGCGTGCTGGCTACGGCACGGCGCTACGGCGTGGATCCGCGCCAGGCCGAGCCGGTACGCGCGCACGCGCTGCAGCTCTTCCGCGAGCTCAAGTCATTGCACCAGCTTCCGCCGGAGTATGAATCCTGGCTGGCCGCCGCAGCCGTCCTGCGCGACACGGGAAAGTTCATCAATCACCAGGGGCACCACCGGCACACGCAATACATCGTGTCAAGCTCGGAGATTTACGGATACACACAGCTGCAGCGGACGGTGGTTTCAGCCATTGCGCGATACCTGGGCAAGAGCCGTCCGCAGCCGGGCGACCGCGCGCTGAGGAACATTTCCACCGAGGAGCACAAGAACGTGCATCGCGCGGTGGTGCTGCTGCGGCTGGCCGAGGCGCTCAACCAGGACCGCGCCTCAGACGTGCTGCGGGTGGCGGTGAAGGTCTATCCCAAGCGGGTGTATCTCGAGCTGGAGCCGGGGCGGACCGGCGCGGAGCTGGAGCTGTGGTCGCTGCGCCGCGAGTCCGGCTACTTCCGCGAGGTTTTCGGACGCGAGCTCTTTGTCACGCTGGCGTAGATCTGGCGCGCGGAGCGGGGATCCATGAGCCACTGCAGGCGCGGAGGATGGCGGTGCATGTCGACCCGCGCGATGGAACCTTTGCGCATGCGAATGGAGGCGCCGCCGTTGCCGGTGATGAGCCGGCCCAGAAACTGAAATACGTTGGGATTGTGGCCGACGGCGAGCACGCCTTCGCGGTCAGCGTAGGCGGCCATCAGGGACTGAAAGTCGTTGTAGCTGCCGCTGGGAGCCAGCGCCGGGCTTACCTCCACTTTGGCATCGTATCCGAGCTCCGTGCCCACGAATTGAGCCGTCTGCAGGCAGCGCTTCAAAGGGCTGGAGACGATGACGTCGATCTGCACCTTGAGCGTGCTGAGCACGCGAGCCATGAGCACGCACTGTTCTTTTCCTTCTTTCACCAGGCCGCGCTTGGCGTCGAGAACGGGGTTGCCACGGAACGCCCCCGCGTTGGCGTGGCGCATAAGATAAAGGATCATAAAGTCTGCTGCGGCGGGACGAAGAGCGGGGAATCAGCCGGCGCCTGAAACTCTGATTTTAACATGTTTGTAACATTCGCACAGGGAGCGCGGGGCGAAACGCAAGCCGGCGCCTCAGAGGGCGCCGGATGCGGAGGAAACCGGGCCGATGGACCGCAGCCTAAAACTTATAAGAAATGCCGACCAGCGGCGTAGGCCGCGCATGCAAGCCGTTGTCAATAAGCTGGACTAGCACATTCCCGGAAAGGACCAGGTTGCGAACCGGGTCAATCTTAACGCCGGCACTGAGATTGCTGATGGTATAGGTTGAATTTTCAACCGTGCTCGACTTCAGTTCCTGAGAGGTGGGAGTGGCTGTGGCAGAGGTCGCGACGCTGATCGGGGCGGAGTTGGTCGGCAGGTAAATGGGAGTGTTAAGGTATTGGCTGCCCAATACGTCCGCGGCAACGGTCACGCGTTTTGCCGCGGCCCAATCGGCGCCGAAATCATACTGCATGCCCCCAGGCAGGGACTGGTTCTTCCCGAAGGTCAATGACGGGTTATTCAGCTCGGTCGTCGTATTCCACTGGTAGCCGATTTCGGCGTGCGGCGATACCTTGGCAAGGTAGGAGTAAAGAACGTGGAGATTGAAGCCCCACGCGCCCGAGCCTAGAAAATTGAGGTCGTCGCCGGTAGGAGTGCGGACCGTCAGCCCTCCGGAGAAGGTTGCGCGCTCGCCGCTCCACAAGACTCCTTTTCCGTTGATGGCGATGTCGCCGATGCCGCTAGCTGTGCCGGCGGCGTAAATGTTCGGATTCTTGGCAGGGCCGATGGCTGTGGAACTGCCGGCGTTCTGCACGTAGGACACGGAGTTGGCCGTGGAGGCTCCCAGCGATACGCGCTCGACGGGGACGATGACCGACAGATCGACTTTGTTGCTGAGACCGACGGTGGCGACACTGACGAGTTGATTCATTCTGAACGACAGAGCGGTGCTTTCGCTGGTATAGGTTGTGCTGATCACCGAACCCTGGGAGACGGCGTTCTGACTGTAGGAGAAGGTCAGGCTGCTGAGAGGGATTCCATCGATCTTGGTGAAGACATACTGGCTCGCCGTGGCGCCGACAAAGACCTTCCCCTTTCCGATGACCTGCGCGCGATCGGTGAGAATCGGCCCGAGATTATTGAATGTTTCGGGGACGCCGGCGTTGTACACTTCGATGGTTCCGGCCGAAGCGCTGGCCAGCGGCAACTGGCTCAACTGCGTGGCAATGCCGATATTGATGGAGGTGGCGACTGTCTGGGCGCTGGCAACGCCGTTCGCCGAGGCCGAAGAGCTGGCGCCCAGCGCGGCTGCATTGGCCAGAACACCGGTTGAGAAGGGAAACTCGCAGACAAGCTTCGAGGCGGCTGGTTGGGACGCGCAGTTGAGCAACTGTCCCGTGGCGCTGGAGCCGGTTAGAGCTGCGAGCAAGAGCAGATGCAGGATTGTTCGTTTCATTGTTCTCCCTCGACAAGAAACTCAGGGTTGAGGTGCCGCGGAGCTTTTGAGAGAGGCTCCGCAGCCGGTCTACTGGGTGCTTACTCCGAGGACAGTGACATCAAGCTGCAGCACGGCCTGATAGGTATTGCCATCGCTGCCGTTAGCCTGCACCAGGAGGTAATAGACGCCCGGCGGGGTGGTGCCGGAGACAGTGGTTGACGACGTGTGGAACGACCCTCCGCATCCCATCGACTGCAGGGCTGCGACGCCGACGGCGAGCAATACCAGCAGTCGGTAGAAGGTCTTACGCGTACGCTTGCGGCCGAATATCCCCAACAGCCCGAAGAGCGGCAGGCCGAACAAGCCGGCAACCAGCAGACCGGAGCGGCGAGCGGCGAACGGCAGGGCAGGAGCGAGGGACTGGGCCGTAAGGGTGCACGTAGCACTCCCACTGGTGCAGACCGTCACCGGCAGCGTGACCGTATTGCCAGAGACAGCGGGTGTACCCAGTCCGCAGGAGATACCCGCTTTGGACGGGGATTCGCCGCCCGCCTGCGTGATTCCCGCGCCGGTCAGAGACACGCAGCCGAAGTTAGAAAGCGTGACACCGTTGGGCACTTCGAAGGTGACGCTGCCCATATTGTTCGTTGTGGCGCCGGAGGCGACCTGCAACTCGGCGGAGATGGCGCGGACGGTCACGTTGAAAACGGTGGAGTGCGCCATTCCGGTCAAGCCGGTGGTGGGATCGGTAGCGCCCACGGTGACGGTGTAGCCGCCCGCCGCGGCCGATGTGGCGTCCACCACAAGGGTCAAGGCCGGCTCGGCCTGTCCGGTTTGGAGCACTGCCAGCGTGGAGGCGGGGGTGGTGGTTCCGAGTTCATACAGCTTGCAAATCGGCGCGGCGCCACTCCCGCCCGATGTGCTGGCCACGGTGCACGTGAGCTTGAGCGGTGCGGCCGTGTTGTTCGCCGGGCAATAGGAAGGAAATGGAGGGTTGGAGCCGGTGCAGGTGGCGAAGCCCTGAATTGAAACCGGACTCACGCTCAGCGTCTGCGCCGAGAAGGGGTCGCTGGCGCTGGTGAATCCCTGGGTGATTGTGACCGCCGGGATGGTGCTCAGCGTGAAGTCCTGCACCGTCTGCGTAGAGGAATAGGTGCTGGGAGTGAAGTTGACAGGCCCACCGACTGTTCCGGGCTCACTGTAGGTGGCGGTGATGACGGTCGGGCCGGTGAGCGCCGCATCCGTGCACATGGCTGCACCGGCGCCGGAAGCCAACACGGGGAGAACGGAGACAGCGCCGCAGCCCGGAATGATTGTTGGCGTGCCTCCCGGCGGCGCATAGGTGAATTGCACCGTGCCCGTAAGCGTGACCTGACCGGTGGAAGACGGCGTCACATTCGCCGTGAAGGTTACCGGCTCGTTTACGCCCTTCGGGTTGGACACAACCGGGGTTGTGTTCGAAGTGACGGTTGTGGTGCTCGTTCCTTCGCTGACCTGCTGCGTGACCGAGAATGGCGCCAGGGTAAGGTTTGGATCGCCGCTCTTGTAGGTTGCGACGATGGTATGCGCTCCAGCGGTGAGCGCCGGGGCCGTGCAGGACGCAGTGTAGGTGGTGCCGCCGGCAGGGGTGGCGGTGGGCGCTACGGCGGTGCAGATTGGCGACCCCATGTTCATGACCGGATTCCCGTTATCGGTGAAGCCCACAGTTTCGCTGGGCGCCGTCCCGGAGCTATCCGTGAATTTCGCGGTGAAAGTGACGGGCACATTCACGATGGTCGAAAGCCCCGGGGACGCCGTGAGCGAGATACTCCCGGAGGCGGAGTTCACGATCTGAGTAAGGGTGCCGTTGGCGACGGTAATGTTGGCATCGCCGCTATAGATAGCCACGATGGCATGTGACCCGACGGTGAGCGAGGGGTCGGCGCACGTCGCGGTTGCGGTACTGCCGCTCACCGTGGGACTCACAGCGGTGCAGATCGATGTGCCGGAGAGATTGTCGATCAGCGCCCCGTTATCCGTGAACTTCACACTGCCTTTCGGCGTCTGGCCTGACGGGATCGGGAAGGCCGCCGTGAAAGTAACGGTCTGACCTACTGCGGAGGGAAGCGCCGAGGAGACGAGCGTGATACTTGCGGAGGCGGAGTCCACGGTTTGCGTGAAGATGCCGCTTCCGACCTGATAGGCATAGTTCGGATCGTTGCTGTAACTTGCCGTAATGGTGTGCGCGCCGACGGCGAGCGTAGCGGTTTGGCATGTGGCGGTGCCGGTATTCGTGGTGACGCTCGGAGTTATGGTCTGCGTGCAAATCGTTGTTCCCGACACGCTGTCGGTGAAGGCCACGGTCCCCTGGCTCGATAAGAGGATGCTCCCCGAGGGGTTGCCGGTGACATTCGCCGTAAATGTGACGGAACTGTTGACGATGGACGGATTGAGCGAAGAAGCGAGGGACACGATCGCAGAGGCCTGATTCACCATCTGTGGAACGGTGCCGGCACTGGTGGGAGCCGAGAAGTTCCCATCGCCGCTATAGGTGGCGCTGATGGTGTAAGAGGCAGCGGTGAGGGACGACGTGGTGCAGGTGGCCACGCCGGAGGAAACGGTCGCGCTGGGACACGGAGTCGCGGCCGATCCGGCAGTCGGCGTGGCGGTAAACTTCACGGTTCCTGAAGGAACTGTGGTTCCCGTGAAGGCCGGCGTAACCGTCGCGGTGAATGTCACAGACTGGTTGACTGTCGAGGGGGTGGTCGAGGTGACCACCGCTATGGTGGTGCTGGCCTTGTTGACGGTTTGAACCGGACTCAAATTGATGGTGGACGATCCATAGCTGGAATCACCGGAGTAGTTGGCCGCGATGGAGTGGGTGCCCTCAGTGAGCGAGGAAACCGGAGAGATGGAGCAGCTTGCCTGGCCGGTGGTGGAACTCCAGTTCGTCAGGTTGCATGTGCCCAGGGTGTTGGTGCTGTCTGCTACGAAGGTCACCGTGCCCGTGAGCTGAACCGTCGTTCCGCCGGAGACGGTCGCTTTGTAAGTGACGGGCTGGTTGACGACGGACGGATTTTGCGACGAGCTTACGGCGACGCCTGCGGATTGGGAAGCAATATTCAGCGTGAGGTTGTTGTTGCTGGTCAGGTAGTTCGAGTCAGCCGAGTTCTGGTTGAAAGTGGCGATGATCGCGTGGTTGCCGCCGCTTAGCGAGTTGACCTGGCAGGTGGCCTGGTAGACGTTGGCCGTGGCCGTGGCGGTGAGCGCCGGGTTGCCACTGCCGCAGCTGGTGAGCGTGGTTCCGTTGTCACTGAAAGAAACAGTGTCTGTGCTGCCGGGCAGCACGGTGAGTGGCGACGGGAAGGTGACGAGCGCCGTGAAGGTGACCGACTGGTTGAGCGAGGGCGAGGCCGGGCTTGACGTCACGGAGATGGTGGTCGCGGCCTGGGCCACTGTGATCGCGGGCGCGGGGGTGCTCGCCGGGCTCGGCTTGTAAGAGGTGTTGCCGCTATACACGGCAGTGATGTTCGAGTCAGTGCCGGCGGTGAGCGCCGAAGTGACGCATGTAGCTGTCGCGGTGCCGGAAGCAGGGGAGTAAGTGAACGTGGTGCTGCTGCAGGTGAGAGCGGTTCCGTTGTTGGAGAACGTAACAGAGCCGGAGAGAGGAACTGTGTTCGCCGCGCTGACAGGATTGGTCACGTTCGGAGAGACTACTGCGGTGAGTGTCACCGGCTGATCGACCGTGGACGAAGTGGCCGAGGCGGAGAGAGTGACGGAGGTTGCGGCCTGGCCAACGCTGAAATCCGAGCTGGTTGCGGAAAGCGACAGGGGCGTGGTGAGCGCCGGATTGAGCGAAACCGTGGCGGCCAGATTGAGATCGGAGCCGAGAGTGGTGGAGAGGCCGGAATAGGTGGCCACGCCGGCGCTGGTGGCTTCAGTGGTGACGCCGGAGAGAGTACCGCTGCTCAGGGTGATGGGAATGTTGACGCTGCCTGCCGTAAACGGAGCGCCGCTCTCATCGAGGGTGACGGCCGCGCCAAAGCCCTGGTCAACGGTCACGGTCGACGGTGGATTGGTGGTGAAGCTCACGGAGTAGTTGGACTGGACGGCGCCCGCGTCCACGCACGGCGCGGTGGCAGTGAAGCCGGGATAAGTGGAGTTGCTATTGGGCTCCCCGCGCTCGTCGGTGGTGACGCCGGTGGGAAGGTTTGCGAACTTGCCCTGGCAGATGGCGGGGCTGCCGGGAAGCGGAATCATCGTCTGCACGGTGGCGCCGGGGCCGTTCAACGCGAGCGCGGCGAGCTGCGGGTTGATCGTGGAGGTGGCGCTGGAGCTGGTGCCGGCGAGATTGCCACCATTGTCGGTGAACCCACCGGCGACATCGGCGTCCAGAGCCATGCATCCGCTGCATGAAAGCGCATTGCCGGCGACGATGGTATTAGCCAGCGAGGCGGGCCCGCCAATGGCGATGCCACCTCCCTCGATGGGGCCGCACGCGCCGCCGGCGCAGACGAGCGCATTGCCGGTCACGGTGCTGTCGATGAGGATCAGCGGATTCCCGCCGACGATGCCGCCGCCGAGACCGCCTCCGCCGGTACCGGCCGTGTTGCCGGCAATGGTGCTCTCGATGATCGTGGCCGATCCATTTTCCTGGTTGACGATGCCGCCGCCGTCGCCGCTGGCAGTGTTGCCGGAGACCGTGCTGTCCACCAGCGAAAGAACGCCGATGTTGTTAATGCCGCCGCCTGGATTGCTGCCGCCGACGCTGTTGCCGGAGATCGCGCTGGCCAGGATGGTGAGCGTGCCGGCGTTGTTCACGCCGCCGCCGGGGTTGGTGGTGTTTCCGTTGGAGATGGTCAGGCCGTAGAGAAGCGCGGGTACGCCCGCATCCACGGTGACCACGCTGTAGTTGCTCGCAGATCCGCCACCGTTGACGGTGAGTTTGTTGGCCGCCGGGCCGGCGATGTTGATGCCCGTGGCCGCGCTAAGCTCAAGAGTGCTGGCGAGGGTGATGCTGTTCACTCCAGACGCGAAGTCAATGTCGCCGTAGCCGTTGCCGTTGGCCAGGTCCACAGCGTCCCGCAAAGTGCAGCTGCTGCCTGGGCAGTCGCCCGCGCCGGCGCCCGCATCTCCGCTGGACTGCACCTGGACGTAGTTGGTCTGTACGGCGCCGGCATCGACCGCGGTGCTGGCGCACGAAGAGTAGGCCGGAGCCAAGGCAAAGCCGCGCTGGTCGGCGGTCAGACCGGCGCCGGAGGCTGCACTGGCCAATCCGGCGCAGATGGCCTGGCTGGACGGCAGGGGCAGAAAGGTCTGGGTGGCGCCTCCGTAGTTGCCCAGCGCCAGCGCCAGCGGATTCGCCGTGGCTGGGGTGGCGCTGGTGTTGGTGGTGCAGCCGTTGCAGTCGTCTTCGCTGCCGCCGGTCAGGTTGTGGTAGTAAACGTTGTAACTGGCGTTTGCCGTAGCGCCGCTGGTGTTATCAATGCCCGCGCCTCCGGACGTAGCTGTGTTGCCGGAGATGATGTTGTTGCCGGCCGTGAGGGTTGCGGCGGGGGTCTCATTGAGGATGGCCCCGCCCTCTTGAGCCGAATTGCCCGCGAACGTGTTGTTGACCGCTGTCAGCGCACCGCTGTTGACGTTGCTCATGGCGCCGCCGCCACCGGCGGTGTTGGAGGAGAAGGTGCTGTCAGTCACCGTTGCCGGCCCCGAAGACGCAATAGCGCCGCCGCCGGTGGCGGCCGTGGCTGAGTTGCCGGAAAAGGTGCTCGTGGTGACCGAGAGTGTGCCGCCGCTGGAAATGGCGCCGCCGCCATGCGAGGAGGTGTTCCCCGCAAATGCGCAATTGGAAACGGTCAATGCTCCCTGGCCCAGCTGAATGCCGCCGCCGCCGGCGGCGCCGGAGTTGTTGCCATTGGCAATCGTTACTCCGGAGATCGAAACGTCGGGCGCCGCGGAGTTTCCGATGGTCATCACCTGGAACGCTCCCGCCCCCGAGATGGTGAGCTGGTTTGCGCCCGGACCGGTGATGGTCACGCCGTTCTCGATATCGGGCAACGTGCCCGTCAGCGTGATCGTGCCGGTAACGCTGAAGCTGATGGCGTTGGTCGAGGCCGGTAGACCCGAATCGAGATTGCTCAGGCAATAGCGCAGCGTGCCCGCCGTGCCCGCGCCCGTATTGGTGTCGGCGGTCGAATTCACGGTGCAGGTGGCGCCCCACGCTCCCGCCGCGCAGAGGCAGAACGCAGCCGCCAGAGCGGCGAGGCGGCCGATGGAACCCGCGCGCCGACTGCGCCGAGAATCGGTGGACTGGGCAACTGAGGTGCTTGCAAACACTCGAGAGAGTGCAGTGAAAGGAAGCCGATTCGACGGAAGGGGATTCACTCGCCGCAGCATGTGAGTTCTCCGGGACAGCAAATTTTTTACGCCTCGTGTGGGGAGGAAAAAATGCGTTTGCTTTTGAAATGACCCAAATGAATTAGTGACTTCGGCCGACGGGCCGTTACAAACCGGTGGGCAAGGCCGCACCGCGATGAAAAGCCGAAAAAAATTTAGGAACCGGCCATGAGCATTGCCGATGCGATCCGCCAGGCAGAGAAAAAATGCCCGGATCATGGCGAATCCAGCCAAATCCGCAAGAGTGCCCCAAATCCTGTCAAGCGGATCGCATCGGGCTCAAAGTTGTAATGCGCGAAACCTGAATCATATTAGGGCGATATAAAGGAAACGTCAAGAATGATTTTGCGCTCAAAAGTGTGTTCTTACGCACTTAAATCACTGCGGTTCCAAGAGCGTGAGCATGCGCAAAGATGCACGATTCTCAAGCACACAATGTTTGCCCGGCAACGCGGTTACCCGCAAGAGCGAAGGGAAGATCCGGGGACTCCGATGGACGCGGAAACGATTACCGGCCGAGGATGGTCCAGTTACCGTTGTGACGGGCGAAGGTGAAGTGGACGGCAAGCGAGTTGGACTTCATCTTGCCCCCGGAGTTGTAGGTCGAGGTCTCGTTGCAGGTCCAGCTTGCGGTGTCGCCCGAGATGTTGAGCGCAGAAGTGGGACAGCTGTCTGAGACCGTGGCGCCGGGGTTGTCTTTGAAGAAGCTGGAAAGCCCTTTTGCCTGCGCCGGCCTCAAGCCGGTCCAGATGGCCTGGATGCGGCCGATGTCGTGGGCGTTCCAAGCGGCTTCAAAACTGCTGACGGCCTGCTGCAGAAGCGCCGACTGATCGACGGGCTGGGGCGCAGTGGTGGTGACCGGCGCAGGCGTCGGCGTAGGGGTTGGCTGCCTGGGCGTAACGGTGATGGTCAGCGACTCCTGTTGCGGGTTGCCGCTGCCCTTGGCGATGAGCGTATAGGTGGTGGTGCCGGAGGGATTCACGTCCCGCTGGCCTGATGCGCTCACCGCGCCGATGCCGTTGTCGATGGAGACGTCACTGGCGTTGCTGGTTTGCCACTTGAGGGTGGTGGACTGGCCCTCCTGGACGGTTTGCGAGGTTGCGTAAAAGGCCGCGATTTGCGGATTTTGCACGACCGCCCTGGGAATCGGATTGAGCGACGCGGGAACGTTCTGGTGGTCGCCGTTCTTCAGATTGAACGTCTGGTTAAACGACTGGTATCCGTTCAGATTGACGCTTACCGAGTGCGGGCCGGGCTTGACTTCCGCATTGAAAACGCCCTGCGCATCCGTGCTCCTGGGCGCTGCGCCATCGAGGCTGACGGCCGCGCCGGGCAGCGAAAGGACGGTGATATAAGCTTCTGGCGGCGGGGGGGGCGCGCCGACGATCTGCGTCAGCGCGAATGGCAAGGTCTGCTGGCTGTTGGCGGCAATCGTGATCGAAGAGGACGGCGAATCCGTGTAACCGGGTTTCACGAAACGCACGGAGTGCTTGCCGGGATCGAGCGGCACCTTCAGGCTGCCATCGCCGAGCGTGAATCCCTTGACCACGCCATCCACCAGGACCTGCACGTTCTCAGGGCTGCCTTTGTCCACGCTGCCGTGAATGACGAGCGTGCCCGTAGGCGCCGTACTCGCGGGCGCGCCCGGGATGGTCTTGTAGACGACCTGCGGTTGTGCGTTCTGCGCTTTGTTGTGGAGCACGACTGCCACACCGACGCCGACGAGAGCCAGAACGCCAACGCCGACCAGAGGGAGCAGAAGCCGGTTGCGCTGCGGAGCCACTTCCGTGGTTGCGCCGGGCGCGCTTACCTGGGGCACAAACCCTGTGGCTCGCTTGGCGGTGGGCTTGGCGGCCTCAGAATTCAGGCGCTTCCAATCGGATTGCTGCGAAGTTCCGGCAAACTCGAACCACTCGGCGGAGGACTTGAGCGCTTCCACCGCGGCCGCGGCGTTGTTTTCAAGCAGCGCGGTGCGCGCCGCGTCAACGGATTTGGCCACAGCCTGGTTGGCGAGCTGCGCGCGGCGGGACTCGATGCCGGAGACCGCCTTGGCGAGATCGGGCGTGTCGCCCCAGGCGCGCTGCACCTTCTGCAGCGACTCGATGGCGGCATTGAATCCGGCGAGATCGGAAGCCTGCGATGCAGCGGCCAGGGCGACGGCGGTTGCCTCCCTGCGCGCTTTCTCTCCGCGAATCTCGGCCAGCAGGGCATTCTGCGGGGAGCCGGCCACGCCGGAGGCGGGCAGCGATTGCAACAGGCTGATGGCCTCGTCGTACTGGCCGCGCTCGCGATGGCGGGCGATCTGGCCCATCAGCGCTTCACTCTTGCGCAGCAGGGCCTCGCGCTGCGCGCGGGCATCCTCGAGCAGGCGCGCAAGGGTTGGGTCGGCGGTTTCGGCCACCACCGGCGCGATGAGCTGGATGGCCTGCTCGAACTGCTCCGTCAACAGCAGCTCGCGCGCCTGGGTTACGGTGGTGGCGATGCGCGCGCGGCGCTGCTGCTGCTGCACTTCGCGCCGGGCGAAATCGAGCAGTTCGCCGACACCGGCCGCATCGGCAAATTCGAGCTGGTAACTCTCGAGAATCTGGATGGCCTTGTCGAACTGCGCGCGGTCGATGGCCGCCTGCGCCTCGCGCAGGTAGCGCCCGCGGACCTCTTCGATCTCCTGCGCCTTCAGCCGCTGGCGCAGCGATTCCTCCAGAGCCAGCAGACGCTCTTCGCCGGGCAGCTCTTCGAGCGCCTTCTGCACGATCAGCAGGGCCTCGCCCGGCGCGTGGAGAAACACCTCCTGCGCCCTGGCTGAGGTGGTATCGATCAGCTGGCGCGTGCGCCAGGCCCGCGTCTGCAGGGCGACGCGCGTCTTGAGCTGCAAGAGCGAGGACTCGGAGGGCAACTGCTCCACGGCCCGCTCCACCAGCTCCGTGGCGCGGTCGTAGTTTTCCCCGGCGAGGCAGCTTTCGATCTCCGCCTGAATCTGCTCGATGAGCTTGCGCCGCCGCTCCTGCTCCTGGGCGGCGACCGCCGTCTGGAGCATGCTTTCCATCTCCGGAAGGGAGGGATCGAGCTTGCCCACCTCGCGCAGAATCTCGATGGCGCCGGTGAAGCGGCGGGAGCCGAGCTCCTGCCTGGCCTTGCCGAGCATCTCCTTGATCTGTTCCTTCTGCGCGGCCAGCTTGGCCTGGCGGGAGATCTCGTTGTAGAGCGCGCGGACCTTGGTGTCCTGCTGGTTAAGGCTCAGCGCCTTTTCGGCCACCTTGAGCGCGCCGGTCCAGTCGCCGCGCTCGCGCATCGCGTCGGCCTGCGACATGAGCGTGCCCATCTCGTCGTAGCGGCGCTTCTGCTCCCGCACCTCTTCGATTTTTTTCTTGAGGTCGGCGTTTTCCGGGTCGAGCTGGACGGCATGATCGAGCGAGCCGATGGCCTCGGCGTAACGCTGCGAGGCGATGGCCTCGTCGGCTTCGGCGACCAGCTGGCGCACCTGCTCGGCGCGCTGCAGCCGGGCCAGATTCTGCTGCACGATGCCGAAGAGCTGGCGGGCGCCGGTGTGCTGCGGGTCGATGCGTACGAGCTGCAGCAGCACCTCGCGGGCGCGGCCGAACTGCTCCTCGGCGGTAAGCCGCTCGGCGTCGCCGAAGAGCTCCTCGATCTGGCCTTTCTTGAGCTGCTCGCCCAACCCGTGCAGGTCGGCGGCGAATTCCTCGGCGGTGGCGTAGCGCTGCTCGGGATCCTTGGCCAGGGCGCGGTCGAGGATGGCGTCGAGCTGCGGCGGGTAGTTGGCCAGGAAGGTGCTCAGCGGCGGGTGCGGCTCATTCACCAGCTTCTGCAGCACGCTCATGTCTTCGCCGGTGAAGGGGAGCTGGCCGGCGAGCAGATAGTAGAGCATGATGCCGGTGGCAAAAATGTCGGAGCGGCCGTCGAAGGGCTTGCCGCGCAGGCGCTCCGGGGCGATGTAATGAATGGTGCCGATGACGTTGCCGGTGCGGGTGAGTCCGCCTTCGCTGCTCGAGCCCTGCACGCGGGCAATGCCGAAGTCGACCAGCTTGGCAATGCCGTCCTGCTGCACGATCACGTTGGCGGGCTTGATGTCGCGATGAACGACGCCGCGGTGATGGGCGTAGCCGAGCGCGGCGCAGACCTGCTCGATGATGCTCAGTTTCTCGATCATCGAGATGTGGCGGCCGGAGGCGATGAGCTTGTCCAGCGGATCGCCGCTGACGTACTCCATCACGATGAAGGGCACGCCCTCCTCGTCGCCGAGGTCGTAGACGATGACGATGTTGGGATGCTGGAGGATGCCGGCCTGGGCTTCGCGGTAGAAGCGCTCGAGCATCTCCGGCTGGCCGGAGAAGTTTTCCGTCAGGGTCTTGATGGCCACCTGGCGGCCGATGCGCTTGTCTTCCGCGCGATAGACCACTCCCATGCCGCCGCGGCCGAGGATGCCCGTGATCTCGTACTTGCCGATCCTCTTTTTTTCTATCGTGTCCACGTTGCTTTGGGCGTTTCTCCAGACTCCTGGAAAGTTGCTTCAGGCCGGCAATGCGGCGCTTGCCATTCGCTCCGCGCGCTCAAGGAGGCCTGCCGCGAAAGGCTCCGCAAGATGAATGCCGCTCTAGGCATCGGGCTCTGGCCAACGCCGACTGGAGAACCGCTAAAGCCAAAGCAGCGATGAGACAAAAACACGTGCAGGCCAGTGAGCCGGAAGCTCAGGCTGAGTCGGAATCAAACAAACTGGGTTCGCGCTGACCAGCAGAATCACGGTAGCATGTTTGCGGTCTGCCAGCCAATACACTTTGGGGTACACCGGCGGGCGCGGCGTCCGGTTCGACGCAGCCCTGAAGTGCTGCCTCAAGAGGCAGATAAGGCCTGCTTTGCTTTGAGAATCCGCGGAGCAGGTGATGCCGGCGGAGGCGCGGTACAATCGGAAAACGCTTGCGAAGGGAAAATTGCGCTTTCACGCCGGGAGTGGAGGAGATCATGCCGGATCCGGAGACAGAATCACCCTCCACGGTGAGGGCTACGTTTTCAATTCCCGTAGGGGGAGTGTTTCTTCAAGCCAGCGCGCAGCTGCCGGTGGGACGGACTACCCTCACTGAGCTTTTGCCAATCATTCAAAACCTGGAAAACGTGGTCACCGGCAGAGTCATGGAGGAAGCGAGGACGGCCGGCTCGCCTATCTCCTGCCAGGCGGGATGCGCGGCCTGCTGCCGGCAGATGGTGCCGGTGAGCCTGTTTGAAGCCGAGGCGCTGATGGAATGGATGCGCTCGCTGCCTCCACAACGCCAACGGCAATTGGAGGAGCGGTTTCATCGCGCACTGACCGCGCTTCGCGACGCGGGCGTCATCGACAAGCTTCTCGATACTCGATGGCTCCTGGACGAGGGATTTGCCACCGACGTTTCGATCGAATACTTCAGAGCGCACGTGGCCTGCCCGTTTCTCGAGAACGAGAACTGCGGCATCTATTCCATCCGTCCACTGGCCTGCCGCGAGTACATGGTCACCTCGCCGCCGGCGCTGTGCCAGGACCCGGCGGCAAATGACGTTTGGGGCTTGCAGATTCCGCTCAAGCTCTCCCGCGTGCTGTTTGCGTTCGGCCGGGCGATGGAACACGATGTCCGGGGCTGGATTCCGCTGGTATTTCTGATGGCGTGGACAAAAGGAGGCGCGCATCCGGGCGAATATGTAACGGGAACCGGCGAAGAGCTTTTGCAGCAGTTCCTGAACAAAGCGGCCGAGCTGGTGAAGGAAGAGAAGAACTGACGGGCTGTCACCGCGAAGGCGTACGCGGCCGTCTTTACAGGCTGGCGGGAATTCTGGCAACCTTAGAGCGGTTTCCTGTCGGTCCGGCATTTTATTCAAGCTCAGCACGGGCGTGATCTTCCTCCAGAGAAAAAGCCTTTGGGAGGCAGTGTTTTCAACGTATAGTAGCTCCAACATCGCCGGCAGCGGCACGATTTGATCTTCGAGGTTCGGCCTCAGGGCAGCAGAAACCGGCCCCCAGCGCCGGTGAAAGAAGAATTCCAGGCATGGATAGCGAAACGGAACTCAAGATCGACATAGCCGCGCAGACCGATGTGGGTTGCGTGCGGACAAATAACGAAGACGGCTTTGGATACGATGTTGCGTCCCGGGTGTTTGTGGTCTGCGATGGCATGGGCGGCATGGCCGCCGGCGAAGTGGCCAGCGCTACGGCCGTGAAGGAATTGGTGGAGAACTTTTCCCGGGATGCCGGCGGCGAAGCCACCACGGAAGACCGGCTCTACCGGGCCATTGTCTCCGCCAACCAGCAGGTCTATCAGCTGGCGCAGGGTAACGAGGAGCTGCGCGGCATGGGCACCACGCTGGTGGCGGCCTGTATTGACGGCCGGCGGCTGCTGATCGGCAACGTAGGCGATAGCCGCGCGTATTTTCTACGCGGCGGGGTGTGCGCGCAGATCACCAATGACCACTCCTTTCTGGCCGAGCAGGTGCGCAAGGGCGCGATGAACATCGAGGAGGCCAAGGCTTCGCCGCTGCAGTCCGTGATTACGCGCGCCATCGGGACGGCGGAAACGGTTGAGCCGGACATTTTTACCGGCGACCTGGAAGCCGGCGACATCGTGCTGCTGACCACCGACGGGCTTACGCGCTACGCAGAGGCGAAGACGATTGCGATGCTGATCTTCTCCTGCACCAGCCTGCCCGACGCCTGCCAGGCGCTTATTGACAGGGCCAAGAGCCTGGGCGCGGTGGACAACGTCAC
>DATJRT010000028.1:0-5233 GCA_035504495.1 Occallatibacter sp.
AGATAGAGCTTGGCCGCCTTGCGCCTCTCGCCGCTCGTCGTCCTCGCCCGGTTCTGCGCCTGCGCGGGTGCGGAGGCGTCTTGAGGCGCAGCCGCAACCGGCGTCTGCGGGCTCGCCGTCTGCGCCCCCACCTGCGCCCCAGTCTGGGCCATCGTCGCGCCCGGGAACAGGCAGAGCAGACCCAGCGCGGTCCACACGCGAAGGCATGCGCACATCTTCAGCGTGCTCCTTTGGGATCGCTTCGATCGCGCGGGGCGGCTCACAGTCCCGGCCCCGATCCCGGCGTCGCCAGCGCCAGCAGGTCGGCCAGCGAGGTGGCGCACACCTCCGGCTGATGCGCGGCCAGTTGATCGAAGCTGAAGCTGCCCGTGGCCACGGCGATCACCGAAAGAAAGTTGGCGCGCGCCGCTTCAATGTCGCGCGGCGTGTCGCCCACCACGCAGATCTTCTCGCCCGCCGTCAGCTCCCGTGCCTTCCTCGCCGCATGCGCCACCAGCTCCGCGCGGATAGGGAAGTGGTCGCTGAATCCGCCGAAACGGAACCACTCGCGCAAGCCTGCCTGCTCAATCTTGATCCAGCCGATCATCTCCAGATTGCCCGTGGCCACGCCCAGCAGCGCGCCTTTCCGGGCCAGGTGCCGCAGCACCTCTTCCACGCCCGGCATCCTCACCAGGTCCAGCTCGTGGCGCCGCTCGGCCACCGCGTTGCGCATGGCCTCGAGAATCGCCTCCGTCTGCGCCTCCATGATCTCGGCCGGGATGCCCGCCTGGATGCAGGCTTCGCGCAGAATGGCCGTGTCTGTGTTTCCGTGCAGCAGTACGCCCGCCAGGGTGATCTCGAATCCGGTCACCCGCTGCACGCTCAGGGCCACCGAGTTCAAGTGAATGCGGTCGCGGCTGCGCAGCAGCGTGCCGTCGATATCGAAGAGATAGGCGTCCTGCCCGTCCCATGCGAAATCCGGCTCGATGGCGACACGGGGTTCCGTGCTTTGCGGCAAAGTTTGCATGGCGATTACGGTCGCACGCGCGCCGGGCGCGACCTTAGCGATAGCCCTGCCGGAGTGCTCCGTATACAGGACGTTCCGGGCGCGGCGGACGCTTGAGCCCGGCTCGGACTTCCGACAGCTCCAGCCCCAGTTCGGCCATGGCGCGGCTCAGGGTGTTGCGGTGCATTCCCAGTTCTTCCGCGGCCTTGCACTGGTTTCCCCGGTGCGCAATCAGTACCTCACGCAGATATTGCCTCTTGAACTCCCGCACTGCATCTTCGTAGCGGATGCCGCTGGAGTGCATTTGCGTCACCAGGCTATCCAGTTCGCGTCTCACGTCCACCTCTGGTTCAGGTCGTTGCATTAGTGTACCGGCTCCGGATGCGATGGCAAGGGGGATTTTTTGCCCTCCGCTTCTTGCCCAAATTGGCTGGCTGCGGTACCCAGCCGCCGCTTTAGCCATTCCCCCATTTAACCGCTCCTCGTTCAACCGTCCCTCGCCCAACCGCCCCTCGTTCAACCGTCCCCCATTTAACCGCCATTGTTGGGGTGCATCCACTTCGGTGACTCCAGCTCCAGCGTTCTCAGTCCCTGGCGCACCCGCTCGGCCAGCTCCGCCGGAGTCACGTGCGTGCTGATGTGGCACGCCCCGAAAAACTGCCGCGGCAGCCGCGATTCCGTCAGCCACTGCGCCTGGGGGAAGAAAGCCACGGTCACAAGAATACACAGGGTCACCAGCAACACGCCCTGAAAAAATCCCAGTACCGCGCCGCCCAGCATGTCCAGGCATCCCAGCCCCATCCAGTCCAGCGCCTTACCCAGTAAATTTCCCACCAGGTTCGCCAGGGCCAGAACCAGAATGGCGATCAGGAAAAACGCAATCGTATCGGCAACCGCCTCGATCCGCACCATCGGCATCAGCACCGCGGCCACATGTCCGTAGTTCCACGCCGCCAGGGAAAGCCCGAACAGCAAACCCACCAGCGAGCAGGCGGTGCGAAAAAAGCCCTGGAACAGCCCCGCCAGCACTGACATCAGCACGCCAAATACAATGGCCCAATCGACCCAGGTCATGATGCGTCCCATCCTCCGGCATTTGAGGAAGTGGCGCTCCGGCTCGAAGGTTGCCGTGCCCGGGGTTTGCGCCCAGGCCGCGCCGTCTTTGTCTCCTCCGGCCATTTCCGGCCGCTCTTTCCTCCGATACATCCCCTCCTAGATTTGGATGCTCCGCCCGCTCAAGCGGCGGAAGGCCTCCAGGTACTTGCTCTGCGTCCGCTCCACCACCTCTTCCGGAAGACCCGGCGCGGGCGCCTGCTTGTTCCAGCGGATCGATTCCAGATAGTCGCGCACGTACTGCTTGTCGAAGGACGGCTGCGCACCTCCCGGCTTCCAGCTTTCCGCCTCCCAGAACCGGGACGAGTCCGGCGTCAGAACCTCATCGGCAAGAATAATCCCTTCCGCCGTCCTGCCGAACTCAAATTTTGTGTCGGCCAGAATCAGGCCGCGCTCTTCAGCATGTGCTTGTGCTCGTTGATAAAGGGCCAGAGTCAGCCGCCGTAATTCGGACGCGTTTTCCACACCGACGCGCGCCTCCGTCTCTGCGTAGGAGATGTTTTCGTCGTGCGCGCCGTCCGCGCTCTTGGTTGCCGGCGTGAAGATGGCCTGCGGCAGCCGCGATCCATCGAGCAGTCCTTCCGGAAGGCGAATGCCGCACACTTTCCCTTCTGCGCGATACTCCTTCCACCCCGAACCGGCCAGATACCCGCGCGCCACGCACTCCACCGGGAACATCTCGGCGCGCTTCACCAGCATCGATCGCCCTTCAAGCTGATCCGCATACGGCCGCAGCGAAGCTGGATACGCGCTCACATCGGCCGTAATCAGGTGGTTGACCGCAATCTCGCCGAGCAGCTCAAACCAGAAGAGCGAAATCTGCGTCAGAATCTTTCCTTTGCCCGGGATGCCGGTGGCCAGCACATGATCGAAGGCCGAAATCCGGTCCGTCGCCACCAGCAGCAGCGCGCCGTCCACCGCGTACAGATCGCGCACCTTGCCCCGCCCCAGCAAAGGCGTCGAACCCAGATTCGTCGTCAACAAAGCGGTCACAAAGACTCTCGCGCCGGATTCGGCTGAATCTCCGATTGTCGAAGCGGCCGCGCGCTTTGTCAATGCGCGCCAATCCCCGCGTCGTGTCCCATTAAAGGGCGCGCGCTTCAGCCCCGGGCGAAGGAGCAGGGGCCTTCAGGCTCCTTGATCCGCGCGCAAGACAGGACGCGGCCCTCAGGCTCAAAGCATGAAGACACCAACCCCTGTGACCGCCGTCACGGACGCGTCGCCTCTTTCAGGCGACACTCCTCTTGTCAACATGGATCGGAGAACGGGCACGAAAGTTCTCCTTGAGCCGGAAGACACGAAGCGGGGGTGGAAAGGGGAAGCCGCGTCCGTTTCGTTAATCAAGGGATCACCAGTAGCCGCGTGCTACGACCTCCAGCGCCGGCTACTGGTTCCCCCATCTTCACTTGTGTTCAAGCGCAAGCGCCTCCGAGGCGAAGAGTTCCTTCGGGGGCGATTTTTTTTAGCTGTCCTGCCTTGGCCCGCAAGACCGAAAGGCAAAAACTTTAGTTAGGGGATACCCTCCCGTTTGAGCCGGCATGCTTAGTTTTCTCTATACACCCCCGCCAGGCGTCTGTGGATGCGCCATTTCGAAACAGCCCGTCAGAATGCGGCCGCTGAAGTACCTGCACCCGATTCCATCGCCGCGGGCGATTGGGCAAAAACGGCTGCGCCTGAAGCGTAGCCCGCCGGTAAGATTCGAGCTTGAGCTGCCGATAAGGTGGATGAGCGGCCGCCGTGCCGCAACTGCCAGGAGGCCGATTGTGCCGCAGCCGACCGACAAGCCGAAGGACATACCCCTGCTCTTGACCATCTCCACTCTTGTCATGCCGCCTCCGGTCCCGGCGCTTCCGGCTGAACCGGAATGCGCGCCCGTCAGCGAAGAACCATCGTCCGCCTCCGCGCAGGCCAGGCCACGGGAACGCCGCGTCTACCAGGGTGCTGTCTATGAGAAAGGAGAAGATTGCCAATGGCATCTCCTGCAAGAGTAATGACCCTGCCGTCAACGCTGCCCGCCGATTTCGGCGAGTGGGATGATGGCGTCGGCTCGGCTCAGCCGGCGGAGCCTGTCCTGCTTGCGCCCGCGCCCGAAATGCGCGCGTCCGCTCCGCCGCAGCCCGTTCCGCAGGGGCTGGCGGAATTCCCGCGCAGCCGTCCCCCGGTCGCATCGCATACGGTCTATACCAACGAAGAGTCTTTTCTCGATCGGCTGATTGCCATGCACCCCGAACCCGGTGCGCCCCACCGCGAAGCCGCGCCGGCTCCGGTCTCCGCCGGCGCCATCTATGAGGTGGTGCCCCCACCGGCGCGTTCAAAAGGCCCGCGTGTGCAGGCGGGGCGGAGCAAACCCGCCGCCGGAAGAGCGCCAGGCGCGAAAGCCAATGCAACCCTGAACCAAAATGAGGAATCCGCCGGGGAATCCATTCGGCCGGGATTGGCCGCCCGCGCCGGGCAGAAGCCTGCCGCGCGTACGCCTGTGATCCTCGAAAGGGCGAGAGGCAAAAAGCGGGTCGTTCTCATCGCCGCCGCATCCCTCCTGCTCATGCTCCTGTTTCTCGGCTTCGCCATCTTCCACCGCGGCAGGCATGCAATCCTCACCCGCCCGGCGTCCGTCATGCCGGCAAATGCCGTTGCGCAGCCGCACGCGCTCAAGCCGTCGCCCTCGGTTTCCGTCAATCCCGCTCCCGCTCCCGCGCCCGCCGCCGCTCCCGCTCCGCCGCCGGCAGAAGCGCCCGCCGCCGATCCCCAGGCCGCAGCACCGCCTCCGGTGTCGGCGCAGATGATGAACGATCAGTTAAGCGCGCCCGCAAGGATCACTTCGGAGATGAAGTCAAAGCCTGCCGAAGACGCGCCGCCCGCCGCCCTCGACGCAACCGCCCTCGGCGGCTCCGCTTCACCCGGTGGCGCTCTCAGCGGACAGGCCTATTCCCGGGTCCAGGCCGCGCCCCCGAAATTCATCAACGTCTCCGCCGGCGTCGCCGTCGGCCTGCTCATCCGGAAGACGCCTCCCGTCTATCCCTCCATCGCGCAAGCCGCCCACGTCTCCGGAACTGTGGTGCTGGCAGCCACCATCTCCAGGACCGGTTCCATTGAAAACCTGCGCGTGGTCACAGGACCGGCGATGCTGCGCCAGGC
>DATJRT010000029.1:0-10166 GCA_035504495.1 Occallatibacter sp.
GTCTTTGCACAGAATGCCGATCAGCCCGCTTATCTGAATCCCCATCTTGCCCCTGAGCAGCGCGCCGCCGACCTTGTGCATCGCATGACCCTCGAAGAGAAGGCCACGCAACTGGTGAATCAGGCGCGCGCCATCCCCCGCCTGCATGTTCCTGCATACGACTGGTGGAGCGAAGCCCTGCACGGCGTGGCCGTCAACGGCACCACGGAGTTTCCCGAGCCCATCGGCCTCGCCGCCACGTTCGATCCCGCAGCTATCCACCAAATGGCCATCGCCATCAGCGTCGAAGGGCGCATCAAGCACGAGCAGGCGCTGCGCGCCAACGGCGGCTTCAGCAGGATTTTCCAGGGTCTCGATTTCTGGGCGCCGAACATCAACATCTTTCGCGATCCGCGCTGGGGCCGCGGCCAGGAAACCTACGGCGAAGACCCGTTCCTGACTGCGCGCATGGGCGTAGCCTTCGTCACCGGCATGCAGGGCGACGACCCGCATTATTACCGCGTCATCTCCACGCCCAAACATTTCGCCGTGCACTCCGGCCCCGAGCCCACGCGCCATGAGGCCGATGTCACCGTAAGCAAGCACGACGAGCTCGACACCTATTTGCCCGCATTCCGCGCCACCGTGACTGAGGGCAAGGCCGGCTCCGTCATGTGCGCTTATAACAGCATCAACGGCCAGCCCGCCTGCGCCAATCAGTTTCTTCTCGAAGACCAGCTCCGCGGCAAGTGGGACTTTAAGGGCTACGTCGTCTCCGACTGCGGCGCGGTGCGCAACATTCTTGACGGCCATCACTACGAGCCCACGCAGGCGCAGGCCTCCGCCATCAGCCTGGAACGCGGCATGGACAACGAGTGCGTCGACTTCACCACCGAGGTTACCGACGACCACGATTACAAGCCCTATCTCGACGCCGTGAAGGAAGGCTATCTCAAGGAGAGCGACATCGACCGCGCTCTCATCCGCCTCTTCACCGCGCGCATGAAGCTGGGCATGTTCGATCCGCCGTCGATTGTGCCGTACACCAAAATCGATGAGTCCGAGCTGAACAGTCCGGCGCATCGCGCCCTCGCGCTCAAGCTCGCCAACGAGTCCATGGTGCTGCTCAAGAACGACGGCACTTTGCCGCTCAAAACCTCCGGCATCAAAATCGCCGTCGTCGGCCCGCTCGCCGAGCAGACCCGCGTCCTGCTCGGCAACTACAACGGTATTCCTACGCACACCGTCTCCATCCTCGAAGGTCTCCGCAAGGAGTTCGCCGCCGATTCCATCCGGTACGTCCCCGGCACGCAGTTTCTCGGCGCCGATTATCAGCCCGTGCCCTCAGCTTTGCTCACCACCGGCGGCCGGCCCGGCGTGAAGGCCACTTACTTCAAGGGCGACATCGTCACCTACCTCGCCACAACGCCCGTCCTCTCCACGCTCGCCTCGCGTACGGAGCCGAACATCGACGCCTCCGCGCAACCGCTGCCGCCGGAAGCTGCCCGTGTGAGGCCGCTCGCCATCCGCTGGGAGACTACGCTCACGCCACAATCCACCGGCGACTACGATCTTGGCCTCCAGGCCGACGGCTTCTTCCGCGTCTCGCTCGATGGGCAAGTGATCGCCAACGCCGACGATACGCGCGGCGTTGAAGCCAGGCTGGGCCGCGTGCATCTCGAAGCCGGCAAGCCTTACCAGGTCGCGGTCGACTTTAGCCCTGTGAACCGCCCGGTTGCGCGCGCCCGGCTGGTGTGGATGAGAGTGAATGACGCTCCCGACCCGGCCGCGATCGAGGCCGCCCGAGGCGCGGACGTCACCATCGCCGTGGTCGGCATCACCAGCCAGCTCGAAGGCGAAGAGATGAAGATCGACCTGCCCGGCTTCAGGGGCGGCGACCGAACCAGCCTCGATCTGCCACAGCCGGAGAAAGACCTGCTCCACGCCCTCGCCGCAACCGGCAAGCCGCTGGTCGTCGTCCTCACCAACGGCAGCGCGCTCGCGGTCAACTGGGCCAGCACCCACGCCAACGCCATCCTCGATGCGTGGTATCCGGGCGAAGAGGGCGGCACTGCGGTGGCGCAAACGCTCTCCGGCCGCAACGATCCCTCCGGCCGTTTGCCCGTAACCTTCTACAAGAACATCGATCAGCTCCCGCCCTTCGACGACTACTCCATGAAGAACCGCACTTATCGCTACTTCACCGGCACGCCACTTTATCCCTTCGGCTACGGACTCAGCTACACCAGCTTTTCCTATAGCGGCCTTCATCTGCCCGCCGAACCCCTCAAGGCCGGCGATCCGCTCGTTGCGGAAGCAACTGTCACCAATACCGGCAAAGTGGCCGGCGACGAAGTTGCCGAGCTCTATCTCAGCTTCCCCAACGTTGCCGGCGCGCCTCTGCGTGCGCTACGCGGCTTTGAGCGCGTGCATCTCGGCCCCGGAGCTTCCCAGCGTGTGCGCTTTCTTTTGAAGCCGCGTGACCTGAGCATGGTCACCGAGGCCGGTGAGCCCATCGTCGCCGCCGGCGCTTATACCGTCTCCATCGGCGGCGGCCAGCCCGGAACCGGCGCGCCCTCAGTCGCCGGAGCTTTCAATGTGCAGGGGACGGTGACTCTGCCGGAGTAGCCGTCTCCTGCATCATCTCTTTGAATTTGAGATACACCGCGTTCGTCCATCCGAACCCGATCACGTTCTGCTCATAGCCGGCAGAAACGCTGAACTGCGCGTTACCCCGCACCACGTTGTACTTTTCGCGGATGGTCCCGTCGGCGGCGAAACCCGCATCGACCGTGGCATCGAAGTGCTCCGCAATCCGCGCGGCATCGGCGTGAAATCCCAGCGCCTCCAGTCCCGCCGCGGCAATCCAGTTCGTCGGCGCCCATCCGTAAGGCTCATCCCATTGCAGCCCGGTATCCGTGTCGCTGGTCGACAATCCGCCGGGCCGCTCGAAGAGATTCAGCTTCGCCTCCATCTGGTTCGCTTCCTCGCGCGTGGCCACGCCCGCCCACAGCGGGTAAAGAGAGGTGATGAAGGCATAGCCGGATGGCTTCGCATGCACGAAATCGTAATCCGCAAACACGCCCTCCTTCGGCCTCCACAGATAGCGCTGCATCGCCGCGGCGCGCGCATTCGCCCGCCGGTCCCAGCGCAGCGCATCCTGCGGCTTGCCCAGCAGGTGCGCAACGTGCGCGAGATCGCGCTCGTAGCGGTAGAGCAGACTGTTCAGGCACACAGGCGCATAGTGGTGGGTCGCTCCCGAATACGGACCGAAGCGGTCGCTCGTGTCGAATCCCGACTCGCGCATCGCCCGGTCGCCCTTGTAAAAATCCGCCGTCAGCCGGTATCCGCCATACCACGCCCGCAGGCACACCACGCTCGCGCGCACGTCGCAGCTTGTCATCTTGAGCCGCGCCGCCTCCGCCGCGTCAGGATGCTGCGAGCCTTTGACCAGAAAGCTATTGCCAACCGGCGTCGGGTGCTCCACCAGCCCGCGGATCACGTCCGCATAATATGTGCTGTCGTCGGCCATCTCCGGCACCGGCCCGCTCCCGTAATCGTAATAGCGCGCCAGGCCCGTCACGCCCGCCCGGTGCTCGGGACGCGTCCATGTGGAGTAATCCTTCTCTGCCACCGTGTAGGCGTGCTCCAGCCACGCGTCGGCCTGCGCGCGGCCGTCGGGCGTTGAGGGGAAACTCGCACGGTCCTCATACACGGCGAGGATCATCGAAGTCAAAAACGGCGGCTGCGACCGGGTGAGGTAATAGGTGCGATTGGCATTCAGCACCCCGCCGTAGTGCTCCACCTCATAAAGAAAGTTGTCTACGATGTCCTTCGCCAATGCCTCGCGGTGATCGGCCTCCAGCCCCAGCACAATAAAATAGCTGTCCCAACCGTACATCTCGTTGAAGCGCCCGCCGGGCACCACGTACGGACTGGGGAGATAAAGCAGCCCCGGCTGCGGCAGCTCCTGCGGCATCACGTCGCCCAGTTTTTCAATCCGCCGCGGCAGCACCAGCACCTGCGCGTGGCAGATTTTTCCCGCCGCCGCAGCCTCTGCCGGAATGGGCGCGTCCGCGGGAACATAGAGCACCGGGCTCGCATGCACCTTCACGTCCGCAAGCGCGGCACACTCCGTCGCCGATCGCGTCAGCTTATCCCAGCTCGCGTGAATGTACTCGAGAGTCTGCTCTGACGCGGCTGTGGCCGGCGCGGGAGACGGCGCCTGAGCGTTCGCTGCCAACAGCGCAGCCAGGAAAAACAAGAAAGACGGTCTCATGCTCGCTTTGGAGAAAATCGGCGCAGACGCGCGGTCGCCGCGAATGCCTGAAGTGTATTGCATCGCGGCGCGCGTATCCGCCCACTTCGATCGCGCGCACTCCGGGAACAATTCCCTTGCACCTGGTGTCTACACCAGCAAAGTGGTTCCGGACCGGAAAAGAGAATGGCCTTCAGGCTCGCTCCGCAATGCACGCCCGCAGAGCGGCGAGGAGCGTTGCGCGCCTTGAAATCTGCCGCTCCCGGACGGGGCCCTGTCGAATCAGTCCGGGAGGCAGGCAATGTTTGAAGACTCGACCTTCGAATCCATGGGAGCCATTCATACGCGCACCAACGGATGGATGATGGCCACCTTTGCGCTCAACGGAACCATCCTGCTGGCGCTGGTTCTCATTCCTCTCTTCTACCCCCAGATGCTGCCCAGCATGGTGCGCTCGATTCCCATGGAAGCGCCGCCTCCGCCTCTCGAGCCAATCCGGCTGACCCCTGTACCTGCGGGGCCAGCCATCGCCGCGCCATCAATCAGCGCTCCTGTTGCTCTTGCGCCTTCCGTCTTTCCAAATTTGCATCCCATCCCCGGACCGCCTGACGACTCCGCCCCGATCGATCCCGGAGGTCTCGCCGGCAATGGAAATCCCAACGCTGTCCCCGGCGGTTCCGTTCGCGGCGGCAACGGTGTCCCGGTTATCAGGCTGAGACCGCGCGCGCCCGCACCCGTCTCCTCCGGAGTCATGAATGGTCTGCTTTTGAAGAAAGTCACGCCCGGCTATCCGCAAATCGCCAGGGCCGCCGGCACCCAGGGTACGGTCGTGCTCGAGGCCACCATCTCTACCACCGGCTCCATCGAGAACCTGCGCGTGGTCAGCGGTCCCGCACTGCTTCGCCAGGCCGCTCTCAGCGCCGTGGCGCAATGGCAGTATCGCCCTTACACGCTCAACGGCCGGCCCGTTGAAGTGGAAACCACCGTCAATGTCGTCTTCAAGATGAATTAGAGCCAACGCCGCGCGACGCAAGCGCATCGAATTGGGCGCGTGAGACAATGGTCTCCGCCATGAATCGGACCTCGCTGCTCACCTCGCGCCGCAGATTTTTCGTGACTTCCTCCGCTGCAACCCTCGCCGCTTCGCACACGCTGGCACACTCGGCGTCCTTCGTCGCGCCCGCTGCACCGCGCACGCGCGTGCTCGTCGCCTCCAGCGCGCCCGACGGCATTCTCGCCTACGATTGGAATCCGCAAACAGGCGAGCTCGCATCCGTCGGCGTAGCCGCGAGCGTGCCCAAAGTTGCCTGGATCGCCTTTTCGCCCGGCCGCGAGTTCGTCTACTCCGCTTCGGAGCTCGACATGTTCGAGGGCAAGCCCACCGGAGAAGTGGCCAGCTTCCGGCTGGCCAACGGCGGTCTCGAGCCGCTCAGCGCGCGCAACTCGGCCAGCATCGGCACCTGCCACGTTGAGGTCGACCACACCGGGCAGATGCTGCTCGCCGCCGACTACGTCGGCGCCAGCGCCGCGAGCTTTCGTATCCGTGACGGAAAACTGAGCGAGCCTGTATGGACCGAGCATTACACCGTGCACGGCCCCAATCCCGATCGCCAGAAGACCGCGCACGCGCACTTCGCGTCCTTCTCGCCCGACAATCGCTTCGCCTACATCAACGATCTTGGCGGCGACTGCATTCACATCTACAAGCCCGATCTCTCCACTGCGCAGATGGCGCACGCCGGCATCTATCACGGCGCGCCCGGCTCAGGCGCGCGCACGCTGCGCTTTCATCCCAACGGCCACACCGCCTACTGCATGAATGAGCTTGCCTCCACCGTCGACGTTCTTGCGTGGCACAAGTCTGACGGCAGCCTCACACTGGTCGCGCGCATCGATCTGCTGCCCGCCGATTACCACGGCCCCACGCGGGGCTGCGATACCGTGATTACCCGCGACGGCAGATTCGTTTATTTCGCCAACCGCGACGACAATTTCCTCTACTCGTTCAACGCCGATTTCTCGACCGGCGCGCTCACGCCCATCACCCGCTCCAGTTGCGGCGGCAAAACGCCCCGCAGCTTCACCCTCGATCCCACGGAGCGCTGGATGCTCGTCGCCAACCAGGATTCGAACTGGATCAGCATCTTTGCCCGCGATCCCGCTACAGGCAAACTGGCGGATGAAGGCAGGAATGTCCCTGCTCTCGCGCCCATGTGCATGTTGTTTGCTTGAGAAGTTGGAGTGGGGCGGTTTTTACACCCCGGCGAAAGCAGGCACGCCGGTTCCCGACGCTCGCGATTCTTCTTCCGCAGCCGCTGCCTCTTCCACCGGCACATGCGCCAGTTCCCATGCGGAGCGGTCCTTGAGCAGCCGCGCCACAAATGCGGTGTGCATGGCGTGGCCCGCGCGCTCGGCCACCACGTGCCCCTCGATACGCCGGCCGGCAAGCGCCAGGTCGCCAATTAAATCCAGCACCTTGTGCCGCACAAACTCGTCGTTGAAGCGCAGCGGGCCGTTCATCGGCCCCCGCGCGCCCAGAATGATCGCGTTCTCCAGGCTCGCCCCGCGAATGAGCCCCATGTCGCGCAGCTTCTGCTCGTCCGCCTTGTAGCCGAATGTGCGCGCCGGAGCAATTGCGGTTCCGTAGGTCTCCGCCGCCAGGTCCACGCAGGTTTTTTGCTGCCCGATCGGCGCGGGAAAATCGATCGCGTACGAAATCCGGTAACCCGATCCCGGATACACGCCGATGAACTTGTTGCCTTCGCGCACTTCCACCGCGCGCAGCACGCGAATCGTCTCCCGCCGCCGCCGTTGCGTGCGAATCCCCACCTGCTCGAAAGCCTCTACATAGGGCAGTGCGCTTCCATCCAGGATCGGCAATTCAAGGTTGTCGAGCTCGACAATAACGTTATCCACGCCCATCCCGATCAGCGCGCTGAGCAGATGCTCCGTGGTCGAAATCAGTACGCCCTGGCGCATCAGGCTGGTCGCATAGCTCACCTTGGCCACGTTGCGGCCGATGGCAGGAATTTCAAAGTTGTCCAGATCGGTCCGGCGGAAGACAATGCCCGAGCCCGCTGCGGCCGGCAGCAGGCGCATCGTTACCTCGGCGCCTGAGTGCAGCCCCACTCCTCGAAATTCGATCGGTTGGGCAATCGTCTGTTCCAGGTGGGCAGGTTGGGCCAAAGCTCTTCTCCCGGGTATCAATGACTGACGGCTAGTAGATTAGACGGCAGCTCTCTATTCGAAGTGTGGCAAACTTGCCACACCGTGCGTCTGGAATCTGCACAATTACCGGCAGTTGCGCCATTCCATGTCGGAATTTCTCCGCTTCTTCGCCCATTCTCTCGTCCTTTTTCTCTGGCAATCTCCTGCTTTTTGCCTTTTGCCCGGTGCCGCCTCGTGCCCAGAGAAAAATGCTTTGCCCGGATCGTAAAATCAGGGAGTCTGATGGAAAGCCGCCGGACAAACCGCCTCCCCGATCTCCCCGTCCCCATGCGCGCCCTGCTGGCCGGCGCACGAAAAAAGGAGCGCGCGCTCATCGATCGCATTCGCCGGCTCGTTCTCATCGAATCCCCCTCTGACGAGAAAGATGCCGTCGATGCCTGCGCCTCCGCCGCCGCGTCCGAAATAAGAATTCCCGATGCCCGCGTCAAACTGCACCGCCAGCGCCGCTTCGGCCCGATTCTCGAAGCCCGTTTCGGCCCCCGCACCCGTCCCGGCAGTCCCAAACCTGTTCTCCTTCTCGGCCATCTCGACACCGTATGGCCCGTCGGCACACTCAAAACCATGCCCTGCCGGCTCTCCGGCGGCCGGCTCTTCGGGCCCGGCGTTCTCGACATGAAGGCGGGCGCCGCCATCGCGCTCACCGCGGTTGAGATCCTCACTGAAGCCCGCGCCCTCACCCGCGAGATCATCCTCCTCCTCACCGGCGACGAAGAAGTGGGCAGCCCATCTTCGCGCCCCGTCATTGAGCGCATTGCCTCCGCCTGCGCCGCTGTCTACGTGCTCGAGCCGGCGCAGGGCCTCGCCTACAAGACCGCGCGCAAGGGCACCGGCAACTGGCGCATTGAAATCCGGGGCGTCGCCGCGCACGCCGGCGTCGACTTCAGCCGCGGCGCAAGCGCCATCCGCGAACTGGCCCGCGTGGTAGAAACCGTGAGCGGCTGGACTGATCTCAAACGCGGCCTCACCGTGAGCGTGGGCGTGGCAGGCGGAGGAACCAAAGCCAACGTGATCCCCGAAAGAGCCTGGGCCGAAGTGGATGTCCGCATCGCCCGCCGCGCCGACGGCCGGCGCATCGAGCGCAAATTTGCCGCGCTCAAGCCCCCCGCATTCACGCTCATCGACAAGCGCTGTACTCTCACTCTCACCGGCGGCATCAACCGCCCGCCTATGGAGCGCACACGCTCCACCGTCCGGCTCTACCAGCGTGCCCGCACGCTCGCCCGCGAGATCGGTCTCGACCTTCCCCAAGCCGCAACCGGCGGCGCCTCCGATGGCAATTTCACCTCCGCACTGGGCGTTCCCACGCTCGATGGCATGGGCGCCGTGGGCGAAGGCGCGCACGCCGCCCACGAATCCATCCTCATCGACCAGCTCGCGCCTCGAGCCGCGCTGCTGGCCGGCATGCTCCTCCTTTAGGGGCGGCCTGATAAACTCCCGTGCAGAGCTTGTATGGAGATTTCCTGACTCATGAGACCGATTGTCCTGCTTGTATCCATGGCGGCATTTCTCGGCGCCGCGGTTGCCCAAACCCCTCCTTCATCCTCTTCAACCAAATCCTCCGCTGCCGCTGCATCCGCGCCCAACAAGGCCGCAACCGCGATGGCTCACAAGCCTGCCGCGTCTGCCTCAACCCTTCCGCCCTGGATCAGGCTTCCCCCAGGCGTCCCCCGCGTGATGCATGGCCCCGTCAAAATCGGGCTCGCTTTGCACTATGAGGACATCAAGATCGGCACCGGTGCCCCGGCCGAGTCGGGCAAGCTCTGGCACATCAAGTACACCGGCTGGCGCGCAGCCGATGGCGTCAAATTTGACTCCTGGGACGACCACAGGCGGCCCGAGATCAAGGATGGCAAACCGGTGATGGGCCCCGACGGCAAGCCGGTACTCGGCGACCCCGAGCCCCTCGAATTCCCCCAGGGCATGGGCCGTGTCATTCCCGGCTTCGACTACGCCCTTGAGGGCATGCGCATCGGCGGCAAGCGCCGCATCTTCATTCCCTGGCAGCTCGCATACGGGACACGCACCATTCCCGACCGTCCTGACCACCCTGGTATTCCCGCGAAATCCGATCTCATCTTTGACGTGGAGCTGGTGGCCGTGACCGATCTGCCGGCGCCCATGGAGCGTCCGATGTTCCCGCCGCATCCTGTCCCGCCGCCGCATCCGGGCGCTCCGCCTGAGCCTGCGCATCCTGGCGCACCGGCCGCTCCCGGCACCGCGCCAGCCACGCCGAATGCCGCACCCAAACCGGCCGCTCCTTCGTCTGCGCCTTCAACGCAGCAGCCGTCTACGCCGCAGCCGCCGTCTTCCACCACCGTGCAGCCGCAGCCACATTAGCCGCCCGTCGCCCACTGGGTTTCCCACCCTCGCCGGGTCTTCGCTCTTCCGGCCAGGGTGGGACACCCGAAGACTTAATCTCTATCCCGCGGGTAACTCCGGCGTCGCCGCCACCAACTGCTGTGTGTATGCCTCGCGCGGATTGGCGCACAGCGCCTCCGCTTCGCCCGTCTCCACCAGCCCGCCCCTTTCCATTACGGCAATCCGCGTCGAAAGATACCGCACCAGCGGCATGGAGTGCGAGATAAATAAATAAGTCAGCCCGTGCTCCCGCTGCAAGCGCCGCAGCAGGTTCACAATCTGCGCGCCCACGCTGACATCAAGTGCCGAGACGGGTTCGTCCAAAACCAGGAAAAACGGCCGC
>DATJRT010000030.1:0-2717 GCA_035504495.1 Occallatibacter sp.
CCCACATCGATGCCCGCTGCCGGCACAATGGTCTTGAAGTGGATGTTGAAGCCGTGGGCAAACATGAGCAGCGTGCCGGGCTTGATGTTCGGGCCAATCTCGTCCGCATAGAGCTTGGCCGCGGTCTGGTCGGGGACCAGAACCATTACCACATCGGCCCACTTGACGGCTTCCGCAACCGTTGTAACTTCGAGGCCGGCTCTTTGCGCCTTGGCGATGGATTTGGAGCCGGCGGCGAGTCCGACTTTCACCTGCACGCCGGAGTCCTTGAGGTTGAGCGAGTGGGCGTGCCCTTGCGAGCCGTAGCCGATGATAGCCACCTTCCTGGCCTGAATGAGCGCGAGGTCGGCGTCTTGATCGTAGTAAGTCTTGGCCATGATTTTTCTCTTCTTTTCCTTTGCTTGCTGGGTTGAGATGGTTGCAGAATTCCTGGCGCGAGGAAGATTCGGCACGCGCTATTCAGGCTCGGCCGCGAGGCGCTCCTCTTCGCGCACGGCCGCGACCGCGGCGGATTCTTCTTCGCCCGCGCCCATGGCGCGCAGCACGCTGCTGATGTGATGGCCGCGGCGCATGGTCATCTTGCCGCTGCGGCAGATTTCCAGAATGCGGCCTTCGTCCTCGCGCAGCACCTCGATGAGCCCCTCGATCTTGCTTTCGACGCCGGTCATCTCGATCATGAGCGACTCCGAAGTGAGATCGACGATGCGGGCGCGGAACACTTCGACGAGATCGAAGATGCGGGAGCGCGATTGCGGCGTGGCCGCGACCTTGATGAGCGCCAGCTCGCGTGTGACCGAGGGCGCCTGCGCGATGTCGTCGACGTCGACGACGTTTTCCAGCTTGAACAGGCTGGCGCGGATGCGATGGCCGGCCTCGGCCGAGGCCTCGCAGACGAGAGTGAGCCGCGAGAGGCCGGGGCGCTCGCTGCGGCCTACGGTGAGCGAGTTGATGTTGATATTCAAACGGCGGAACAGCGAGGCGACGCGCGTGAGCACGCCGGGCAGGTCTTCCACGTAAGCAACGAATGTGTGCAGCATAAAAAGCAGCTCCTGGCTTCCAGCCTCTAGCTTCCAGCTCGTTATTCCTGCCTCAAACTCGCCTGCGATCCATTCCTCGCCGATGTTGAAAAGCCAGGAGCTAGAAGCCAGCAGCTAGAAGCTGTCTCTTTACTCGTCCGCCGTTTCTTCCAGCGGATCTTTCTCGGGGCGGCGAATCATCTCGTGCAGCGCGCTGCCGGCGGGAATCATGGGGTAAACCGAATCTTCCTTTTCGACGAGGAAGTTCAGCAAAAACGCGCCGGGCGCGGAGCGCGCGGCCTCCACGGCGGCGAGCACCTCACTGCGCGTGCGCACCGCGCGCCCCGGGATGCCGTGCGCTTCGGCAAGCTTGACGAAGTCGGGGCTGACCAAGGGCGTGGCCTCGTAATTTCGCTCGTAGAAAAATTCCTGCCACTGGCGCACCATGCCGAGATACCCGTTGTTGATGACGGCGATGTTGATCTTGAGTTTTTCCTGGACGATCGTCGAGAGCTCGGCCGCGGTCATCTGGAAGCCGCCATCGCCGGCGATGACCCAGACCTCTTTTCCAGGGCAGGCAAATTTGACGCCGATGGCCGCGGGCAGCGCGTAGCCCATGGTGCCCAGCCCGCCGGAGGTGATGAGCGTGCGCGGGTGCTCGTGATGGAAGTACTGCGCCTCCCACATCTGGTGCTGGCCCACGTCCGTGACCACCACCGCGTTGCCGCCGGTGATGCGCCAGAGATCGTGCATCACGTGCGCAGCGTAGAGATGGCCTGAATCGGGCAGGTTCTTGATGTCGTGCACGGCGACGGCGCCCTTGCTGGCTTCAATGGTCTTGAGCCACGCGGAGCCGTCGCGGCCGCCCTGGCCACGGGTGCCGATGCGCGGCAGAAGCTCTTCGAGCACCGCGCGCAGATCGCCGACCAGCGCAACCTCGGCCTTCACGTTTTTGTTGATCTCCGCGGGATCGATCTCGATGTGAATCTTTTTGGCGTTGGGCGCGTAGGAGGCGAGCTTGCCCGTGACACGGTCGTCGAAACGCATGCCGCAGGCAATGAGCAGGTCGGCTTCCTGGATGGCGTTGTTCACCCAGGCTTCGCCGTGCATGCCCATCATGCCCATGTTAAGCGGGTGCGAGGCGGGAAAACCGCCCAGGCCGAGAAGAGTGAGCGCCACGGGAATCTGCGCGCGCTCCGCCAGCGTGCGCACCTGCTCCATGGCGCCGGACTCGGTGACGCCGTGACCGGAGAGGATGATGGGGCGCTTCGAAGAACGAATAAGCTCGGCGGCCTGCACAAGGCCGGATTCTTCCACGCGCAGCATGGGATGCGGGCGGTAAGCGCGCGGTTTGGCGGCTTCGAAGTCGAAGATGGCCGACGCCTGCTGCGCGTCCTTGGTGATATCGACGAGCACGGGGCCGGGACGGCCGGAGCGCGCGATCTGGAAGGCGTGGCGCAGGGTGGCGGCAAGATCTTCCGCGCGGCTGACGAGAAAATTGTGCTTGGTCACAGGCAGCGTAATGCCGGTGATATCAATTTCCTGAAACGCGTCAGTGCCCAGCACCTTGCTGGAAACGTTGCCGGTGATGCAGACGATCGGGATCGAATCAAGCATGGCGGTGGCGATGCCGGTGACGAGGTTGGTGGCGCCAGGACCGCTGGTGGCCACGGCCACGCCCACCTTGCCCGAGGCGCGCGC
>DATJRT010000031.1:0-11977 GCA_035504495.1 Occallatibacter sp.
AGGCTGTGCCGCCCGGCAGAATGCGCTCGTCTGCCGTGGGAATGTGCGTGTGCGTGCCCAGCACCGCGGTCACACGCCCATCGAGATGCCAGCCCATGGCCACCTTTTCGCTCGTCGCCTCGGCGTGAAAATCCACCACGACGATCTTCGCCCGGATTCCGCCAAGCAGCGCATTCGCCGCGTGGAACGGGTCATTGGTCCCGTTCATGAAGACGCGGCCCATCAGGTTCACCACCGCGTAGGGCACGCCGCTCTGCGTTACCCCTTCATAGACGCCGTGGCCCGGCAGGCCGGGCTGAAAGTTCGCCGGCCGCAACACCCGGCGCGCGCGCTCCGCGCTTTCAGGCCTGGGAGAAGTGAGGTAGTCAACGAGCTCCTTCTTATCCCAGACGTGATTGCCCGTCGTGAGCACGTCTGCGCCCAGGTCGAAGGTCTCCTCCGCCAGCGCCGGCGTCAGGCCGAACCCTCCGGCCGCGTTCTCCGCATTGATGATGGTCAGCTCCACGGCATGCGTTTTGCGCACGTGCCCGATGTGCTCGCGCACAACCCTGCGTCCCGCGCTGCCGAAGATGTCGCCGACGAAAAGGATGTTCAAGAAATGCTCCCAGCGGAATAAGCGGTTTTGGCGGAGCGAGCGGGGCTAGCTCGAGGGCTCTGCTTCCTTGTTCCCTTGGTCTCTTGGTCCCTCGGTCCCTGTCCTTCGCATCAGCGGGAAAAGTATCACATCGCGGATCGACTTCGAGCCGGTGAGCAGCATCACCAGCCGGTCCACGCCCAGGCCTTCGCCGCCGGTGGGAGGCAATCCATACGCCAGCGCGCGCACGTAGTCCTCGTCCATCGCGTGCGCCTCTTCGTCGCCGCGCGCCTTTTCGGTAAGCTGCTCTTCGAACCGTTTCTTCTGCTCCACCGGATCGTTCAGCTCGCTGAAGGCATTGCCCAGCTCAAACCCTCCGGCAAAAAACTCGAACCGCTCCACGTGATCGGGATCGCCCGGCTTCTGCTTCGAGAGCGGCGAGACTTCAGTCGGATATTCGTAGATGATGGTGGGCTGGATGAGGTTGGGCTCGACGAGGAGCTCAAACAGTGCGTAAATCCCTTTGCCTAGCCGAGAACCGCCTCCTAAATCCTCGCTGATCTTTATGAGTGCGTTTTCGAGGCTGAATGAGCCGACTGCCTTTGCCACCGATTCGTCGGAGGCCTGAGAATCAGTGTCGAGCTCATAAGAGGAAAGCTGACTCGAGGGCGGAGAGGCCTGGATCAACTGATACAACGATTCAGACGAACCAAAATGTGCAGGCGTGGGCGTCCCGACGGCAGCCTCTGGCCAGTGTTGGATGATCGCCTCCACCATCGTCAGCCTTTCCCATTTCCCCAAATCAATCGTGTTCCCGTTGAACTCGACCACCGTCGTCCCGTTCACTTCCATCGCCACAAACTTAATCAGCTCTTCCGTCAAATCCATCAGGTCCCAGTAGTTCGCGTAGGCCTGGTAGAACTCGAGCATGGTGAACTCGGGGTTGTGCTGCGTGCTCACGCCCTCATTACGGAAGTTGCGGTTGATCTCATACACCCGGTCCAGCCCGCCCACCACCAGCCGCTTCAGGTAAAGCTCCGGCGCAATGCGCAGGTACAAATCCTCGTCGAGCGCGTTGTGGTGCGTCTTGAAGGGCCGCGCTGCCGCGCCGCCGGCAATCTGCTGCATCATCGGCGTCTCCACTTCGAGATACCCGCGGCTGTCAAAGAACGTGCGCAGCGCCTTGAGCACCTTGGCCCGCTTCACAAACACTTCGCGGCTGTCCAGATTGGTGAACAGATCGACGTAGCGTTGCCGGTAGCGCAGCTCCACGTCGGCAAGCCCGTGATATTTTTCCGGCAGCGCGAGCATCGCTTTGGCCAGAAAAGTCAGCGTCTCCACGTGCACCGTCAGCTCGCCCGTGCGCGTTCGAAACAGGTAGCCGGTGACGCCGATGTGGTCGCCCAGGTCGAGCAGCTTGTAGAGCGCGAACCCCTGCTCGCCCACGGCATCGAGGCGCACATAAATCTGCAGCCGCTGGGCTTTTTCAATCTCCGCTGCGCCGCCTCTGTGAAGCGAGGCGTCGCCCTGCTGCAGCGTGGCAAAGCCCGCCTTGCCCTGCTGCCGGATGGCCAGGATGCGCCCGGCCACGGTCACGCGCGGCCGCTCGGCCTCCAGCGCTTCGGCCGTCTTCTCGCCCCAGCGCGCGCGGATCTCCGCAACGCTCGCCGCTCGCTCGCCCTGCGCCGCCGGAAACCGGTTGGGATACGCCGCCTGGCCCAGCTTCTCGATCTCCTTGAGTTTCTCTCTGCGCAACTCGAAGAGATTTTTCTCAAACTCCGACTCGAACACGCCCGTTCCTTCCGCCTGAAAGCCTCGTCTCAAAAGGGCAGTATACCCGCTCGCCGCACGCCGCTGTATGCGCCGCTGCTTGCCCCTGTATGCTTTCTGAGGGCGCGATGCCGTACCACAACCCCATTCCGAACCCCAAGCCGCGCGGCAAAGCTCCGGGCGTCGTCGACGCCATCGTGCAGGCGGAAAAAATGATCCAGGTCGCGCTCATCCTGCCTTGCGCGGCCTTCCTTGGCTGGCTCGCCGGCGCCTGGCTTGACAGCCGCCTGCACCAGAAATGGATTGGCCTCGCCGGCATCGTTTTCGGAGGCGTCTCCGGGCTTGTCTACGCGGTGCGGCTGGCGCTGGCTGCGGCCAACCGCGGCGAGGACGGCGGCCAGCACCCGAAGCAAGGCGGCAGCGCCGGGACCGCGCCATGACCGAAGAATCGCACTCTCTGGAGAACCTCACCGACTCCGGCCTCGAAGCCCTGCTTCGCCGCGCCCTGCGCATCATCCTCATTCTCGGCGGGCTCTCCGCGCTCATTGTGTGGAAGGCTTCCGGCTGGCGCAATGCCGCCATGCTGGCCGTGGGCACGGCCATCTCCGCGGCCAGCCTTCTGGAGTGGCAGCGCCTGATCCGCTTCATGAATGCCAGAATGGATCGCCGGCAGGTCCCCCGCGGCGCCCTCGTGGCGGCGGTGTTCTTCGTGATCCGGCTCCTGGTCTTCGCCGGGGTCATTTATGGTAGCCTTAAATGGCTCCGGGGCTCGGTGGTGGCGCTCCTTGTCGGCCTCAGCCTGGCGGTTCTGGCCACGGCGTGGGAGGCCATCCGCCTGCTCCGCAACTGAGCGCCCTTCGCACTTTTCTCATCATTCTTGTTTTTGCAAACGGAAAGACTCGAATCCTCGCATGCCGCCACTGTTCGGATTTACGCATTTCATCAACGGGCTTTTCGCGGGCTTTGAAATCAGGCTCTATGCCATGCTGGGAATCGGGGGCGCGGATGCTGCGCACCTGGCCTATCGGGTGAACGCCGCCCTGGCGCTTGAGCTGATCATCGCCGCAATCCTGCTTGCCTTCTTCCTCATCGTGCGCGCCACGCTTTCCGTGGACAAGCCCAATCCGGCGCAGCAGGTTGCCGAAATGATCCATGAAGGCGTGGGCGGCCTCTCCGAACAGATCATCGGCCACGGCTATGAGCGTTTCCAGGCTTTCGTCACCTGCGTGCTTCTCTTCATCCTGCTCACCAACTGCCTCGGCCTTTTTCCCGGCGTGATTACGCCCACCAGCCGGCCCGAGGTTCCCCTGGGCATCGCGGTGCTCACGTTTCTCTATTACAACTTTTATGGCGTTCTCGAGCAGGGTCCGGTGGGCTACCTCAAGCACTTTGCCGGCCCGCTCTGGTGGCTGGCCCCGCTCATGTTTCCCATTGAAGTGGTCTCCCACCTCGCGCGCATGATGTCGCTCACCATCCGTCTTTATGCCAACATGTTCGCCAGCGACCTGCTCACCCTGGTCTGGTTTTCCCTCATCCCGTTCGCCATTCCCGCCATCTTTCTCGGACTGCACTTCGCAGTCTCCGTAATTCAGGCATTCGTTTTCATGCTTCTGACCATGATCTATCTCTCCATGGCGGTTGCGCACGAGCACTAAAAGCAGCCTCCAGCTGTTAACTTTCAGCCATCAGCCGGATGTGCGGCTGCAAAGGTCGCCGGCAGGAGCCGGACCGATTGGCGGGCCGGCAAAGAAGCTGAGAGCTGAAAGCTGATAGCTCAAACAAGATTCCGCCGGAGAGCGCTTCCGCTCCGGACCTACGGAGGGCCGCAAGCGTGAGGGGGCCAAAGGGTAAGACAGCTACGAGCCACTAGCCTCTAGCTCCTAGCCTTCGCGTCGGCGAGACGAGATCTTCACCTCGCCGATGAACAGGCTGGAAGCTGAAAGCTAGAAGCTGGAAGCTGCCTTCCCGGCACGGTGAGCCTCAACCACCCACTGGCGGCCAATTTCAAGGGAAGCAGGAGAACCATGCGGAAACTTCAATACGTATTCATGGCGCTTTCGGCACTGTGCTTCGCCATGCCCGTCTTCGCGCAATCCGGCGCAGCTCCGGCCGCCAGCCTCGTCCCCATCGGCGCAGGCTTGGCCATGGGCCTGGCCGCCGGGCTCTGCGGCCTCGGGCAGGGAAGGGCCGTGGCTTCGGCAACCGAGGCGCTGGCCCGCAATCCCGGAACCCGTCCCGGCATCATGCTGTTCCTGGTCCTGGGCCTGGCCTTCATTGAGTCCCTCACCCTCTTCACCATGGTCATTGTCTTCGCCAAAATGTAATCGGAAAGCGAAGGCGCGCATTCCTCGCGGCTCCGTCCTTCGGGAAGGGGCCGCAGTTTTCAGCGTGGAGCGCCGTCTGTGCCGGCATCGCTGCCGCGCAGCATTGCGATTGCCTGGGCATAGCGCAACCCCGCGGGAACCGGCGCATAGTGCGATTCCTCCTCGGTTGTATCGAAGACGCGGGACTTGAACACGACGCGGCCGCTCATCTGCATCTGGAAACGCACCATCCGCCACTCCCCGCCGCTCACGTCCGCCTGGTCGATCGCGATCCATCCGCCTTTGTTCAGCCGCCCCAGGATACCCCACCCGAAATCCACATCGTCGTCGAGATGCCCCTCGAGATGCGTCACCCGCTCGCTTGCCGGGTCGATGCGGATTTCCCCGCTCATCGCCGTCAGTACTTCGGTCTCAAGATCGGGCGGCGTGAACGCCGGGTTGGGTTTGAAGGTGAATCGCTGCAGCGTGCCCGCAGGCGAGTCTACGGGCCCCGCGTACTGATAAAGAAATGCGCGGGGCAGTGCGCGCAGAACCTTCAGCGCCCGCGCGGCGTCGGCGTCCTCGCTCTGCTTGCGGTGCCGCTGCCGGCCGGGATCGCTCGCGAGCGCGCTCAGCCGCGCCTCTTCTTTCTGCTCGTCGGCTGCGCTCAGCGCCTGGTCGTCGAGGGCAATCAGCCGCGCCACCTCTCCATCGCCGGTTTCAACAATCTCTTTGGTCGTGGTCAGCCGCGGCGTGGTCTTGCGCAGCTCATAGCGCATCCGATGGCTGGTATCCTCAGCGGCCCTCAGTTCATTGCCAAGGGCGCGATCCACCAGCGCCTGCGCCTGCGCCGGCGTCAGCGTGGCCGGCTGGGCCAGGCCCGGATTCGCGTCCAAAATCGCGAGTAGAGCCGTGGCGGCAACCAGGCAACGGAGCGGCATCCACCGGCGCATTGCCACGTACTCAGGGGGCATCGGACACCTTTTTGAGAACCACGTGCCGGATGTCCACGTTTCGCAGGTTGGAACGGCTCATTGCCTCCATTAGACGCTCTTTTTCCCCCTCCGGTTTCGGGCGATTCGAGCGGTGCGCCCATGGTTGCTGTTATAGTGCGGGCAGGGCCCATCGCGGTTCCTTGAGGCGGCTCGCCGCGTAAACCCGCTCTTTTTGAGTGCCCGCGCCACCGCGCTCGGCGGTCGGAAGCGGGGCGGTAGAAGCCTGCTTTCACGGAAACGCAAGTGCCGGGGCCAATGGAAGGAAGAAGAACATGCCAGTGGAGAACTCTCCCGCACGTATTGGAAAAAGCGTAGAGATTCGTGGAGAAGTCAAAGGCAGTGAGGATCTGATTGTGGACGGGCGCCTGGAGGGCACCATCTCGCTCACTGAAGGCCGGCTGACGATCGGGGCCAGCGCCAATGTGGCCGCGGACCTGACCGCGAAGGATGTCCTGATCCTGGGCCACGTCCAGGGCAACATCGTCGCCGGCGGCCGCGTGGAGCTGCGCGCCGGCTGCGCCGTCGAGGGCGATATTCGCGCGCTGCGCCTCTCGGTCGAAGACAACGCCGTCTTTCGCGGCAAAGTGGATCTGACCCAGAGCGCCGCGAAGGCGCCGGAGACCGCGAGCCCGGCCGTTGCCGGCGGCGTGGCCTGACCGCTGCGCGGGTGAGATCCGACGCGCACTTTCACCCGGCCGCACGGGGGGATTCAGGGTTGCCAAGCTGGTTCGACAAAAAACAGAGCGGAGCAGTTGCCACGTCTGCTCACGGCCCCGCCGGGCCCCGGGTGCCCCGCCACTCCGGCAGCTGGGCGGTGCTGCGCAAGCGTCTCCAGGCGGATCCCGGCCTGCGCATCATCGACGTAGGCTACACCTCGCCCAACAACATCAACTACCTTACCGATCTCGGCCACAGTGTCTTTCTCTCCGATCTCGTCCACGACGCCTGCACGGAAAACTGGCAATCGGGATTTGACGAGGAAGGCAACCCCATCTGGAACGGCGAAGGATTTCTCAAGCAGTCCCTCGACTTTGCGGGCCGCAGATTTGATGTGGTGCTGCTCTGGACGGCCCTCGACTACCTGCCTGAGCCCTTCGTCGTGCCCGTCGTAGGCCATCTTTACAGCGCCATGAACCCGGGCGGACAGGTTCTGGCGCTCTTCCACACCCGCACCCACGGCGACGAAACCGCTCACTGCCGCTATCACGTCACCGCCACGGACAACGTTGAGGTCCAGCTCGCCCACCCCTATCCCATTCAGCGCGCCTTCACCAATCGCAGCATCGAGCGCCTTTTTGCCGGATGGTCCGGCCACAAGCAGTTCCTGGCCAAGGATTCGGTCTCTGAAGTCATCATGACGCGCTAACCGCAAACGGCAGCCAGGGCTGCAGCTCGACGGATTGCACTTGTTTCGGGTGTGCGTCTTCGTCCCGCGGACGGTCAGAATACCGCTTGCCCAGCTTGTATTCCCGGCAAATGGAATCCACCAGCTCCCCAACCCGGCGCTTGTACTCGGCAGAGACGAAGGCGCTCTGCGCGTAGCGCCTCTCGTAAGCCGGCAGCTGCCCGGGAAAGTGCTCGCGCACGAAGGCGAAGAACGTGGGCCGCGAGCAGGGCTTGAGAAAGAGCGCGCCGGCGGCAAGGAAGCTCGCGTCCGCCCCCTTGGCGGCCTTCGCCACCGCGGCAATCGAGCCGCGGCTGTCGTTGATCCCCGGCATCAGGGGCGAGCACAGAACCCCCGCCCGCAACCCCGCCTGCCGCAGCTCGGCCACCGTGCCCATGCGCAGATCGGGCCGCGGCGCACGCGGCTCCAGCTTGCGCGCCAGTTTGGCATTCACCGTGGTCACGGTCAGGTGAACCGTGAGCTTGTGCCGGCCGTCGATCTCTTTGAGCAGATCCAGGTCGCGCGCAATCAGCGTGGACTTGGTCACGATCCCCAGGCTGAAGCCGCTGTGGCGCGCAAACACTTCCAGCAGCGACCTTGTAATGCGCTGCTTCCGCTCGAGCGGCTGGTAGGGGTCGGTAGCCGTGCCCAGCGCGATCTCCGTTCCCGGTTTCAGCCGCCGCAGTTCCTGGTCCAGCAGCCAGGCGCCGTTCTGCTTGAAGTAGATCTTCTGCTCGAACTCCTCCGGCGAGCGCAGCTCGAGAAACTCGTGGGTGTAACGCGCGTAGCAATAACGGCATCCGAACTCGCAGCCCCGGTAGGGATTGATGGCGTGGCTGAACGGCAGTCCTCGCCGGGAGGTGGTCTTGCTCAGAATCGACCGGCAATCGAGCGGCCGGTACTCGGTGAGGCAGCCGGAGGAATCGAGCGGCGCTGCGGAGGCCGACCGCGCCAGCCGGGAAAGGGGCTTTTCGTTGAGATCTTGTTGCACGATGGGCTGGAGGATGGGAAAGACCGGCTCAAGTTTCGCCATATATTCGCCTCTTGAGGTAGCCTACGCTTGCTTTGGAGCACCGTCAAGCGATAGTTCTCAAGGAAGCTGCTGGCCTCTGGCCGCCAGCCACGAGCTCCTTGGATTTCTGTCGGATTTCTAAGAATGCCTGAACCCGTTACAGAGCCCGACGGACAGGACCGCGACTTTCTCGAATCGCACTGTTTGGCTGATTGCCCGAACCGGCATTTTCGGCTAGCAGCTGGAAGCTGTACTTCAAGGAGAACCCCATGACTGCATCGAAGCCAACCCGCATCACCTGGCTCGGCCACGCCACCGTGCTCGTCCAGACCCCTGCGGGCGCCAACATCCTGATCGATCCCTTTATCGCGCAGAATCCCAAATACCCCAGGGACTTCTCCCTGCCATCGAAGATCCACGCCATTCTCCTGACCCACGGCCACGGTGACCACATGTCCGACGTCGTGGAAGTTTCCAAAAGACACGGCTCGACCGTGGTGGCCATCTACGAGCTGGCCGCCTACGTCGGCGGCAAAGGCGTGGCCGAGACCATCGGCATGAACCTGGGCGGCTCGGTGCAGCTCGAAGACATGATGGCCTCGATGGTCGACGCCCGGCACTCAGCCGGCGCGCAGGATGAGCAGGGAATCCATTACACCGGCGTAGCCGCCGGATTTGTGCTCACCGTTGCCGAAGGCCCTGTTCTCTACCACGCCGGCGACACCGCCGTCTTCGGCGACATGGAGCTCATCCACGATCTCTACCAGCCGACCGTGGCCATGCTGCCCATCGGCGGCCACTACACGATGGGCCCGAAGGAGGCCGCGCTGGCCGTCCGCTTGATTGCGCCCAAAGTCGTGCTGCCCATCCACTTCGGCACTTTTCCGCCGCTCAAAGGTACGCCGGAGCAACTGGCCGCGCTGGTCGGCCCGGGCGTCAAGGTGGTGAGCTGGAAGCCGGGAGACGAGTATACGGCGTAGAAGGCGAGCGCGCCCAAAACGTTTCTCGCGCGTCCGGTCAGTGTTTCAGCTAAGACCGCTGCCCTATCGGCGGCTCACCACGGTCCGCTGACCACTGATCACTTACCACTGTCCACTGATCACTGATCACTGATCCCTGACCACTGCCCCCTGTCTACTGGTCGCGCGTCTGTTTGACGGCCCGCTGCGTGGGGGTGATCTCTGCGGGCGCCGACGAATCCTGGTTGCCGTAGCGCAGTTTGTCCGCCGATTCGGCTGCATGCAGGTTGCGCAGGTCGCGCAGAATATCCACCTTCTCCCGTGCATACTGGCCGGCCAGCCGCGTCAGCGCATAGGTCACGATGTCGCTGTGATGCAGGTCGCAGGCGGAAGGGTCGCGGCGCATGTTCAGCCACAGCCGGTGCACCAGCTGCACATCGTCGGGGCTGAGCGTGGGTGCGTGCGGGCCGATGAAAAACACTTTGGTGTTGCCCTCCGGCCCCACCACGTAAAAGTTGAACTGTCGCTTGGGATCGGGCAGCGCCTCCCACGCCTGCCCCATGTGGAAGGCCTGGTCCTCCGCGGTCATCGAGCTCGACAGGCCGGAGACCACGGTATCCACTTCCAGCGAATTGGCGCCCTGCGCCAGGGCGGCAAAGATGTCGCCCGCGGGCACCACCAGCAGGGACACCTTCTTGCCGAAGCTTTCGGCCACGGAGACTGCTTTGGTAAAGATGGTCTGCTCGTGCTCGCTGAAACTCTGCTGCTCCGCGCTCAGGAACTCCGGTCCGCCCATGCCCATCAGGCGCACGCTGATCACCACCACGTCCTTGTCGTCGGTGTTGGTGCGCGCCAGTGTCCACTTCAGGGCGATGGGATTCGACGGGTCGCGCATGGTCACCATGGTGCCGCCGGGCCGGATGGCCGCCGATTCCCGGCTCACTTTTTCCTGGTGCTCCAGCTGGAAGTGGTCCTTCATCTGCCGCGCCGTCTGCTCGTGCTTGCGCAGGTTTCTTCGCTCGGAGACGGTGAAGATGACGAAGAAGGTGGCGGCGAAGGCGATGCCGCTCACCGTGGCTACGGACTTGGTGAAGAGGTTGACGGTCGCCGTGGCCAGCAGCACCATGAAGACGGAAACCAGCCCCAAGGGAATCTCGGTCTTGCCGATGCGGATGTTCGGCGGCACCTTCCATCCCCGCTCGCCGTGGTATTTCCAGCGCAGCACCAGCATGGCCAGGTTGTTGAACGTGAACGACCAGATCACGCCGAAGGCGTACGCCTCGCCCAGTGTATCCACGTTGCCGCGGCTGGCGATGATGGTCATCATCTGCAGCACGAACACCAGGTTCACGATGCGATGGCTGGTGCCGTACTTCTTGTGCGGCATCCGGAACCAGTCGGTCAGCACCCCGTCCTCGGCCACGCGCATCAGCACCCCGGTCGAGCCGATGATGGACGTGTTGATGGCCCCGGAAAGAATCAGGAAGCCCACCAGCACCACGAAGATCCGGAACAGAATCCGCCAGAAGATCGGCCCCACCATGTACATGGCCAGCCCGGCGATCAAATTGTCCTGATAAATCTGCGTGCGCGGCCCGGTGGGAATCAGCATGGAGGCCAGCAGCGTGGCGCCGCCGGTAAAGATCAGGCTGTAGATGGCGATGACGATCGCCGCCCGCTTCAGGTTCTTGAGCTTCGGATGCGCGATCTCGCGGTTCACCTGCGCCAGGCTCTCTTCGCCGCTCATGGCCAGAATGGAGTGCCCGAAGGCCATGAGAATGCCGAACAGGCCGAAGATCGGCAATCCGCTGTGCTTCAGGAAGCCCAGCGAATCCGTGCTGAAGTGCAGGTGCGAGGGAATCGGCGAAGGCGGCAGATGGACGCCGCGCACGAACACGGAATAGGCGCCCCAGATCATCAGCACCACCACCATCACGGTGGTAATTTCCATCACCCGCAGCGCCTTGCTGCTCGACTCCTCAATGCCCTTGATGTTCTGCCACCAGTAATAGATCGTCACCAGCCCGGCGAACAGCGCCGAGGTGTAATCCATGTTGAACTGGAAGGGCACGCCGCCCGGAGTCATCAGAGCCGCCGGCAGCCAGTGGCCCTGGTAGGCCACCACCATCAGTTCGTTCATCAGGCCGGTTATGTACTGCCCGGCCGAAACGCCTGAGATGGGCCCGGTGAGGATGTAGTCGAACATCAGCGCGGATACGCTGAGTTTGGCAAAGGTGCCGCCGAGCGCCTCTTTCACCACGCGGTAGACGCCGCCGCGCGTGAACATCGAGCAGCTCTCGACGTAGACCGCGCGCACGGCAAAGCTGAACAGCATGATGCCGAGGATGAACCACGGCGCGGCCGCGCCCACGGCGTGCTCGGCAATGCCGCCGGCGTAGAAGGCTGAGGACCCCAGATCGTTGAGAACAATGGCGGCCGCACGCCAAAAGGAGATGAATGTGAGCATCACGGAGGATGCCACAATGAGTCTTACGCGGTCGGACGGAGGCGCAACGGTCGTGCGGTTTGAGGCCATCGCAAAAATGCCGGCCCCAGGGCAGCCGGCGTGTTGAAAATCCTCGAGGCGAAACCACCGCCCTGCGCTGAGTCTATGTCTGAAAATATCGAGTGTCAACAAAATATTAAGATCGCTAAATTAGGGCCTTGCAAAGGATTAGGACGCTTCCGCCGCGGTGACGCGACGCCGGATGGGAGAGCCTGCCCGCAGCGTGAAACAGGAGTGAATCAAGTGTGGAAAAAGAGGAATGTGCGGGGAAGGATTTTGCAGCGCGCCGCGCGAGGAAAAACTGCGCTGCGCCGCGACTCACTCGTCTTTCCCGAAGAGCTCTTTGCCGTCTTCGATAAAGCTGATCAGCACCACGATGGCCGACCCCACCAGGCCGACGAAGAACATCGTCTCCAGCAGCCGAATGCCGAGAATTGCCAGGATCATGCAGTCGATTGTAACCCGAATGCCGCT
>DATJRT010000032.1:0-17931 GCA_035504495.1 Occallatibacter sp.
AAGCAGCGTTTCGCCTACTGCACGTCGAAGGGAGCGGTGATCGCGATGACGCGCCAGCTCGCCGTCGAGTATCCCAAGACTCTGCGCGTGAATGCCGTCTGCCCGGGCACCGTGCAAACGCCGTTTGTCGAGGGCTACCTCGAAAAATTTCACCAGGACAACAAGGAACTGATGCGCGCGGAGCTGCGCGCGCGTCAACCCGTGGGACGGCTCGGCCGGCCCGAAGAAGTGGCCGCGGCGGTTCGCTATCTCGCCTCAGACCAAGCGGCCTTCGTCACCGGCTCCCTGCTTACGCTCGATGGCGGCTGGACGGCCGCCTGAATTCTGCTTATCAGGCCAAACTACGTTCGATCCCGGAGGTCAAAAATGAAGCTTGTCTCGTTTTCTCTCGAAAGCGGAGCTCCCATCCCCGGCGCGTTGATGGAGGAGATGAACCTCGTCATCGATCTCTCCGCCACTCCTTATCCAGACACTCTGGCAATGATCGCTGCAGGCATTACGGCCATCGATCCGCCGGGCACTTACCCTGCGTATAAGCTCAGCGACGCGCGCCTGCACGCGCCGCTCGCCAATCCGCCGCGCATATTCGCCATTGGCTTGAACTACCGCGAGCACGCAACTGAGTCCAAACTCACGCTGCCTGATTTTCCTGTTGTCTTTTTCAAACTGCAGACCGCCATCATCGGCCCCGGCGAAGCGATCGTGCTGCCTAAAAACTCCCGGGAGCCGGATTACGAAGTGGAGCTTGCCTTTGTCATCGGCAAGGGCGGCTTCCGCATTCCCGCTTCCGCCTGGCGCGATCACGTCTACGGCTACACCATCGTCAACGATGTGAGCGCGCGCGACATTCAGCGCTCCACCACGCAGTGGTCCATGTCGAAGAGCTTTCCCACCTTCTGCCCCATGGGTCCCGCGATCGTCACCGCCGACCAGATCGCCGACCCGCACGCACTCAGGATCGGCCTGAGCATCGATGGCGAGGTCCTGCAAAACTCCACCACGAGCGAATTGGTCTTCAGGATTCCCGACCTGATCGAGTATCTCTCTTCGATCACGCCCCTGCTGCCCGGCGACATTGTTTCCACGGGCACGCCCTCGGGCGTCGGCATGGGCCGCAATCCGAAGCGCTGGCTCAAACCCGGCGACACGGTCACCGCTACGGTGGAAGGATTGGGCTCGCTCACCAATCCTGTCGTCGCCGAGTAGGCCTGTGCCCCTCATCCCAGGCCCCGCGCGCTAGGCTGCGCCGGCCATCTCTTCGGGCTCCGGCTTTGACAGAAACCACGCGTAAAGCGCCACGCCCACAAAGCAGACCGCCGGCGCCAGGTAGCTTTGCGCCACGCTCGGAACCAGGCCCATCACCAGCGGCAGCGCGGCGCCGCCCACAATGGACATCACAATAAAAGCCGACCCGCTCTTGGTGCGCTGCCCCAGCCCTTTCACGCCCAGCGCAAAGATCGTGGGATACATGATGGACATGAAAAAGCTGACCGCAATCAGGCACCCCACCCCCAGCCACCCCGGCCAGAGCGCGGCTATGCAGCAGATGGCGGCGTTGAGCAGCGCATAGACGCCCAGCAGCCTTGCGCCGGAAATGTAGCGTAGAAACCAGGTTGAAAGAAATCGCCCGGCGGTGAACGCCACCAGTACCGCGGTGAGCCAGTATCCGGCTGCGCGTTGGGTCAGCTCGGTATAGCGCATCGCATAGGCAATGAAGAAGCTCCATGTGCCCACCTGCGCGCCCACATAAAGAAACTGCGCCGCCACGGAAAAGACAAAGTGCTTCCGCTTCCACAGCGGCTTTGAAGTATCGTGTGTCCTGCTTTCCTTTGGGTAGTCCAGGCCCGCGTGCGGAAAAGGCGTCAACGCAATCAGGACGGCCCAGAGCAGCACCACCGCGCCCAGAATCAGGTAGGGATTGACGACGCGCAAGGTCTCGGAGCGCAGGTAAGCGTGGTAGGTGTGCTGCGCCTGCAGGGCGGCAACCTGCTTGGGCTTCAGCTCAATGCCGGAAAAGATGAAGCGGCTGCCCAGCACCACCGCCGTAATGCTCCCCAGCGGATTGAACGCCTGCGAGAAGTTGATGCGCTGCTCCGCCGTCGCCGCATCGCCCACCTGGATAATGAACGGGCTCGAAGCCGTCTCCAGAAACGAAAGGCCGCTGGCAATCACAAACAGCGCCATCAGAAAAACCCAATACTGCGTGATGATGGCGGCCGGCCAGAAGAGAAGGCAACCGGATCCGTACAGGCACAGGCCCACAAGAATGCCCGCCTTATAGCCGGCGCGGCGCATGAGCTGCGCCGCCGGAATGGCCAGGAAAAAATAACCCAGGTAAAACGCGAATTGCACCAGTCCCGCCTGCAGCCGATTGATCTCGAACGACTTCATGAACTGGCTGATGAGAATGTCGTTGAGGTTGTTGGGCACGCCCCAGAGGAAGAACAGCGCCGTTACCAGGATGAAGGGCAGCATGCGTCCCGCCGGCACCATTGCGGCTTGGGATCTGCCATCGCCTGAAGGCGTAAGGTGCGTTTTCCCGGCCGGTCCGGCGGAGAAGCTCAACGGGGATTCCTCCTGACACAGTGCATAGAAGCGATTTGCACAAAGGTTTCCGTAAGCGTTTTCAGAACTCGCAATCCCCTTTCTATCCAATCGGCGGCGTTAATGGCAAATCTGTTTCCGTCCTCGCGCCCGATCGAGCCGCGCGTCGGGGTTGCGTCAGAGCACGCGCGCCAGCCATTTGCCGGTGTGCGAGTGAAGATTCGATGCGATCTCCTCCGGCGGGCCCTCGGCTACGATCTGCCCTCCGCCTTCGCCGCCCTCGGGACCGAGATCGATCACCCAGTCGGCGCTCTTGATCACATCCAGGTTGTGCTCGATCACGATCAGCGAACCGCCACCGTCGATCAGTTTGCGAAAGGCCGTCAACAGCTTCGATACGTCGTCGAAGTGCAGGCCCGTTGTGGGCTCGTCCAGGATGTAAAGAACGCGGCTGGCCTGCGAGGGTTTGGCCGCGGCGTTGGCCGCGCGCACCGCGGTCAGGTGCGCGGCCAGTTTCACGCGCTGCGCCTCGCCCCCTGAAAGCGTGGTGGCCGACTGGCCTAGCCGCAGATAACCGAGGCCGATCTCGTCGAGCACCGCAAGCTTTTCCAGCAGTCTCGTCTGGCCGGCAAAAAAGCGCAGCGCTTCCTTCACCGTCATCTGCAGCACTTCGTGAATGTTCTTGCCCTTGTACTGCACTTCGAGAATCTTCGCTTGGTAGCGCGTGCCGTTGCAGTCTTCGCAGGGCAGCTCCACGTCGGCCAGGAACTGCATCTCCACCGTGACCGTCCCGTCGCCCTCGCAGGTGTTGCAGCGGCCGCCGGGCACGTTGAAGGAAAAATGCCCGGGCGTGAGCGAGCGCCGCTTGGCCTCAGGCTGCGAGGCAAAGAGCTCGCGGATAAGATCGAACCCCTTGATGTAGGTGATAGGATTCGAGCGCGGCGTGCGCCCAATGGGAGTCTGGTCCACCAGCACCACGTCGTTCAGCCGCTCGACCCCGGTAAGCGCGGTGAAGCTGCCGGCCTGGTCCGCACCGTCGCTCTGGCCCAGTGCGCGGGCAATGCCGCGATAGAGCACCTGGTGCACCAGCGTCGATTTGCCTGACCCGGAGACGCCCGTGATGGCGACCAGAAGGCCGAGCGGGATCTCCACGTCCAGCCCGTGCAGATTATTCGCGCGCGCCCCGCGCAGCACCAGCCGCTCGCGTCCCGGTGCGCGCCGCCGCGTGGGCACGGGAATGGAAATTTTGCCGGAAAGATAGCGGCCGGTTAGCGAATTCGGATTGGCCTCGATCTCGGCGAGCACGCCATCCGCCAGAATCTTGCCCCCGAATTCGCCCGCGCCCGGACCCAGGTCGAGCAGATGATCGGCGGCGCGCAGCACGTCGGCATCGTGCTCCACCACCAGGATGGTGTTGCCCAGGTCGCGCAGCTCGGCCAGAATGCGGATCAGCCGCGAAGTGTCGCGCGTATGCAGGCCGATCGAAGGCTCGTCCAGAACGTAGAGCGCGCCCACCAGCCGCGAGCCCAGCGAAGTGGCCAGTTGGATGCGCTGCGCCTCGCCACCGGAAAGCGTAGAGGCGAGCCGGTCCAGGGTCAGATACTCAAGTCCTACCGCATCCAGAAAGCTCAGCCGCTGCCGCACCTCCTCTAGGATTGGTCCGGCAATCTCCTCCTGCGCGGGCGTCAGTTCGAGCTCCTGAAAGAATTCCTTCGCCTGCGCTATCGTCAGCGCCGATGCCTGGCAGATGTTCCTGCCGTTCAGCCTGACCGCGCGCGCTTCGGCGCGCAGCCGCTGGCCGCGGCAGTCGGGACACTCCGCGTACCCGCGATACTTGCTCAGCATCACCCGCACGTGCAGCTTGTATTTCTTGCGCTCCATCTGCCGGAAGAATCCCCAAACGCCCTCGAAACTTCCGTTGCCGTGCAGCGCCATCTCCTGCGCGCGTTCGGGCAAATCGCGCCATGGCCGGTCGAGCGCAATGCCCAGCTCCGGCGCGCGCTTGCGCAGCTCATTGAACCATCCCCGGTACTTGGGACGGTTCCACGGATCGATCGCGCCTTCATTCAGGCTCAAGCCTTTGTCGGGAATCACCAGGTTCAGGTCGTAGTCCACGGTGTTGCCGAATCCCTGGCACCGCGGGCAGGCGCCAAATGGATTATTGAAGCTGAACAGGCGCGGCTCCGGCTCGCGCCCCGGCCGGTGGCAATTCGTGCACTCGTACGCGCCGGAGAAACGGAAACGCCTGCGCTCGGCGTTCTCTTCACGGGGAATCTCTTCAAAGAGAACTTCGCCGCCTTCGCGATACGCGGTTTCCATCGCATCCACAATGCGGGGACGATTCTCCGCGCTGACCATGATGCGATCGAGCAGCACAAACAGCGGCGCGGCAAAATCGATATCCAGCAGTGACTCCGGCGTGGAGAACTCGAAGATTTTGCCCTGCTGCCACAGGCGGTTGAAGCCGCCCGCGCGCAGCTCGGCCAGCCGCGCTTTCAATGCCTCCGAATGCAGAGAATCGTCTGCCGCCGCGGACTTGGCTTTTGCTCCGGTCTTCGCGCCCCGGCCGGATTTTTTCTCCGGCTTGGCCGCACTCTTGCCGTCGGCGCCGGAGGCCGCCGTGGCTGTCACCACCGGAAACAGCACCTGCAGCCGCGTTCCCTCGCCCAGCGCAAGAATCACGCTCGCCGCTTCATCCACGGAATCTCGCTTCACCAGCCCGTCGCAATAAACGCAGTGCACGGTTCCGCAACGCGCGTAGAGCAGGCGCAGATAATCATAGATTTCCGTCGCCGTGGCCACCGTGGAGCGCGGATTGCGCGTGGAATTCTTCTGCTTGATGGCGATCGCCGGCGCGAGGCCATCGATCTCATCCACGTCCGGCTTCTCGATCCGTTCCAGAAACTGCCGCGCATAGGCTGAGAGCGACTCCACATAGCGCCGCTGCCCCTCGGCGTAGATGGTGTCGAACGCAAGCGAACTCTTGCCCGAACCCGACACGCCGCTGATCACCGTCAGCTTGCCATGAGGAATTTCACAGGAGATGTTCTTCAGGTTGTGTGTCCGCGCACCGCGGATGATGATGGCGTCGTTCAAGGGAAAGGCACCGCGCGAGATCTTTCGGGAGCATCCCTGGGTCCTCAGTGAGGCTCAGGGCGCAACCCGCCATTCTTTATTATAAGTCGCGGCGGCTTGGACTCGCCTAAGTCGGCAGTGGCGTCGGGATATGCGTGCGCGCATCGCGCGAGCGCCGGGAGAGAGGCGGCGTCCGCGGATGCGCTAAAACCCGGCCTCGCGCCGGCGAACCGGGCGCGTGCCACACAATAATCCGGGGAAAGAAGGAACAAACCCGCATAATGCAGGTGAAAATCTTTGCGCCGTTTTTGTTTCTCAGGCGGCGAGCGCGGTCCGGCGTCCGTAGTTCATCTGCACGGCGTCTTCGGTCTCGCGGTTCAGCACGCCGGCAAGGCCCATCAGCGCTTCAGAAGCGCAGGCAGGGCAATGTTGCGCGCAGTTCCCTATCGAATTGCAATCCTGGCAAAGATAAGCATGGGTCAATGGTATATGTTGCATTGAGACGACTGTCATCGGTTCACCCCGATAACCCCACCAGTCACTGAGAACGCTTTTTGCGCCGATCCGTTCCATTGTCTGGGTCCCCCAAAGCGAGACTTGCACAGTTCGATGGATGCGGCTGGACATGGCGAAGTTGTATTTTTAGGTTCATGGGCCATCTAGCTTTCGTAACCCCAATTGCCCATCAACTCTTCCTTCATATCATCCGGAGAATGGTGCGCGATCAGTCGCGAGCGTTTCATATGACTCCCCAGTAACTCGATTAACGACCCACCCATCCGGGTAAACTGGTTACTGAGGATTTTTCGTGTCCCGCGCGCCGTTTCTCGTACTCCTTCTGGCTCTGCAATTTGGCTCTGGTTTGAGCCTTGCCCAGCAACCTTCGCCGGCCGTTGCGCCCGGCGGTACGCCCGCAGACCCGGGCACGCAGAATCGGCCCGTACAAAATCCGTCCGCGCAGGTGGCAGCCGCTGAGGCTGCCATCGCGCAATCTGACTGGAAAACAGCCCAGTCGAAACTCGACGCGTGGCTTGCCGCCAATCCAACCGATGCGCGGGCGCTGTTCGATGCAGGCTATGTGGCCGACGCGGAAAACCAGCCCGGTGACGCGGAGGAATTTTATCGCCGCGCCATTGCCGCTGATCCCAATTCCTTTGACGCGCATCTCTCTCTCGGTCTGCTGCTCGCCCGGGAAGGCAAGCCTGACCAGGCGCGCCCCGAGTTGCAAGCCGCCACCACACTCGACCCCGGCGCAGGCGGACCCACGCTCAAGGCTCGCGCGTGGCGCGCTCTGGCGCAGATTGACCTGCCGAAACCCGGCGGGGACAACGATCCCTCCGCCGCCTCCAACGATCTGATTGAAGCGCTCAAGATTTCCCCGGAGACGGAGGCCGATACCCTGCTCGCTGCAAATCTGGCAGAAGACGCGGGCCAGTACGACGCAGCGGAAGATGCCTATCGACGCGTCCTGGCCAAGGATCCGAAATCCGAGCCCGCAACCGCCGGTCTGGCGCACCTGCTGCTCGCACGCCGGAAATTCCCTGAAGCCGAGACCATGCTGCGCGCGGCGCTTACGCAGTTTCCCGGCGATCCCACCCTCACCGCGCAACTGGCAACCGTGCTCGCGGCCGAGAACAAGGCTGAAGCCTTGCCCCTTCTTCAACAACTCCACGATGCCCACCCCGGCGATCCCGCCATCACCCGCATGCTCGCGGAAGTGACCGCCGATGCCGGCGACTATGCCGGCTCTGACAAGCTCTACGCCGTTCTTCTCGCCGCCCATCCCGACGATGCCGGGCTTCTGGTCGCGCACGGGCAGAATCTGGTTCATCAACAGCAAAATGCGCAGGCCTACGACGCCTTCGACCAGGCCACGCAGATCGATCCGGCGAGCGCCGATGGCTGGGGCGGCCTGGCCTTTGCCGCCGAGCGCACCAACCGGCCCGAGGTCACCCTGCATGCGCTCACCATGCGCTCCCGCCTTGTGCCTGAGAACGCATCCACTTACTGGCTCTGGGCCATTTCCTATGACAAATTGCGGCAAAAACAGCAGGCCATCGCCTATTACAAGCGCTTCCTCGCAGCCGCGCAGGGCAAGTTTCCCAACGAGGAGTGGCAGGCGCACCAGCGTCTCGATTTGCTCTCCAAATAGGCCCAGTGCGCAGGCGCTTTTCCTGAGCGCCCTGAACCGGATTCGACCGATTTCCCCATTTTCGACTGATTTCCCAATTCCCGTAACCCCGGTAACCAACCCTTCCAAAAGTTGCATCTTAACTCTTGCGGATTGCCGCAGAATGGGCCTACTATTAGTCACACTTTGGGGTTGAACCGCATCGGAGGTCCCCGATGAGGACTGTTGTTCTGATGGCCGCGTTCTTTGCCGTGGGCTCCTGTTTACAGCCCTTGCGCGCCTCGTCCCCCGACGAAAAATCTCCTGACCAGCAAGCCATAGAGGCTCTTGAAGCGCGCGCCAGCCAGGCCGAGCCGCGTGATCAATGCTTCCTCTACGCCCAGCTCGTGCACCAGATGACCGAGTTGAGCGTCAAGCAGTATGCCGCCGGCAACGTGGAAGCGGCCAATAGCTTGCTCAGAAAAATTCAGACCTTTGCCCAGAAAATCCATCTCTCCCTGGCCAACAACGACAAGCGGCTGAAGAACGCCGAGATCCTCCTCAACCACACCGCGTTCCGGCTGAATGAGATGCTGCACGCCACTGACTATCAGGATCGCCCCCTGGTGCAGCAGACCCTGGCGCAGGTGAATCAGGCTCAAAGCGAAGCCATGATGGACGTATTCAAGAAGTAGGCGTCTACCCTCCGGCGATGTCCCCCTCCAACGAAACCGAAATCGCCTTCGAAACGTCGAAATAGTGCCATGCGCTTCCCGGTTGCCACTCTGCTGTGCCTCTTGGCCGCCGCGCCGCTTTGCGCGCAGAAAGTAAAGCCCGAGCCGCTGACCGACGCCCAGCAGGAGCAGATCGCTGAAGCCGGCATCGATCCCGTGGCCCGCGTCGACCTTTACGTCAAATTCCTCAACCAGCGCGCTGACACCATCAAGGGACTCATCCCGCGCGCCCATTCGAGCGCCCGCAATTCCCGTCTCGACGGCGAGCTTCAGGAATTCTCCGCTCTGATGGATGAGCTCGGCGACAATCTCGATGTCTACTCCGACCGCAAAGCCGATATCCGCAAAAGTCTGAAGGGCTTGAACGAGGGAATCCAGCGCTGGCAGGTAATCCTGAAAAGCCTGCCCAGCGAGACCGGCTTCGCACTCTCCCGCGAGGACGCTCTCGACAGCAGCAACGACCTATCCGCGCAGGCCAAGCAGATCACCGCCGACCAGACCACGTACTTCAAGGAACACAAGGACGAAAAAGGCCAGGACCGCGCCGAACCGAAGTGAAAAAAGCAGGGAACCGGGAGTCGAGCTGGGTGCAGTAATCAAGCTGGCAACGCAAGAGGAAGTTAATCGCTCCACCTTCCCGTCTGTTCTCTGTTCTCCGTTCTCCGTTCTCTGTTCTCTGTTCTCTGTTCTCTGTTCTCTGCCCCCTGTTATTCTCCACTAGGTGATTCCCGAGGTTGCTCTCATTTTTCAGGAAGAATACCGGGCGCTGCGGCCGCGCGCGCCCCTGCCTCCCATACAGGTTCGCTTCCGTCGCTTCACGTCGCTGAACACCACCATCCGCCTGCGCGAGGGCAAGATCTTCGTCAGTCTCTCTGACTTGCTTGAAGGCGCGCCGCTGTCTGTCATCCGCGCCATCGCCCACATCCTGCTCGCCAAGCTTTACAAGAAGCCCATTGACCGCGCGCACAACCTGCGCTTCAAACGCTTTGCTTCGAGCGCCGCGGTCACACGGCAAACGGAATTGGTTCGCACGGCGCGCGGCAGCAAGCGCTACTTCGGCCCGGAGGGCCGCTTTTTCCACCTCGAAGAAGTCTTCGACTCCCTCAACCTGCGCTTCTTCGGCGGGTTGCTCGGCCGGCCGGAGCTTACCTGGAGCGAGCATCTGGCCAAGCGCTCGCTCGGCCATTACGATGCCGCACATAACACCATCGTGGTGAGTCGCGTCTTTGACCGCCCCTCCAGCCCGCGCTATGCGCTCGAATACCTGCTCTATCACGAGATGCTTCACCTCAAGTATCCCGTGCGCATGCGCGGCCTGCGCCGATGCGTGCACTCGCGCGAGTTCAAGACCGAGGAAGCGCGCTTCCCGCAATTGACTGAGGCTCTGGCATTTCTCAAGCGCCTCTAGCCGTCGTATTCCCCATCCCGGCAAAATTTGTTTCGCACTTTCCGGCTGGCATGAGAAACTGCTAACCGAGTTACCTGACACGCATCGCCTTTTCTCCCCGACAGACGGAATCCGTCCCGGCTGGGTATTTCAAGTTATTCCCGTTCTGCGTGATTCGGCAGGGCCGAAAGCGAAACCAGAGCAGCTCGACCCCGGGAACCGATGCCATTGCGTCGATGCGACCTCCGGGAAGCGGCGACCTTGCACCGAACCCGGAGGGTTATAGTGTCTCCGGTTTCGCCGTAAAGTTGATTCGTCTCGATTTTCCGGGACGACAGCGTTGCAAATTCACTCGCTTCTGAGCCGGTTGCAAGCTGCCGACGCAAACAGGGGAACATGAAGTTCATTCTGCGACTGCTCGGCCCTTTTGTGCTGATGCTCCCCCTGCTTGCGGCGGCGAGGGCTGCGAGCCAAACCGGGGAGCTCCACGGCATTGTCCTCGACCCAAGTGGGGCAGCGATCCCCGGCGCCCAGGTCGCCGTGACGGCGGCCAGCGTGCATCTTCACACACTTTCCGGCGCCGACGGTCTGTTTCACTTCCCCGCGCTCCCCCCGGGCATATATTCCGTGTCTGCGGCGGCCAGGGGATTCGCGCCAAAAACCATCTCCAGTGTCGTCGTAACGGCGGGCCGGGCAAGGCAAGTCACCGTCTCGCTCAAGATTGCCGTCGCGCCGCAGAACGTGACCATCTCCGGGCAGACGCTGAAGGTCGGCGTCAATCCCGATCAGAATTCAAGCGCGATGGTGCTCAGCGGAAGCGCTCTCAATGCCCTGTCCGACAATCCCGACGAGCTGCGCGATGAGCTGCAGGCATTGGCTGGCCCCGCGGCCGGCCCAAGCGGCGGTCAAATCTACATTGACGGATTTGCCGGCGATCAGCTTCCGCCCAAATCGTCCATCCTGGAAGTCCGCGTCAACCAGAACCCCTTCTCTGCGGAGTTCGACCGCCTCGGCTACGGCCGCGTAGAGATCGTCACCCGGCCAGGAACGCAAAAGTTGCAGGGCAGCCTGGCCGCCGGCGGCAATGATTCCGTCCTGAACACCGGGGTGCCGCTCGTAGCCGTGCAGCCCAGCTACTCGCAGTACGCAATCGTCGGCAACCTCAGCGGGCCCATTTCCCGGCGCGCCTCCGGATTTTTCAGCGGCTTTTACGCCTCGCGGCAAAACCAGGCCATCGTCGATGCCGTCAATCCTCAGGACACCAACGCCGGCATCTCTGAGGCCTTCCCCACCCCCATCGATTATCTCTCCCTGAATCCACGCATCGATATACAGCTTGGAAAGAGCACCGTCACCCTGCGCGACTCCTTTTACCGCACCCGGCAAAATGGCAACGGCGTGGGCGCGCTCAACCTGCCCTCGCAGTCGAGCAACGTCATCAGCGAGGAAAACGCCCTCCAGCTCGGCGACACCATTCTCGTGAATGCGCGCTTCGTCAATGAAACCCATTTCCAATGGAGCCGCATTTACAACGACCAGGTGCCTGCAAGCGGAACGCCCACGGTCACGGTCGAGGGCGCATTCAGCGGTGGAGGCAGCTCCGCGGGCATTGCCCGCGACCTGCAAAACAACTTCGAGCTGCAGAATTACTCAACCGCAATCGCCGGCGCGCATACTCTCCGCTTCGGCGCCCGCCTGCGCCTCTACGACGACTCAAGTTACTCCACTGCCGGAGCGAACGGCGCTTACACCTTCAATACCATCGGCGCGTATCAGTCCGGAACCCCGGACCTCTATACCGGCACCATCGTCAACAATGCGATGGCCAGCGTCCTGCTCTTCGATGGAGCCTTCTTCTTTCAGGATGACTGGCATTGGAAGCCCAACTTCATGATCGGCGCCGGAGTTCGCCTCGAAGGCCAGAATCGGATCCACGATCATGCCGACTGGGCCCCACGCCTCGCCATCGCCTGGAGCCCCGATCGCCACGCGAGCGCGAGCCAGCCGAAAACCGTCATTCGCGCCGGCTCCGGATGGTTCTACCAGCGGTTCACGGTCCCGAATTTCTTCAGCGCCAACTCCGGCACTCCGTACGTGATCAAGGCCATCCATCGCAACGGCGTCAACCAGCTCAGCTACGTGGTCGAAGATCCGGACTTTTTCGATCCGTCGGCGCCGGAACCGCTCTCTGCGCTGAACACGGCGCCCTCCTCTTATCCCGCCGTCCAAACCGTCGACCCGCACTTCCGCGCCGCCCTCGATATGCAGACGGGCATCGGCGTCGACCGGCAGATCACCGGGAAGATCATGGCCAATATCACCTATCTCTATACCCGCGGCGTTCACCAGTATCTTTCTGACAACGTGAGCGCGCCCGCCTTTGACGTCGCCACTTACACCGTCACCGGTCCGCTTCCCGCTCTCGACAACTATCAATATCAGTCGGGCGGCGTTTACCGTCAGAACCAGCTCATCTTCACCGCCAATGTCCAGCTCAAGCACCTGGTGATGAATGCCAATTACATGCTCAACCGGGCCATGAGCGATACGCAGGGCGTCGACTACGTCCCATCCGTCTCCCAGGATCCGGGAATCGATTACGGACGCGCCGGTTTCGGGTATCGTCAACGGCTCACGTTTGTCGGATCGTGGAGCGCGCCTTTCGGCATCAGCGTGAGTTCGCTCGTGGAGGTGCAATCGGGCACACCCTACAACCTGACCATCGGCGACGACGCCACGGCGACCAACCAGTTCAACGCCCGGCCCACCTACGGCGTCTGCGGCGCAGCCAACGTCATCGCAACCCGATACGGCTGTCTCGATACCGATCCGGAGGGCACAACTGAGCGTATGGTCCCTTATGGCGTGGGCACCGGACCGGCCAACGCCGTGGTTCATCTGCGCCTGAGCAAGGTGATTGGCGTTGGGCCGCGCGTGACCTCCACGGCAGAAGGACAAACCTACCAGACGGGAAGCAGCGTGAGCGGGCGCGGTCTAAGCGGAGGCAGCGGATCGGTGCGCCTGGATGAGTCCGCGCCGCGCCGCGACAATCTCACGTTGGTCGTGAGCGCAGCCAATCTCTTCAACATGGTCAATCTCAGCCCGCCCAATGGGGTTCTGCTCTCGCCCCTCTTCAACCAGTCGCAGGGGCTCGCGCCAGGCTTCCAAAGCGGCACGCCCGGCAACCGCGCCATCAGCTTCCAGGCAAGTTTCTCGTTTTGATCGGATCTGGCGCAAAAAGCGCGGGCTGGCCCCTCCGGCAGCACGCCCTCAGGCCGGTTTCTCCACCACAGCGGTAACCGGCTCCGCGCTTTTCGATTGCCGCTTTGCCGTCCAGGCAATAATGCCGATGCCGGCAAGCGCCGCACCGGCGCTGGCCAGTTGCGCGTTGGAAAGCCCCCAGAGCACCTTCGGATTGCGGCGGATGAATTCAACCAGGAACCGCGCCATGCCGGTGAGCAGCAGGTACTGGCCCAGGATCGCCCCGGTAGCGTGCGGCTTGCCGCCTCTGCGCCACAGCCACCAGCCGATAAGGAGTCCGGCAGCCATCTCGTAAAGTGGTGTCGGATGCACGCGCACTACCGTCGGCTCGATGCCGTGCGGAAAAGCCATGCCCCACGGCAGCTTCGTGGGAATCCCGTAGCAGCCGTCGCCGGAAAGAAAGCAGCCGATGCGCCCCAACCCGTAGCCAACCGCGGCAGCGGGCGCAGCCAGGTCCAGCGTGCGCAGCGCGCCGATCTTGGCCCGCCAGCCCTGAAATACCAGGGCGGCAATGCCGAACGTCAGCCCGCCGTACCAGGCAAAGCCGGCCGGATCGTAAAGCACGCGCCAGCCCAGTTCGCGAAAATCCTGAGGCGTGTCCAGTACATGCCAAAGTTTGGCGCCCACAATGCCGGCCACCACCGTAATCGCCACAATGCCCACCGCGTCGGCGTCGATGTGTGCCCGCCGGAAACCGCGCTCCACCACAACCGCAGCCGCCACCGCAGCCAGCCACAGCATCAGTCCGAAGGTAGGAAGGCTGAAGTGTCCGATATGGATATAGGGATACATCTCTTCTATCAGTATAGACGGGGCTGTCCGTCCCGGGGCTCGAGGCAGACGTTCCGGCGCTTCAGGAATTCAAAACTCGATTTACACAGGCCGGAGCCGGGATAATTGGCGTGATACTGGGTGCATGGCCACCATGACCTGTCAGGGACTCGAGGTTCTTTATTCCCGGCAACAGATAGCCGATCGCGTTGCCGAAATGGGCGCTCAGATCACCCGCGATCTGAACGGCGAGCGGCTGGTGATGATCGGTGTGCTCAAAGGCGCCGCGCCGTTTCTCGCCGATCTGGCCCGCGCCATCCAGGCCGACGCCACCTTCGACTTCGTCGCCGTCTCCAGCTACGGCAGCGGGCAACGCTCCTCCGGCGCGGTCAAGCTCATCAAGGATCTCGACCAGCCCATCGAAGGCAAAAATGTCCTGGTGGTGGAAGACATCCTCGACACCGGCCTTACGCTCGCCTACCTGCGCAAGATCTTTCTTCAGCAGCATCCCAAAACGCTGCGCATCGCCGCGCTGCTCGACAAGCCCTCCCGCCGCATCGAGAACATCAATGCCGACTACGTGGGCTTTTCCATCCCCAATCTTTTTGTGATCGGCTACGGCATGGACTACGCCGAGCGCTACCGCAATCTGCCCGACATCTGCCTCATGCCGTCCAATCCGGGCGAGTAGACGGCCAAACTTCCGTACCCTGCCGGCGGTCCCTCGCCGTACCGCCCGGTTTTACGTCTATCCAGTTGGCCCGGGTGCAGGGGTGAACTATACTCGTCTTCCGGAGATTGCCCAAAAGCCAGCCAGGCGCCCGATGAAGAGCTGGGTTCGCACCGCGAGGAACTTGAACCATGAAGGCCATTACCCCCATCCAGGAATCCGATCTCGAGTTTGACAACGGCTCCTTCGATGCCGCCGCATTCGCCGCCCAGACCCTTGCCAACTGGCAATCCCTCGCTTCCGCCATCGACCACACTCTGCTCCGTCCCGAGGCTACGCGCGCGGAAATCGAACGCCTTTGCGAGGAAGCCCAACGCTATCGTTTTGCCTGCGCCATGGTTACCCCGGTCTGGGCCTCGGCCGCCGTCAACCTGCTCTCCGGCAGCGGCGTCCCGGTGGGCGCGGTCATCGGCTTTCCTTTCGGCGCGTCTCTCGTCTCCACCTTGCGCCATGAGGCCGCCTCGCTTGCTCGCCTGGGCGTGCGCGAGCTGGATATGGCCATTCCCATCGGCCTCCTCAAGAGCGGAGATCACCACGCTGTCCAGCACACCATCCACGCTGTCGTTGGGGTCGCGCATCACCATGGCGCCCTGCTCAAAGTCATCCTTGAAACCTCACTGCTCACCATGGAAGAGAAGCTGCGCGTTGCCGAGATCGCCATCCAGGCCGGCGCGGACTTCATCCGCACCTCCACCGGCTTCGCCTCCGGCGGCGCCAACCCGGCCGACGTGGCTCTGATGCGCGGCGTAGCCGGCGCGCGCTGCGGGGTAAAGGCTGCGGGCGGCATCCGCACCCTCGACGATCTGCGCGCCCTGCTCGATGCCGGCGCCAACCGCATCGGCACATCAGCCTCGGTAGCCATTCTGCGCGAACTCGGCGCCGAGTGAGCAAGCCAGGGAACGAGGGACCAAAGGAGCAGGGGTTAGGAATCACGGCCAATCTACGGAGTACACTGCAAAGATTCGATACGGCCCAGGCTCGCCCCCCGAAAACCGGCCGGCGTTCAGGAGTTCCCGGGCATCGCTAAGAGTTTCCAGCAGGCAATGCCGGTTCACCTTGATCTCATCGGCGAGGCCGTTGCACGAAAGCGGAGAGCACTCCGGCGAGTTCCCGGCGAAAAATGTGACTACGTCATACCCCTCCAGTTTCTTCTGCGCTGGCTCCTCAACATTCGTCGCCATCCCGGACGATGGCGCAAAAGGTCTCCATAGGCTTCCGGTAAACTCCTCCTCGTAGACCTCGTAATAGAAGAGCATCGAGCCGCTTAGGTCCACAGATTTCTCTTCGGCGACCTCCCTGACGGCTTTCGGCGAATCGAAGAGCCAATAGCCGTTGTGCTTCCACGAGCCAATATAATCGGAGAAGTCTTCATTTACATCGCCGGAGACGGAGTAGACGTCTTCAACGGAAGGCAAACCAAAACCTTCCGGTTTCCTGCAGGAGCTCTTCGCCAAATAACCAACTGGCACCATAGGCGTAACTCTAAACCTGAACCCTGATCCTGTTCCCTCGTCCCCTCGGTCCCTTGCTCCCTCGTCCCCTTGTCCCCTTGTTCCCTTGTTCCCTCGTTTCCTCGTTCCCTCGTCCCCTTGTTCGCTCGTTCCCCGTTCTCTGTTCTCTGTTCTCTGTTCCCTCATTCCCTCAGTCCCTTGCTATCATTCCCCATGCCCGACCCCCCTCCATCCACGCCCGCGCCGCACGAGCTCGAGGGCGATTATCGCCCCGCCGATCCCGACGCCCCGTCGGCCTTCGATCCCATCAATGCGCGCATTGAACCCGTCGACGCGGCCTTCCTGATGAAGCTCACGGACGCGCTCAACACCACGCTCGATCTGCAGACCCTGCTCAGCCGCACCTCCGAGCTGGTGCGCGCGGTCATCAACTACCGCATCTTCGCCATCTTCCTGCTCAACGAGCGCACCCACGAGCTGCGCATGCGCTTCCAGATCGGCCACACGCCCCAAACGGAGCGCACGCGCGTGCCCCTCGGCAAAGGCGTTGTGGGCCAGGTCGCGCTCGCGCGCCAGCCCTTGCTGCTCAACGACGTCTCCACCTCGGAGCATTACATCGCCGCCAATCCTGATGTGCGTTCGGAGCTCGCCGTGCCCCTCATCGCCAAGAACCGCCTCATCGGCGTGATCGATCTCGAGAGCGAGCAACCTGGCTACTTTCGCCCCGAGCACCTGCGCCTGCTCACCGTCACCGCCTCCCGCATCGCCCAGGCCATCGAGAATGCGCGCCTCTACGCGCGCGTCTCGCGCCAGGCGCAGACGCTCGAAGTGCTCAACGAGATCGCGGTCGAGCTCGCCTCCATCCTCGAACTCAATCCGCTTCTTGAGCGCATCGGCCAGCTCCTGCGCCGGCTCATCGATTACCAGATGTTCACCCTCATGCTGCTCGATGAAAAGGGCGAGGTGCTCATCACCCGCTATGCCTGGCGCTTTGGCTACTCCCACGCGCCTATGCGCCGCATCCCCATCAACAGCGGCCTGGTGGGCGCGGCCGTGCGCGAGTGGCGGCCCATCAGTGTACCCGATGTGCATAAGGATCCGCGCTACCTCGAAATGAACCCCGAGACGCGCTCGGAACTGATCGTTCCCTTGTTTTACAAAGGCCGCGTCATCGGCGTGCTCGATCTCGAACACACCCGCACCGGCTTCTTCAACGAAGAGCACGAACGCATGCTCACCACGCTGGGCTCGCAAATCGCCATCGCCATTGAAAATGCGCGCCTCTACCAGGCCGTGCGCACGCAGGAGCGGCAGCTTGAGCGCGATATCGCCATGGCCCGCGAGGTCCAGCTCCGGCTGCTGCCGCAGGAGCCGCCCGTACACGAGCACGCCGAGCTGGCCGTGCGCTTTCTTCCCGCGCGCTCCATCGGCGGTGATCTTTACGACTTCATTGACTACGGGCCGAATCGCACCGCCATTGTGCTGGGTGACGTCAGCGGCAAAGCCGCCCCTGCGGCGCTTTTCGCCGCGCTCGTCAGCGGCATCATGCGCTCCGCCGCGCAGCAGCAGCTTGGTCCCGCGCAGATGCTGGCCCATCTCAATGACGCACTGCAGGAGCGCAAGCTCGACTCGCAATACGTCACTCTGCTCTTCGCGCTCTGGAACGACGAGAACCAGACCCTGCAGGTGGCCAACTCCGGCGCCGTCCAGCCCATCTTCTGCCGCGCCGGCCAGTCGCTCACCGTCAAGGCCGAAGGCTTTCCCCTGGGCATGTTCCCCGACGTGACCTACGAGGAATTCAACGTGGCCACCCAGCCCGGCGACGCCATCGTCTTTGTCTCTGACGGCATTCTGGACGCAGAAAACGA
>DATJRT010000033.1:0-54412 GCA_035504495.1 Occallatibacter sp.
CGCCGCTGAGCAGGTCGTTCAACTGGCCGCGTCCTACGGGTACCAGGAAAAACACGTTCCACATCACGATGGCCAGCTTCTCGAAGAGGGCGCACAGGCTGTCCAGGTCGCGCGCATTGTGCCGGCTGATGGTGGTATGCACCTGGATGGGAATTCCGGCCTCGTTGGCCCATTCGATGGCCTGGATGGTGCGCGCCCACGCGCCCGGCAGCCCGCGGAAGGCATCATGAATCTCGGGGGTCGAACCGTCCAGCGAGATGCCCAGCCGCACCAGTCCCGCCGCTTTGAGCTTGAAGACGGCTTCACGCGTCAGCAGCGGCGTTGCGCTCGGGGTAAGGGCCACGTGCACGCCCTTGTCGGCGGCATAGCGGATCAGCTCGAACACATCCACGCGCTTCAAGGGATCGCCTCCGGTAAAGACAAAAATGGGCACATGCATTGCGGCGATCTGGTCGATCAGCGCCTTGGCTTCGGTGTTGGTCAACTGGTCGGGATGCGGAATCGGCTGCGCGGCGGCGCGGCAATGTTTGCAGGCCAGGTCGCAGGATTGCGTAACCTCCCAGATGGCAAGAAACGGAGACTCGTCGTAGTTGATCCCGCCCCGCGCAGGAATGTTGTGCATTGGCTGCATAGGACCCCCACCCGGCCGCGGGCCTGAGAGTTAGAGCATTTTCGGAATACACGCAGACTTTTTGAAGTCTCGAATATGGCCTTTTCTTGAGGAAAACGCCACTTGAGTGCAAGGCTTCGGTCTACACCATTTCCGAAAATGCCATAGCCGGCTCCGCGATCCAGTTCCAGAAGAGCAGCAACCAACCCCATTCGGCTGTGATTGGGATCACGTTCGGTCTTCGGCCAAATGCGCCACCCGATGTAACTGGACAAATTTCCTGAAATGAGGACACAATAAGGTACCTGTGGAGGATTGTGGATATCCCGGCGTTTACCTCGGCTGCGAGCGTTCGACAATGGTTCCGGAAGCCGCGCATCGGGTCTTCTTTCGAGTGAGATCGATTTTCCGGGTGAGATAGAGCACAAAGAGTTGTGCGGCCAGTCACCGCGAACTGTTCGTCGCCATCGATATAGTTTGGAACGCACCACAAGGAGGTTCCCATGGCAGTGGTACTCAAGCCGGGCTGGACAAAACCCTCCACCCTTCTCTTTGCTTCCGAATTACCCGCAAACGAAAAGGCGTTTTCCTTCGCATTGGCACAGGCAAAGGAGTTTGACGCCGATTTCATTCTCTTTCATGCCTACGACACGCTGGTGGTTTCCACATCGGAGACCTCGGGTGTGCGCTACTACGATTACGCCGCAGCCGCGCGTACGGAAAAGCATCAACTGGAGCCGCTGGCAGAGCGCGTCCGCGCCGAGGGCCTGAAATGCGAAGTGGTGGTGCGTCCGGGAATGCCGGCCGATCAGATTCTCGCCTTCACCCGCGAGCGGGAGATCGATCGCATCGTGATGGGCACGCATTCTCCCGGCCCCATCGGCAAGCTGTTGGTGGGCTCGGTTGCGGAGGCCGTCCTGCGCAGCGCCAGCGTGCCTGTTTGCATCGTCGGACCGCAGGTGGTTGAGGGCGCCTATCGCGAGTTTGCTACGCGGACCATTCTTTGCGCCACCAGCTTGCTTGAGTCGAGCACCGTGGTCGCCGGCTTTGCCGCGGAACTGGCGGCGCAGCATCGCGCCCGCCTCATCCTGCAACACGTGATTCGTCCGCAGGATCGCGCACGGCTGCTTGCCGGCCGGTCCCTCGATCAGTTGGAAGCCGACATGCTCGCGCTCGTGCCCGCTGCTTTGCAGGGCAGGATCGCCATCCAGACCATCGTGGTGCCGGGCGATCCGACCGAGGAGCTGCTGTATCAGAGCCGCGCGCAGCAGGCCGATCTTATCGTGCTGGGCGCGCAGGGCGCTTCGGCCTTTGCCGCGGTGACGCGGCACGGCGTGGTGTACAAGGTGCTCGCGCACGCAAACTGCCCCGTGCTTACGCTCTCGCCGGTGGTGCTTGCCGAATCCGGATTGAAGGCCGAGAAACCGCAGCCGGCGGAAGAATACATGGCCGGAGTTTTTTAGCGTTCGCGCCAAACTATCCGCGGGCATAGAAACGCGCCGCCGTTCCCGATGGAGAACCGGCGGCGTTTTCTTTTGTTCCCCACGGGCGGTTCAGATCACGCGCAGCAGCAGAAGCACCACTACGATCATGAGCAGCACGCTGACCGTGCCGCCGCCGTAATAACCCCACCCTGGACCCATCCTGTAGCCGCCGTAGCCAAACCCGAAGATCAGAAGGATGAGAATAATCAGAAGCAGCATGTCAGCTCCTTTCTTGGCCGCCGTCCCTGGCGAGCCTTAAGCCGTCTGCTTTTGCGCGACCCTCGCAACCGAGAGCCTCTTTAGTTGCTCGATTCACAGTTGCTCGATTCGGGCGCGCGGCTTTTTTTCTGCGAGGCCGAAGTTGGTGGCATCAAATCGAATTTCTATACCCTTTCGGCGCACCGCTTCGGCGCAAGCCTTTTCGTCAGATGCCTTCCCGCCGGGCGGGGCTGCTCGCTCATAAGGGCCCCTCCGCGGCGAACAACCCCGCGCAATAGGCAGGCGTCCAAGCCTCAGCGGGAGAGGCGAGGCCCGGATAGCGAGGTAAGACATGCTGTGGACAATCTTTGTAATCCTTCTGGTCCTCTGGCTGTTAGGAGTGGTCACTTCCTACACGCTGGGAGGATTCATTCACATTTTGCTTGTGATCGCGCTTGTGGTTCTTCTGATCCAGTTGATCAGCGGACGCAGGCCCGTGGTCTGACCCATGGTTCGAGGCGCGGGTGCGAGTGCGAAGGTAAGCGCGGCGCCTTGCGCGATAAGGCAGGCCGCTCAAGGTAACCCAATCCACGGAGGTGGAAGGTCATGGATAAAGATAGAGTGAAAGGCGCAATCAACGATGCTGCGGGCCGCGCCAAGCGGCAGGTGGGCGAGTGGACCGGCGACACAGATGCTCAGGTGGAAGGCTCCATGCAGCAGGCCAAAGGGAAGGTGCAGAAGGCCTGGGGCAATATCAAGGATGCGGCCCGCGACGCGGGCAAGGAAGCCAACAGGGAAATGGAGCGTCAGCGGGAAGCCAACAGCACAGATCGGTCCGAAGCGGACCGCGAGCGCGAGCACGCCGCGCATGAGCACCATCACGGTGCGTAACCGGGCAGGCGACAGCGACCGTCGAATGCCATAACCATAAATTAGACCCGACATCCACAGGGCATCTTAGATACGAAAAACCGGCAGGCGGCGCAAGGTTCAACCCGCCCGCCGGTTTTTTCTTTGTGTCCGCCACAGCCCGATCGAGCCAGCTCCAGCAAGCCAGCAGCGGCCCGATTGAAGAGCCTCAAGAAGACCGGGCTCTTGCGCGATTGGGTACTTCGGGGCCATTGCGCCTGCTTTCCGCCTTGCTCCTCCAATCGCAGGACGGTAATCTCCTTTCGTATGGGGATTACCATCAACAAGCGAAGCAGCGAGATTCCCGACGAGATTTATCAGGCGGTGGCGGATCTGGGCGGCCGGCCGGAATTTGAAGGAGACTGGCACGTCTCCGTCCTTCCCGCTCACGACAATGACGACTGGCAGTTGAGCCTCGCGTCACGCTGGATGCGCGCGCCGGCAATCGACCTTGCGCCCGAGCATCAGTCTGCCACCGGCGTGCAACGCGCGCTGCATTCCATGCTCGAGTCGCTCGAAGAGGAATCCTGAAAGCCCTCGAGGCGCAAAGCTCTTTCTCCGGCCCTCCCCGTGTAAGGTAGAACTCGGAGGGCGCCCATGCCGCAGAAACTCCGCATCGAATATTTCGTCGAGCCCGACGCGGCCGCTCTTGCCCGGCGCGCCGCGCAGCACTTTGTTGAAGTCACGTCGCAGGCAGCCGCAGCGCGCGGGCAGGCGCGCATCGCCATCAGCGGCGGGTCCACGCCCAAGGCGGCTTTCGAGCTGCTCGCCGATGCCGGGCAGCCCTTCCGCGCCGCCATGCCCTGGGACAAGCTCGATCTTTACTGGGTCGACGAGCGCTGCGTTCCGCCGGACCACCCCGACTCCAACTACCGCATGACGCGCGAGGCCCTGCTCGACCACGTGCCGCTGGCAGCCGCGCGCATTCATCGCATGGAAGGCGAGCTCGCGCCCGTGGTTGCCGCTGCGCGCTACGAGGCGGAGCTGCGCTCGAGCTTTCACGTGGAGGGCGCCGAGCGGCCCCGCTTCGATCTCATTGCACTCGGCATGGGCCCTGACGGCCACACCGCCTCGCTCTTTCCGCACACGGCCGCGCTTGAGGAGATGAGCCGGCTCGTGGTCGCCAATCATGTCCAGAACAAGGACGCCTGGCGCATCACCCTCACCCGGCCGGTCATCAACGAGGGCGCAAGCGTTTTCTTTCTCATCGCCGGCGCGGACAAGGCGCAGATTCTCAAGGAAGCGATGCTGGGCCCGCGCGATCCCGAGCGCCTGCCCAGCCAGTTCATCGCACCTGCGGGCGGTATACTGACCTTGCTTCTGGACAAGGCTGCGGCCTCACTGCTGCCCGCCCCCAACGAAAAGGGTATGGGCGGTTTCGGTTTTGGCGCTGTTGAGAGGGAAGGATGATTCTTGCGGGCGATGTCGGCGGCACCAAGGTCCACCTGGCGCTCTTCGACTTTACGGACGGCGAACTGAAGCATACCCGCGATCGGCAATATCCGGCCAAAGAATATTCGGGCCTGGAAGAGATCGTCAGCGAATTCATCGTCACGGAAAAAGTCTTTGCCGCCTGCTTCGGCGTGCCCGGCCCGGTGCGGGAGGGCCGCCTGCGCCTGACCAACCTGCCGTGGACGCTGGACAGCCGCGAACTGGCCGCCAATCTCAAGATTGACTACGTCTTCCTGATCAACGATCTTCAGGCCAACGGCTACGGCATCTCCGAGCTCGGCGCCGATCAAATCTACACGCTAAGCGAAGGCGACGCCCGCCAGATCGGCAACCGCGCCCTCATCTCCGCCGGCACCGGGCTGGGCGAGGCGCTGCTCATCTGGGACGGCCGCGACTACGTGCCCTACCCCTCCGAAGGCGGCCACTCCGATTTTGCCCCGCGTAACGAAGATGAGATCGACTTGCTCCGTTTCCTCATAAGGAAATACAACGGGCGCATCAGCTTTGAACGCGTGGTCAGCGGCCAGGGCCTGACCAATTGCTACGAGTTCCTGCGCGAGGTGCGCGGCGTGGAAGAGCCAGCCGCGCTGGCCGAACGCATGGCCCACGAAGATCCCAACGCGGTGATCACCGAGCTTGCGCTTGCGGCCAAGAGCGAAATCTGCGAGAAGGCCCTCGACCTGTTCGTCTCCGCCTACGGCGCCGAGGCCGGCAACCTTGCCCTCAAAGTGCTCTCCGTCGGCGGACTTTACGTGGGCGGCGGCATCGCCCCGCGCATTCTGGAAAAGCTGAAAGACGGCACTTTTATGAAGGCGTTCACCGACAAAGGCCGCCTTAGCCAACTGCTGGTGCACATGCCCGTGCGCATCATCCTCGAGAGCCGAACTGCACTGATCGGCGCGGCCGCGTACGCGGAGGCCCGCGCCGCGGAGCTCAGCGGCATATCGCCCCGCGCCGCCAGCGTGAAGTTTTAGCCCGCGTCGGTGCGGCGCTCCTGAGTGAGCGCTGATTCCTAGTTTCTACGCGTAGCTTTACGGCTATCCTTGGATCAGCCGTATGCCCTTCGCCCACACCATCGGCAGCCGCTGTTACAACTTCGCCGGCCTGCGCGAGCTGCTGGCCAAGGCTACGCCGCTGCGCAGCGGCGACGTGCTGGCCGGCATCGCGGCGCAGTCGGCCGAAGAACGCGTGGCCGCGCAGTACGCGCTGGGCGACGTTCCCCTCGCGCATTTCTGCGACGAGCAGGTGGTGCCCTACGAAACCGACGAGGTGACGCGCCTCATCCTCGATACGCAAGACCAAGAGGCCTTTGCGCCGGTGCGCTCCTTCACCGTGGGCGAGCTGCGCGAGTGGCTGCTCTCCGACGAGGCCACGCCGGAGCGCATCGCCGGGCTTTCGCCGGGCCTGACGCCGGAGATGGCCGCGGCGGTGAGCAAGCTGATGCGGATGCAGGACCTGATTGCCGCCGCAGCCAAAATCCGCGTGGTGACGCGCTTCCGCACCACCGTGGGATTGGCCGGCCGCCTGAGCGCGCGGCTGCAGCCCAACCACCCCACGGATTCGCCCGCCGGCATCGCCGTCTCCATTCTCGACGGCCTTTTGCTCGGCTCCGGCGACGCGGTCATCGGCATCAACCCCGCCGGCGAGTCGGCGGAGAACACGGTGCGGCTTCTGCGCATGGTCGACGCGCTGCGCCAGCGCTTCCGCATCCCTACGCAGAGCTGCGTGCTTGCCCACATCACCACGCAGATGGCTGCGCTGGCGCGGGGCGCGCCCGTCGATCTTCTCTTTCAGTCGATCGCCGGGACCGAGGCCGCCAATCGCAGCTTCGGCGTTTCTCTCGCTCTCCTTGAGGAGGCGCACGATGCCGTCCGGCAACTCAATCGCGGCGCCGTCTGCGCCGATGGTGAGCTGGGCGCGAACGTGATGTATTTTGAGACGGGCCAGGGCTCGGCGCTCTCGGCCAACGCGCACTATGGCGCAGGCGGTTTGGGGGTCGACCAGCAGACCCTCGAGGCGCGCGCCTACGGCGTGGCCCGCCGCTTCCAGCCCATGCTCGTCAACACAGTCGTCGGCTTCATCGGGCCGGAGTATTTGTATGACGGCAAGCAGATCGTCCGCGCCGGCCTTGAAGACCATTTCTGCGGCAAGCTCCTCGGTCTGCCCATGGGCTGCGACGTCTGCTACACCAACCACGCGGAAGCCGACCAGGACGACATGGACGCGCTGCTCACGCTGCTGGGCGCGGCCGGCGTGAATTACATCATGGGCGTTCCCGGCGCAGACGATGTGATGCTCAACTACCAGAGCACCAGCTTTCACGACGCGCTCTATCTGCGCCGCATTCTCGGCCTCAGGCCCGCGCCCGAGTTCGAAGCGTGGATGCAGGGCGAGGAATTTGCGCGCCTCGCCCTCGAAGCCGAGCATCCGGAAAGGCTGCTCCCAGCATGAGCGAGGGCACGAGCGAGCGTATGAGCGATGGCGTGAGTGGGATCGCCCGGCGCATTCCGGAATCCTCTCCCGCCTTTGCTACCCTGCGCACGAGCGGCCGCGCCTTTACCTCGGCGCGCGTGGGCCTGGGGCGAACCGGCGTCAGCCTCTCCACGCGCGACCGTCTCGACTTCGAGCGCTGCCATGCGCTCGCCCGCGATGCCGTGCACGCCCGCCTGGAATCTGCCGCGCTTTCCCGCACCCTCGGCTCTCTTTTGGGCGGCGCCGTCCTGCGCCTGCACTCGGCCGCGCCCGATCGCGCCACCTACCTCCAGCGCCCCGATCTCGGCCGCGCGCTTAGCGAATCCAGCCGCACGCTACTTTCTGCGCACGCCGAGACGCATCCCGGAAACACGCCGGACCTGGCCTTGATCGTGGCCGACGGTCTCTCCGCGCTCGCCGTCGAGCGCCACGCCGCGCCGCTCCTCGAGGAGCTGCTCCCGAGCCTGCAGAACTGGAGTCTCGCGCCGCTTTCGGTCGTCGAGCAGGGCCGCGTCGCCATCGGAGACGAGATCGGCCTCGTCCTCCGCGCGCAGCTCGCCGTGATTCTCATCGGTGAGCGCCCCGGCCTCAGCTCGCCCGACTCACTCGGCGCTTACGTTACGTTTGACCCGCGGCCCGGTCGCACCGACGCTGAGCGCAACTGCGTTTCCAATATCCGCCCGGAAGGCCTCAATTACCCGCAGGCCGCGGCGCAGCTTGGCGCTATTCTGGAGCAGGCGCGGCGCCGGCAGTTCACCGGCGTCGCACTTCAGAATCAGAAATGCTTCGATCGAACAAGCTTTCCGGAAAGAGGCTGAATCGTGTTCCGCCTGCTGGGCCGCTGGATCTTCCGCGCCTTCGTCTCCATGGCCGCCTGCTTTCTGGTCACCTACATCGTCGACTTTACCGTCTATCATCTGCGCGGCTCGCCCACCTCCACCGTCACCGTCAACCGCTATATGGGCATTCCGCTTAAAGGCCAGAAGGAAGAGTACGATTATCTCGGCCCCGTCACCGTTCCCTGCGCGGTTGCGCTCTTTCCGCAGGACGGCCAGGACCCATGCTGGCATCTGCGCAAGCATCCCGATCAATGGCAGAATCTTTAGGGAAGAAGGAATTGGGGAGGACCTTTAGCGCCTGCCCGCATTACAACCCCTGTGTGCCGGGCATCACTCCGCGCAAAAGCAGTTCGCGATAGGATCTGGAAGGTAGAACGCTATGTACAATCGCACGCAAAACGAGAACGGCAGTTACAACAGCCGCTGCCTCGACTGCTTCCTGACCATCGCCTCATCCGTCGAAAGCGAACCGGAACTGGACGCGATTGAAGCGCGCCACATCTGTCCGGAAAAGGCTCTCTCCTGGCTGGCAGCGCAGGAACATGCCGCTGAGCAACAGACGTCGCGCTCTTAAGGCATTTCTCCTTCAGGCATAGCCGTCTTGATTTTCGTGCAAGGTGGCGATTTCTTCCGCCCCAGCGACCTAGACCTGTCGCCGGGGACCCCCAGGGAAAATCGCCACTTGAAGGTATCGGTTTCGGTATACATCAGAAGGAGAAATGCTCTTAGTGGGCTGGTTCCGCTCGAACCTCCGGCGCATGGGCAAGCAGTCCTTCGACCGATCCGGTCTCCAGCAGCACAAACAAATTGCCGTCCGGGTCGCGGACAAAGACGAGCTTGTCCTGCCGTTCCACCTTTAGCCCAGCGTGCCGCAACTGGTCGGCGGCCTTGCGCGCGTCGGGCACAGGAAACAGCATCTCCGGCTCTCCTTTAGAGCCGGTTGAGTTCAGCACGATACGCAGCCCGGGCGCATCCGGCGCGGTCAGGTGGACGCTGCTATCAGCGTCCTCAGCCTCGAATCCGAGCTTGGTGTAGAACTGCCGCTCCGCAGCCAGATTCGAGACCGGCAATTCGAACCCCAGCAGCGTATCAGAAACGCGGTGCTCGCCCAGGTGCTGGCCCTTGTCCAGCATGTGCCGCGAGTCGGGCATGTATTGCGTGAATTCGGTGGTTCGCCCGGATGGATCGCTGAGCGCGAAAATCAGGTTGCCGGCTCCCGCCTTGCGCACCGGGGGAGGCTTCAGGCCGCGCTGCGCGTAGAGCGCGGCAAGCCCGTTGGCATCGTTGGTTTCGTAGCAGGCGTGCATCCAGCCCAGCGGCTGCGGCGAATCGCTTTGCGGATACACTTCGATGAACTGCCGGTCGTTCACCTTGACGAATACCTCCATCGTCTTTGCGCCGCTGACGCTGGCGAAAGCCTCTTCAAACCCCAGTCTGCCCAGGAAGTTGATTTCCTTGTCCAGATCGCTCACGCGGAAAGCCACGTGCGCAAGCCCCGTGATCGCCGGGCCCACCGGCGTCGCCGCCTGCTCCTGCGCGCTCACCAGGCTGGCGCCGGCCAGCGCCATCATTCCCATCGCAACCCACCGATTCCCAACCATGTTCACCCAACCTCCCGCGCCGCTCAAGCAAGATCCGCGCGTCTCTTCAGGCGTAGTCTTCGCGGTACGGCGTGAAGACATCGAGCACCTCCGAGTCTTCCATCGCTTCAGCCCGGTGCGCCACGCCGCCATCCACCACCACGCTGTCGCCGGCCTTGAGATCCCAGCGCTTGCCGCTGGCTTCAAAGCCGATGCGGCCACGCACCACGTATACCATTTGATGATGCGGATGGGCGTGGCGCGCACCGCTCCAGCCCTTCTCAAAAGTATGCCGCACCAGCATCAGGTGCGGGCTGCAGGCGAGCACCTGGCGCTGCATGCCCGGCTCGGGCGTGGTCACCCGGGTGGCGTCGGTCGCCGTGTAATTAACCCCAATCCCGTTCATCGCCCCTTCTCGAAAAATTCCGGCGCCCGTTCGCATGGCCCCGGCGTGTTGGTTAGAGATTGAGGAGAAAGACCGGCGCCAGAGACAAGAGCGCGGCCCCACATTGAAGCGCGAGCACGCCGCATGCCGGCCGGGGGGCCCGCGGCAGCCACCTGAAGGCGAAAAATACCAGCACCGGGAGTTGGCCGGCCATGAGCAGCTGCCAGATATGCGCGGCCGCGCCCTCATCGGCCTCGCGCGCTGCTCCGAAGAGAGAGACATGGATAATCACCACCACCAGCGCAAGCAGAGACATGGCCACGGGAAGAAACGCGCTTGGATTTTTGAGCATGGCCGAGAACGAGCGCGAATTTTGGTTCACTTTACCTCCCTGCAGGATTCCTTCGAAAGGCTCCGGTGCGCTGGGTTTACATTGAGCTCACCGGTTCATCCATCCGCCATCGACCACGAGAATATGGCCGTGCACGTAATCGCTCGCGCTCGATGCCAGATACACCGCCGCCCCGGCCACGTCCTCAGGCTTTCCCCAACGTCCGGCTGGGATCCGCTCCAGAATCTGCCGCGCCCGCTCGGGATTGTTTCTGAGCGCCTCTGTGTTGTCCGTCTCCATGTAACCCGGCGCGATAGCATTCACGTTCACGCCCTTCGCCGCCCACTCGTTGGCGAATGCTTTTGTCAGTTGTCCCACGCCGCCCTTGGCCGCCGCATACGACGGCACCGTAATGCCGCCCTGAAACGTCAGCAAAGAGGCAATGTTGATGATCTTCCCCGAGCCCCGTGCAAGCATGTGCCGGCCCGCATGTTGCGTCAGCCGGAACACGCTGGAAAGATTCACCTCGATCACCGTCTTCCAATCCTCTTCCGAGTGCTCGGCCGCGGGCGAGCGGCGGATGATGCCGGCGTTGTTGACCAGAATGTCGATGGTGCCGAGGCCGCGTACCGTCTCTTCCACCAGCCGCGCGCACACCTCGGCGTCGCCCACGTCTCCCGCCAGCGCGATCGATTGTGCCCCCACGGCGACTACTTTTTGCCGCGTGGCCTCAGGCGCGATGCTCGAGCCGTGCACGGCCACGTCCGCGCCCGCCTCTGCAAGCGCAACCGCAATGGCCGCACCCAAGCCGCGCGACGAGCCGGTCACCAGCGCTGTTTTCCCCTTGAGATGAAAGTGGTCGAGTATCAGGAATTCCGGTCCTTTCCACCGCGCCGCTGCGCCCGCCGCACCGCCGACGCGTGCTCTCGCCTGCGCTGACGAAACCGAGAATACAACCTGCGCACTTCGGCCTGCAACCGTCAAGGGCTTCACTTGGAGGGTAACGGCTTCAGGCCGTACGAAAGCCGCCGATGGGAAGTGAATGGGCTTCAGCATCCGAAGGATTCCTCGTTCCATTCCGGCCAACGCAGGGCGCCGCAGCGCTGTACGCAACGCCCGCGCTCCCGCTATCCTTGATATATGCGCCTCCGTCAGTTTCGCGCGCCGGAGATGCGCACCTGTCTGCCATGTTTATTTCCCCTGGAGTCTCCGCTGTGGTCGCCCTCGCTGGCTTGACCGGCATTCTTATGTGGCGCGTACGCGAGGGCCGTACCGCCGTCACGGCAAGAAAGATTCTCATCCCGCCGGTCGGCATGGCCACCGGCTTTTCCATGTTCCTCGTTCCCGCATTTCGCGTGCCCTGGAGCTGGGCTCTCATCGCGTTTCTTCTGGGCGCCGTCGCCCTCGCCTATCCGCTTCTGCTCACCTCGCGCCTCGAGCGCACAGGCGAATCCATCATGATGAAGCGCTCCGGCGCGTTTTTCGCCGTAGTGATCGTGCTCTTCGCCATCCGCTACTTCGCCCGCGGCTACTTTGGCCGTCTGCTCACCATGGAGCAAACGGGCGGGCTCTTCTTCATTCTTGCTTTCGGCATGATTCTGCGCTGGCGGCTCAGCATGTTCTTCGAATATCGCGCGCTCACGGCCTGAACAGCGTGCGGTGGACAGGGAAATGCAGCTCGCGCGCCACGCGTCAGCGCGCCATCGAACTCGAAACCGGCCCCTGGGTCCCGGTGGGGATCTGGTTCATCGGCAATTCCAGGGCAAAGAGGGATGTGTTGCCTTCGTCGGCGTGCACCCAGATCCCGTGAAACGCCTTGGCCAGCTCAGGATGCAACTCAAGCAACGCCGCCATGATGGCGGATACCTGCTCGCGCGCCATCGGCGGATTGCGCAGCTCCGTGGCCTGCGTCGAATCGGGCGAGTAATGAACGTCCAGATCGAGCCCGCCCAGCTCGGTCGTGGTGTCGATCGCGGTGACTGTAAACACTCCGCCGTTCGTGGTGATGTGCAGCGGCTGCGCGCCGGGTACATTGTCCGGCTTCACCTGGTCGGTCTCGTGCTCCAGCTTGTCCAGATTCGGGCTCGAAAGAAAATCCAGCGGATCGAGAAGATTTGCGGCCATGCGATAGTAGAGCCACGCATCCCAATCCATCTTGGTTTGCGCGAATTGGCGCGCCGATATCCAATACCAAAGCCCGTCGTGTCCGGCTGCGATCATTGGTTTCGAAAAGAATCCGGCCAGCATCCATCGGCCCCCGTTGGCCTTCGATAGAATCAGCGCAACCTGCTGGGGCTGCGCGATTCCCGTCGCGTGCACGATAGCCAGCGCGTAGACGGCCGGAGGCAGGTTGGTGAAATGGATCACCACCACCGGCGATCCGCAATAGAAGTCCGTGTGCGCCTCGCCGGCCTGGTCGTCTGAGGCGTCCAGAAGATAGAGCGAATCCACGGTGATTGTGGCCCGTTCGACCAGCGGCCGCAGGTACTCGACCGAATTGCGAATCCCGCTGAAGTCCGCGGCCACGGCGGGGATGGTATTCGCCTGCAGTCCGGCTTCGTCGCCGCTCTCGACCTGCGCCAGCACCGTGCGCGCCGAGCCTTCCAGGCTGGAGCGATCGGTGGCCGACATTTGTGCTTGAGTCGTGCAAGCGGCGGCATGGGCATCGATTCCGCTCACCGCCGTTGCGCAGGCCAGCAGCAACACCAGGGCGCAGTACCTCTTCGCAAACCTCAATTGCATCGGCGTGAGCCTTTCCGGAGTCTTCGGCGGCAGGCGCCGCCATCTGCTTGGATGCTTCGCACGGCGGTAATTTCTGCCTTTGGCGGCGGCGAATTTTTTGCCGGATGCGGGCAATCTGTGCGCGGTTGTCTGCCTTCGAGAAATTTTCTTCCGAAATCCCGTCGCCATCTATCGACGCCTGAGTTCAGCCGCTTAGGATGCCTCTAGCGAAGCTGATTTCTTAACACTCGTTGCCTGCCGGCAGGCAAGAGCGAAAGCCGGGGCCAGGAGTTCGAAGAGCGAAGACGCGCGCCTTCCGTGCCGTTGTTGCTCGTCCTTCCGGCGGTCGCGGCAATGGCAGGCGTCACCGTTCACTCCCCTGCAACGGCGCGCGTCAGGAAGCGGCTGTATGGGTTAAGCGCCCGTCCAGCTCCGCGGGGTCGCCGCTCGCGCGCATCTGGTCTGCCGCTGCACGCAGCATTTCGAGGGCATGGCGCAGAACCTCGCGTTTCGCCTGCTCGATCGGCATGGGCGCGATCACGGTCATGCCTCCCACGAGCCGGTTCAGTTCAAGATAAGACTTCCGGTTGGCATGCAAAAATTCGAGCGGATACTCGGGTTTGCGCGCACGCGCCGCCGCCGGGTCGGCGTCCAGCAAGTAGCTGATCTGCGGTCTGGGTACGATGCGCATCAATCCTTGCGCGAAGGCGCGCATCAGCGGGTTGCGCAGATTCAGGTTGGCAAGCTCGTCGTAAATGTGCCGGTCGAAGATCACCAGATCGTTGCCCGAGCGCAACGCCTGCTTCACCGCTCGCCGCAAAGAAAGCGCGTCGAGAAGATAGAGGCCCAGACGCGCGCAGCTCATCGGCCACGACTGCACGTTCTTGTCGCGCCGGTTCACTGGCGCCTCCGGCCTGCCCACGCCCTTTTCGCCGCCGAAAAGCGTGTGTCCCGCGCCCTCGCGGAGCCGGGTCAGCGTAGCAATCTGATCCCAGAAGGCTAGAACGCTCACACGCAGGCCCAGCTCCTGCATGCGTGCCTCTAAAGCGGCAATCTGCGTGCTCTTGCCGGCGCCGTCGATCCCGGAAAAGCTGACGCATTTGGTTTGAAGGTCCCGATTGCCAGTTTGCATCGATTCCCTCACTGCGCTGTCGCGCCCTGGTTAGCGCGGCGGTTCACTGGAGCTTCCGTGGGAAAGCGCCGCAACCGTGCCAACGGCCACGGCAGCGCCCACAATCACGGCCACGCGAATGACAAATGCGCGCCGCCGTCTCTGCTTGGCAGGCGCAATCGCGGCGCCCGCGGGCCGGGATGCGGCGATGCCCGCATTGGTTTCCGCCGGAGCCGCGGCCGTGCCCACGGCCGGCGCGGGCGCGTTTTGGCCGGCTGTGCTTTGCGCGTCCTGAGCAGCCGGTTGCTGTGCCGGCGGACCGTTTTGCGTTTGTGCGGCGGGCTGCGCGTTTTGCTGCTGCGAGGGCGCGGCCATCGCACTCAGCGGCGCCGCCAGCAGCATCGAGAGACAGCCGACCGTGAGTTTGTTCACCGCGCTGGCTACAATCTTCCCTGCATTTGTCCTTACATTCTTCATTGCTTGCTCCGATCCCGGCATTCTTCCGGCCGTATCGAGATGACCGCGTTTCAAGCGGCGCTGCGCGCAGTGTGAGCCCGGCTGCCCTGCGCGCAATCCGGCGCGATGCCGTGCCCGATCGGCTGCTGAAAACTGGCAATCGCCTCCGCGGTTGTGTCGTAGCTCTTGAACAAGCGCCCCACCCCGGAGGCATCGAGAGCCGCGCGTGCCTCGCGAGGGACCGCGGCAAGGTGCACATCGCCGTTGCGTTTCATCGCTTCTTCAAGGCAGCAGAGCATCACCCAGATCTCGTCTTTGCCCAGCCCGTGTACTCCGGAGCAGTCCAGCACCACCGCCGGCCTCCGGCCGCTCAGGCACTCCTCAGTCTCGCGCAGGAAAACCCTCGCTTCCTCTTCATCCTGCTTCGCGGGAAGCTTTCTCACCGTGACAGCGCGTGTTCGCATTGTCGTTGTTTTTTCCATCAACTCTCTCTATTCCGGCGCTTCGCCCGCACCTGGAAAAATTTCATTCCGTTTATCGCGTCCGTCGTTCTCACGCTTCGACTCGGCGCAGCGGCTGCGCCTCCTTGAGCACGCGCTCCAGCTCCGCTTCGGGATCGCGCCATGTGTGCGCCACCATGTTTCTGCCATAGCGGAAGAGATTGGGCAGATTGGTGTTGTACCAGCAGCACTCCCGCATACGTGGCGAAAGGCCGCACAGGAATCGCAGTTTGTCCAGCCTGTCTGGCGAAGTCAGCAGCGCCGCCACCAGGCGATGGTTGCCGTCCAGTATGGTCATCGGCTCGGTTTCGCTGGTTCCGATCAGAATTACGGTGCCGAACTCCACGTCTTCACGCAGAAAATCCTTTCCAATCGCATCGATCTTCGATACGAACGCCGAATCGAGGGCGTTGCGGTAGTCGTCCAGCCGCTCCGTCACTGTGGTCACCGAGAAATTGCCCCGCGCCAGCTTTCTCCATTGCGCACGAGGGAAAACCCGGATGTAGTTGAGCTCCTCTTGATTCAATGCCACTTCATACCACTCCGTTCCCGGCGGAATCTCCTTCCACAACGCCAAGTGACGGAGGAAGAAGAGCGCGCGCCGCGCGGCATTCTCCTCGGGATTGCCGAGGTCGGGAGCGGCCACAATCGGGCCCAGCGTGGCCTGGTAATTTTCGAAGACCGGCGTCGCAAAGTCGCTCTTCAGGAACTCGGCAATCGCTTCGTCCTCGGAAACGCGACGCAGCAGCTGCACCGGGCGGCAGCTCAGCACCATGGGCATATCGTCGACATCGGTAAGCGAGTTCACCAGGAAAGGAACAGCGACGAGGACCAGAAGCACCGCCATCAGAAGCAACTGCACCAGCACCACTTCCCGCAGACTGGAATGGAAGCAGTAAATGCCGCCGACCAGCACGCCGCTGAAAGCAAGCTGCACCCAGCTGGTGTTCGCAATCTTGTAAGACATCTCGAAGGTGATAATCACAGCGCTGAGCGAATAGATGACGATGGCCAACGCGTAAAGCGCAAGCAGATACGAGAGGTTGTAGCGGCCCGCGACCTCGAACCCAGAGCCGAACAGGTGCGTCCATATCCAAGGCGGCGCAACGCACAGGGCCAGCGCCAGCCCCGCGCCGCTGCCCAGCACCAGCATGAGAGACGTGGCGATCACCCTGAGATCCCTGCGGTCCTCTTTGGTTGTGCCCGCCACCAGCGGGAATGTGGTATTCACCACCGCCGAGGTCATGGTGAAGATCACGCGGCCCACCATGGCTACGGCCGCGTAGATTCCCGCGTCGTGCGCGGCGAAGAAATGGTTCACCATCACAATGCCGCAGTTGCCAATGAGCATCTGGCCCGCATAGAACACCGTGGCCTGCGCCGTCTCCCGGAACGCGTAACGGAAATGAAGGGGATTGGGAGCATGACCCACCAGCCGGGAGGGAATGGCAAGGTAAGCGGCTACCACTGCCGCGGCATTCGCGGCGATCACTCCACGCACGCCGAAGCCGGCCACAATCAGCAGATACGATCCAACCAAGCGAACCGCACCCTCGAGCACCAGGTTCAATGCCAGGCCGCGAAATCCATAGGTGCCCTGCACGTATCCGCGGCGCGGTCCCAGCGGGATGTAAAACCCCACTCCGACGGCGAGCAGCGCAACCAGCGAGGAATCCTGCAGGTTCAGATAATTCGAAATGGCGCCGCGGGAAAACAGGAGCGCCAGCGCAATCGCCAGTCCCAGCACCCATGCCGCGCGGTGATATCCGCGGTAGACCGCGGCTTTTCCCTCGAGCGTGGTTTGCTGCGCCACCACCTTGCTGGAGGTGATCTGCAGCGAGAGCATCACCGCCGAAAGCAGCGTGAGCAGGGTGTAAACCACCGTGGCTTGCCCGAATCCCCTGGGGCCGAGGAACCGCGCCACCACGATGTTGTAAAGCAGATTGGTGGCAATGGTCATGCCCGACCCGGAGAGCAAAACCACGCTTCCGGAGACAATCCGGGCGCGCAACGACTTCGTCTTGTGGGTCGCAACTTCCACTGCGTTTTCTATGCTCCCCGAGGGAACTCGGCAAATGCGAAATCTTCAATAAACAGATTGGGCGCGAATCGGTATCGGCGCAGCAATCCCAAACGGCGGCAATTAGTTCCGATGCGCAAATGAACGTTCTGGCTGCTCCAACGGGCGCCTCCCGCATGCGTGACGCGGGCAAACCAACCGGGCAATTCCCGCGCGCTTCTAACTACCTGAGAATGCTTTTCCGTATCTGCACAGCCCTTTTCTGCCTTCTTTCGCTCGCGCGCGGTTGTTCTTCTCCCGCAACTACGCAGGCAGCGCGTCTTGAGCACGTTGCCGTGGGTAATTCGCCCGAAGTGATCGCTCTTTACGAAGCCTGGTTTGGCCATCCCCGGCACATCTCGGTCGGCTACTCGTCCCACGATCCGGACACCATCAACAGCCAGATCCGCCACGCGCAGGCCATGGGCATCTCCGCATTTGTCGTCGACTGGTATGGGGATCGCGAGCCCTTCATCGACCAGAGCTATGCGCTCATGCAGCAGGAGGCGGAGAAAAATCATTTTCACGTGGCCATGATGTACGACGAGACCAGCGACGAAGACGACGCAACCGACGAGGCCCTCGCCGACTTCACCATGTTTCACGACACCTATCTGACGCCCAAGGCGCCGGGCCATCAGGCTTATCTCACCTACGAAGGCAGGCCTGTGATTTTCATCTTTCCCAAGGGAGGACACACCGACTGGAGCAAGATCCGGGCGCTGGTGAACCAGTGGAAGCCCGCGCCGCTGCTCATTCAGGAAAACCTGCCCGGCGCCGATGCCGCCGCGTTCGACGGGTTTTACGCGTGGATCAATCCCGGCGCGCAGGGATGGTCGGCGGACGGCAGCAACTGGGGCCAGGAATACCTGAGCAACTTCTACGCCACCATGAAGTCGAAATATCCTGACAAGATCATCGTTGGCGGCGCATGGGCAAGTTTCAATGACAGTAGAGCTTCCTGGAGCCTCAACCGGCGAATCTCCGCGCGCTGCGGCCAGACTTTTACCGACACCTTCAACTTCTGGCGCAGGGAATTTTCTCCCGACCAGCCCATTCCTTTTATCATGATCGAAACCTGGAACGATTACGAAGAGGGTTCCGCGATCGAGCGCGGCGTTCCCGATTGCGGCTCGGGGCGGCAACCGGCACCGCTCAACTCCGCGGCAGCGGCCGTGTCCGGCCCGTCGCAGAACAAGCTTTAAAGGGGAAGCTCTCCGCTGCAGGAGCGCGCTGGGCGCCACGCGCTCCTGCGCGCTTGGCAAACCCCGATTTGTGTTTGCCTGGCGATCTGCGGTGAACTCACGCACGGGGACTTCTCCGTTACCAGAGCGGAGAAATCCCTTCGGCTATGCAGCCCTCGTCACTTCCCTGTTGGGGAAGCCTTCCGCCGGAATGGTGAAGCTGCCGTTCTGCACCGCAAGCATGCCCACCTGCGTGGGAATCTGCACCTGCTTCCGGTGTACCTGGCTGATCAAGGAAAGAGGCCGGTTGCGCACCTCGTCGTACACGCGGCCCACGTACTCGCCCAGCACGCCCAGCGAAAGAAGCAAAAGGCTGCCCACGAAGAAAATCGCGCCCGTCACGCCCAGCGCGGCAACGGTCACGGGGCTTTTCACGGCCAGCATCATGAGCATCATCAGCACGGCTGCCGAGCCGGAAAGGCCGAACAGCGCGAAGCTCAAGCGCAGCGGCTTGTAGCTGAAGCTGGTGATCGCGTCCATTGCATATTTGATCCGGCTCATGAACGAGAGCTTGCCGTCGCCGCCGGCGCGGTCCTGCCGGTCGTAATAGACGATGGAATTCTTGTAGCCCACCCAGGCGCGCAGTCCCGGCAAATAGCGGTTCTTCTCGCCCAAGGCGAGCACCGAGTCGACGGCCTTCCGGTCCATCAGGCTAAAGATGCCCGCGTTCAACGGAATCGGATAGTCGGAAAGGGTCCCGAGCACGCGATAGAAGAGGGGGAACAAGAACGCCAGGATCTTCCGGCTCTCCTGCCGGCTCCTGCGCACGGCCGCTACCACCTCGGCGCCGTCGCGCCATGCGTCGATCAGTTCCGGCAACACTTCGGGCGGATCCTGGAAGTCTCCGTCCATCAGAATCACGGCTCGGCCGCGTGCCGTAGCCAGGCCGGCTGAAATCGCTCCCATGTGGCCCCAGTTGCGCGAAAGCTCGACTACCACCACGTGCGGATCGACCTCCTGCAGCCCCTTGAGTAAGTCCAGAGAGGAATCGCTGGAGCCGTCATTGACGTAGACGACTTCCCATTCGTTCACCACATCTTTGAGTACGCTGGCAACAGCTTCGTGAAAACGTACAATCAGTTCCTCTTCGTTATAAATGGGAACAACAACTGAAACCATAGTCAACTCCTGATAAAGTAGGCTCGGGTCTATCAAACTTGCTTCTTTATTTCCCCTTGCTGTTGCCGCCGGTTCTTCCACTTCGTGCAGCGGGCCCTGTTTCTTGAGATGCAAATCAGCTCGCTTCCGCCTGCAGGATCCGCACCCTCCAGCGCAACTCCGAGGGCGTAAGGACGACGAGATAACGCGCGTGCATGTGCCGCGTTCCCATGGGCTTGTCGTGATCCATCAGTTGCACGTCGTAATCCACCGTGTCCGTGAGCTCGATCGAAAGCCCCTCGGGCGAATAGAAAACAATCTGCACGTCGTGCGCGCGGTCCTGATAGTGCGTGCGTACCGCCATTTGCGACTGGTCGCGGATGGCTGCGGCAAGCTTGTCGCGGGCATCGCCCACAAAATCGGCGTTGAGCAGATCGACGCGATTCTCGTTGAGCGCCGCGCTCAGGCTCTGCCAGGACTGGAGATAGTCGCGGATTACGGCCTGCGCGGTCTGTTCCGCCAGGGGGCGCGGACCCTGCACGCTTGCCGGCTCAATCTTCACCGTTGCCTGCGCCACGGCTACCCCCGCCGCCGGCGGCCCGGCGAGCGCGCAAACCATCACAATGGCTTTGAATCTTGTCATTTTCCCCACCGGATCTGATTTCCCAGAATGACGCCGCTCGCCACCGAGATCGTCGCGCCGTTATGGGACGGCATCTCCACTGACGCGATATCGCGCTTCAGAGGCACGTCCACGGTCGATTGCATGTCGCCGTAGGTCTCCGTAAACGTCACAATGGTTCCGTCCGGCACCGCGTTGCCGCTGCAGTCGCGCACGGGATCGGTCGCGAGCGCAACTTTGTCGCCGTCCGGCTTGGCGGTCATCTCCAGGCCGCAGGGATCGCCGGGCACCTGGCCGATCACACGAACACTGGTAACGTCTCCGGCCTCCGCCACGAATTTATCCGCGCCCTGTTTCGCCGTCGAATCCATCGACGTCCACGCAGCACCCTCCGTGGTGGCGACGCTGCGAGTTTGTTCGGCGCCCGAGGGGCTTGAGAGCGCGAACGAAACCGGCGTGGGCGCGGTGATCAGGTTTTTGTACGCGTCAAACACGTACACCGCTCCGGTAATGCCATCGCGCAGTCCGATGGGAAGACGGGAGGGCCTGGCCAGGAAGCTCAGATCGGCAGGCTTGGTCTGCGGCGTTACGTCGAGCGTTCCACTTTCGCTGTTGCCGTTGGCGGCGAGAATCACCACATACCGGCCCGCGTCATACAGCGACCCTGCGGGGAACCACGCCGTCTTTCCCAGTTCAACATCCCGCTTGATCACCTGGCCCAGGCCGGCGATGTAGAGAGTTCCCTGTCCGCTGCCCGTGGTCCCGATGGAGAACGCGCTGCCCGCCTCCACGGTCGCCGGCAGGCTCAGTTCGCTGCCCTGCGCCAATACCGGCTGCGCCGCGAGACCGGCCAAGCCGCTCAGCAGGATTGCCCATCCGCGTCTCACACCGTGCCTCCGGAGCTGTAAGTGGAAACGATGGTCCGTTCGCTCGAAATCTGGCGTGCCAGGTCTTCAGGAATATGAATGTTGAAAGACTCGGGCGTCTGCGGCAAAAGGGCGCGGTCCAGGTACTCATCGGCAATCCACACCACGTGTCCGGTGCTGTCGTAGAACGTCCCCAGCACATGGGCCACGTTCACCACCTGGCCGCTCTGGTTGATCACCTGCCCGGTAAGCGAGGCATCCGGCGCGGGATTCAGCTTTTCATTGTCGATCTCGATGACCGGGTCGGCCGAGGCCGGCACCAGGGTGGAGAACGGCGTCATGCGCACGCTGCCCACGTCGGCCAGCGAGGCATTGGGAAAGTTGATGAGAAACGGCGTCACCTGCTTAGGCAGCAACAGGTGCGAGATCTTGTCGAAGCTGCCCTCGGTGGCGATCGGCGCCTGGTTCTTGCCGATCAGCGTGGCATTCACCGACACGTAAGCGGGCACCACATCCTCGTTCAAAAGCTCGCCCAGAATGACCACGCCTTCGGCGCGCTGCACCGGCCGCATGTCCACGATGCGGACATGCGGCGCTTCCACGTCCTGCGCGCCCCAGTCGTCGCCGGGTCCGCGATAGATCACGTCCCAGCGCAGATAGTTCACCGGAATCACCTGCGGCGGCACCACCGGCTTCTTCACGATGGGCCACTCCGCTTCCCAGTGCTCTCCCGCGCGCACCACGTGCAGGTCGCGGGTGCTCTCCGATATGCCCACCACGCTCGACCAGTAAAGCTTCAGCCGCACCTCGGCGTCGTTGTCCGAGGCGTGCAGCGGAAACACTTCGAAGTGATCGAGGGTCGCATACGTCCGCAGGCTGGGATAATATCCCTTGAGATCGTGCTCGAACTCCTGCTCGGTAAACTGCGCCTTGTTGGCCAGGCCGTCGTAAGCTTTTTGCCACGCCGAGGCGCGAATCTCATCGCCCAGGTTGCGCACCGCGGCCTCCGGTGTCGAAGATGAGCTGGCAAACCCCTGGCCGCCGGTATAGGCGAGCGCAGCCTTGGAGGGCCACATCGTGCCCATCACCACGAAGGCGATGGTTGCCGCCATCAGGATGGCTGCCAGCAATCCGCCCTTGTTCATGCCGCCGTCGCTCATGACACCATCCTCCCCAGTCCCAGTTCGCCGTCGCGCACCACCGGATACCGCGCCTCCGCCGTCCGCCGTTTCTTTTCCGGAATCAGCAGCACCAGAATGGCCACAATGCTGCTTCCGAAGGGAAAGATTCCCCACATTACGCCCTGCCAGTGCGGGGGAATCTGCGGCGCATTCAACGGCTGCGCCGGGGGCACGCCGTCCTTGCTCCAGATGGTGATGGTGTCGTCGTTCAGGTGGTCGACCGGCCGCCATCCCGCGAAAGCGAGCAGCGGGTCGTAGTATTCATCGCGCACAAAAACCCACTTCAGTCCGTAATGGTCGGCGTGCATCAGCATGGCGCGCAGCGCGTCAAGCCCCGCGGTGCCGAAATACTTTGAGCTTGTCAGCGCGCCGCCGCCATAGCGCGTAAGCTCAGGCAGCATGCGCCCGGAGTTCCACTCGCCGTCCACGCTGCCGGCGTCTGTCATCATGGCCAGCCGCGAGATTTTGTTGCCGAACCCCAGGGTCACGTAACGGTACTGGTCGTGCCCATCGCGGTTGAGCCACGCAGCCACCGGGCGTACGTCGAAGTCCTCCGCGTCGGCCGGGTGATATGTCGTCCATCCCACGGCCAGCGCACAAGTGAACGCAGCCAAGATCGTCAGGCTGACGGCGGCGCGCGTTCTGAAGCGCTCGCACAGGTCCATCGCGAGCACACCCACGATGGGCAGGGCCAGCAGCGTGGCCCAATAGCTGAAACGCTCCATGGTGAGCACGTTGAATGCGCGGCCCAGCAGGATGGGGCCCACCGGCGTGGTGCCGCCCAGTCCCAGCAGAAACGCAACCCAGAAGCCCAGCAGCAGAGGGCGAAGCCGCGCCACCGTTGCTCCGCGCCAGAAGATGAAGGGCAGCGCCAGGATCAGCGCTCCGTACGGCACCACAAAATAATTCATGCCCCATTGCGGGCTGAGAATGTAATTGGCGCGGCTGGGGTGCGGAATCGGCGTCTGCGTCACCGGGTAGTGGATGAGCGCGATCCAGAAGGGCAGCAGCACCACGGCAATTGCTGCACTCACCACCAAAACGATGGTTACCGTGCGCCCGACAAAGGGCCCCGCCGCAAGGCGTTTTCCGTCTTCGCGGTCGAAAAACGCCAGCGCCAGCACCGGCAGAGCGAAGAAGAATGATCCAAACAGCAGGGTCGCGTGGTGCGCCGCTGCGGCCGCTGTGAACAGCGCAACCGCTTTGATAAACGAGCGCCCGCTTCCGCGCCTCACCCACTCGAAAAGAAACGGCAGCGCATTCAGGTAAAGAGGCGCCGCGGCCGTGGTTCCCAGTTGCCCCGCCGAGTACACCAGGAAGCTTTCCGATCCCAGGAACACGCAGGCCAGCGCCGCGAAGGACGCCGCGCGCGGGCTCACCCACAGCTTGGCGAACCGGTATACACCCACCACCAGCAGCAGAATGGCCGCCAGTTGCACGGCCATGTACGCCATCTCCAGTCCCATCACGTGCGACACCACGGCCACCCACTGCTGCGGCAGCGGGGGATAGGTGGTTTGCGAAAAGCCGGCATACCACTTCGGATTCCAGGGATCCCACCAGTGATGAAGGTAATGCGAGGCAAAGAAGATATGAAAGTTGGTGTCGTACGACTTCAAAGGCAACTTCATCAGCAACAGGGGAAGATGGACTGTAAGCGCCGCCATCAACAGCAGGCTCATGGGCAGTGGGCGTTGCGAGCGTTCCGGCAATTCAGTTTTTTGCACGAGCGCCTCTCATCACTAGCTTTGTTCTCAAGAACTCTTTCCAAAGAAGAGATGGCTTGGCCGGCGCATGACTTTTCGCACGAATCCGCCGGCCCTGAAAAAGAGAGAATGCGAAAATTTACATTCGCGCTACTCGTTCGATTGGCAACTGGGCCTTAGTGGTTGCTTTTCATGGACTATCCTGCTTGCGTTTTTCTTGAAGCGCCCATGCACTGCACGCGAAAAGGGTTTCATGTAGCCAACATTCGGCGCGATTTGGGAATCAAAACGGTCATTGAGAATTGGCTCGGTGACCGCCCTTGATCGCTCGACTTGCATTCCACAAGGTTGGCTTTGTGTTCCTCGCGCTTGCGTGCGCCGCGGGCGCCCAAACGTATCAGGTCGGGCCGGGCTCCGCAACCAGTCCGCAGGCCAAACCGGCGCAGTCTCAGGATCAATCCCTCGGCTGGGGCTCAAACATTCAGAACGCGCGCCTGGCGCGGGCCGCCGAACAGGCGCTGGAGCGCGGCGATCACGCGCTTGCGCTTGAGTACGCCCAGCGCGCCGCCAAGGCCGCCCCCAATGACTCCCAGTTGTGGTTTCTGCTCGGCTATGCCGCCCGCCTCGACGGCCGGTTCCAGCAATCCATCGACGCATACAGCCACGGCCTTCGCCTCAATCTTTCGTCGCTCGACGGTCAATCCGGCCTTGCCCAGGACTTGAACCTCACCGGCCGCACCGCGGATGCCGAGAGCATGCTGAAACAGATCGTTGCCGCCGATCCACGCCGCAGAGATGACGAGATGCTGCTCGGCGACATTTATTTGCGCGCGAAGGACTATAAGGACGCCATCGACTCGCTCGACAAGGCCGAAAGAATGCAGCCCGATGCGCGCTCCGAGCTGCTGCTCGCTCTGTCTTACCAGCAACTCAAGCAGATGAATCTCGCCAGCCGTTATCTCGATATGGCCCGGCGCCGCGCTCCCGACAACCCGGACGTAGAGCGCTCGCTCGCCGGCTATTATCGCGAAGTCGGCAAGTATCCTGAGGCCATTGCCGCGCTCAAATCCATTCGCAATCCCAGACCCGATGTCATTGCCGAACTTGCTTACACCTATCAGCTCGACGGGAAATCGAGCGACGCCGCGGGCCTTTACGCGCAGGCCGCTGACGCCATGCCGCGCGATCTCGTCCTGCAGATCTCCGCGGCTCAGGCACAGGTGGCTGCCGGTTCCATCGCGCACGCCGATCCATTTCTTGCGCGCGCTCAAAGTCTCAATGCCGACGATTACCGTTTGCATGCCGTCCGCGGCGAAATTGCCCAGCTGGAAGAGCGCGATCAGGACGCCGTGGATCAATACCGCGCCGCGCTGGCGAATCTACCGCCCATGCCCGCCGAGGGTCCGCTTTACGGCATCCAATTGCACATGGATCTGGTGGCGCTCTATAAGAATCTGGGCGACGACGGCAATGCGCAGCAGGAGCTTGCATCGGCGCAATCCGCCATCAACTCCGTCGAAGCGTCCGCCGCCAATCGCGACCGGTTTCTGCGCCTGCGCGCTCTCATCCGCATGAACTCGGGCGATCTGGACGGTGCGCTCTCCGATGTGAAGGAAGCGCTCGCCGCCGACGCCGGGAACCGCGACGATCTGCAGCTCGACGGCGACGTGCTCATGAAGCTCGGCCGCACAGAAGACGCCATCGCCGCATACAAGCGCGTTCTTGCTATCGATCCCGCGAATCGCTTCGCGCTTACCTCGCTCGGCTACGCCTCCCGCGCCGCGGGCCGCGACCAGGATGCCGAAAAATACTTCATCCGCCTGGCTCAGGTCGATCCTTCGCTGTATATCCCCTATCTCGCCCTCGGCGATCTCTACACCGCGCGCCGCGAGTTCGCCAAAGCGCAGGCCAACTACAGCAAAGGATGGCAGATTGCTCCGCAGAACGCGCTTATCGTCGCCGGGGGCATGAACGCCGGCATCGAGGCGCACAACTTCAAGCTCGCCGGGGTGTGGCTGGCTCGCGTGGATGCCGGCATGGAGAATCAGCCCCAGGTGCTGCGGGAAAAGGAGCGCTACCTGAGCTTCCAGGGCCGCTACCAGGAATCCGCCCAGGCGGGACGCGAGGCCATCAAGGCTTTGCCGCGTGACCGCGACGTCGTCGTCTATCTTGGTTACGATCTACTGCACCTTCAGGACGAAGCCGGCCTGCTCGCGCTCACGTCGCGATATATGGACGTGCTGCCGCGGGAGCCCGACATTCCCCTGCTGGCCGGGTATGTGCACAAACAGGAGGGCCACGACGAGCAGGCGCTCGCCGATTTCTCCGAGGCCATCAAGCGCGACCCCACCGTGGTCACCGCCTACGTTAATCGCGGCTACGTCGAAAACGATCTGCACCAGCCCAAAGCCGCTGCGGGAGATTTCGAGGATGCACTCCAACGTGAGCCGAAGGACGGAGAGGCCCGTCTGGGCCTGGCCTACGCCGATCTCGATCTGCACATGCCGCACGCGGCCTTGCACGAGTCGGAGCTCGCTGAGCGCGTTGTGGGCGACTCCAAGGACATTCACCTTATCCGCGCCACCGCTTATGGCAGCGAGGACATGCTGGCCAAAGCTAGCGAGGAATATCGCGCCGCTTTGAAGTTCGCTCCCAACGACGGTTCGCTCTATCTCGGCCTGGGCAATGCGCTGCTCGGCCAGCGCAAATTTCGCGATGCGGCCGATGCGCTCAACGCCGCGGCCAAGTTCTCTCCGCAGGACGCTGAAATTTACGCACTGCTTGCCCGCACTTACGCGAATCTCGACGACCGCGGCCAGGCCCTCCACTATGTCACCCTCGCCGAACAGAATGCGACGGCCGAGCCACACCTGGAGCAAAGTGAGATTTACGTCTCCACCGGCGAGGCTCTCAGCGCTCTCGGAGACCAGAATGCCGCCATGGATCGCTTTCGCCGCGCGCTTGACCTGGCGGGCGATGAACGCGTCGGCGTTCGCCTGGCGATAGCGCAGCTCATGGCCCAGCAAGGTCACTCGGCCGACGCGGAGCGGCAGATCGCTCTGGCCTGGATGGAAGCTGCCGCCGGCGACGCTGCTCCGCCCAGCGGCACGCAATTCATCGCTGCCGCAGACGTCTTCCGCTCCACCCACGATTACGACCTGTCGCAGACTTATCTCGAGCGCGCCAAGCTGGCCGGCGCGCCGGACGCCGAGGTCCGCATCGGCATGGCGGACAATTATCTCGCCCAGGGAGATACCGCACGCGCCCAGGCCGAGCTCGCCGCCGTCAACGCCTCGGCCGCCGACAGCGCGCCCAGCTACCAGTACCTCATGGCGGAAGCCAACGTCTTCCGCCAGGAGCACCGAGGTGCGCGGGCGCTGACCTCTTTCGCGCAGGCCTCGAATGCAGAAGGCGACGACGCCACTGCCGAGCAAAGCATGCTCTCAGCCGCCGCCGACGAGGGTTTGCGCGTGAACCCCACGCTGAGCGTGCTCTCCGATTTCTCCATCGACCCCATCTACGAAGACACCACCGTTTACGTACTCGATTCGAAACTCGACGCCGGCTTCGCCATTCCTCCCTCAGACACGTCTCTGCTTCCGACGCCGCGCTCCTCAATCCAGACCCAATGGACTGACGCCTACCACCTGCACTTGCCGTATCTGCCCACGGCCAGCGGATTCTTCCAGCTTCGCAACGCCCGCGGCCTCATCTCCGTGCCCGCAACCAACTCCATCGTCAATCGCAACACCACTGACTACACCATGAACTTCGGCCTGAACCCGACCATCCATTTCGGAGACAGCTCGCTTACTTTTGACGGCGGGATTCAGGGCACCATCCGTCGCGACTCGCTCTCGCCCGTGGAGATGAACCAGAATCTCCTGCGCGAGTTCGTGTACGGCTCCTCGAGCTCATTCTTCAACGCGCTCTCTTTCAGCGGCTATCTCATTCGCGAGGCCGGTCCATTCACTGACAGCAACATCAGCGGCATGCGTTCCACGGCCACCACGGGAGCCATTGACTTTCGTGTCGGCTCGCCGTGGGGGCGCACCGCTCTCGTCACCGGCTGGGGCGCGACCGACCAGCTCTTTAAACCCGTTAACTACCAGAACTACTACACCTCTTCCTATATCGGCCTGGAGCACCGCTTCTCCGAGCGCCTCAACGTGAGGGCCATGGTCGAGGATCTCCGCGCGTGGCGCGCCGTTCCGCCCAACACCGCCATCGCCCAGGACCTGCGCCCCGCCGCCAGCTTTGATCTCCAGCCGCGCCGCAACTGGGATCTCCAGGTGGACAGCTCTTACTCAAGTACGCGCGGATTCCATATCTATGACGCCGTGCAGAACGGTTTTTCTCTTTCCTACGCGCGGCCGTTCCACCGCCGCTACAACGACTCTTCCGGGCCGCTCGACCTCGAGTATCCCATCCGCTTCTCCGCCGGCATGCAGGAGGAGACATTCTTCAATTTCTCCGGAGCGCAGAGCGAGCAGCTCCGGCCCTATTTCGAGATCAGCATATTTTAGAGGCAGCCGGCGATGAAAATTTGTTTGGTAGCGACATTCCCTCCCAGTGGACGCCAGTTGAACGAATACGCGTATTACATCGCGCGTGAGTTGCAGCGCCATCCCGACGTGGAACTGACCATTCTCTCCGACGAACTGTCCGGCTACGAATTCGCCACCGATAAGGAAGGGCGCCCGCTCAGCATCGATCCCCAGTCGGAGCTGCCCGGCTTCAACGTATCCCGGTGCTGGCAATTCGGCAGTGCGCGCACGCCCGTGCGCCTGTTGAAGAGTATTCGCAAAATCGATCCGGATGTAGTCTGGTTCAATCTCGTCTTCTCCACCTTTGCCACGCCCGCCAATCCTTTCGCTGCGTTTGCCGGCCTTTCTGCCCCGGCCCTCACGCGCGCCGCGGGCTATTTCACACACATCACGCTGCATCACATCATCGAGCATGTCGACTTTGCGGCCGCAGGCGTGCGCCGTGAACGGCTCTTCCGTTTTGGCACCCACCTGGCCACGCGCGCCTTGCTCAAGGCAAACTCCGTCTCCGTGCTCTTGCCTGGCTATCATCGCACCCTCACAGACAAGTATGCCGCGCGCAATGTCCTGCTGGGCACACACGGAATCTTCGCCGCCGCACCTACGCCGCCTGATTTCTCGCGGCGCGGCAATCCCCACAAGCGCATTCTGGCCATTGGCCACTGGGGAACCTATAAGCGCCTTGAGACCCTGATGGAGGCCTTCCCCATGGTGGTCGAGAGAGTTCCTGAAGCGAAGCTCGTCGTCGCCGGCGCCAATCATCACACCCGCGCCGGATACTGGGAGTCGATTCGCGCGGCGCAGCCCAGCCATCTCCCCATCGAATTTCTCGGCTATGTCCCCGAGGAAGAAATTCCCGATCTCTATCAATCCACTTCTGTCGTGGTCATGCCTTATGACTCGGCCACCGGATCGAGCGGCCCCGCGCATCAGGCCTGTGAATTCGGCATTCCCATCGTCTGCGCAGACCTTCCCGATTTCCGCGGCATGGCCGACGACGAAAGCATGGCCATTCGCTTCCACCGCGTGGGCGATCCGGCCCATCTTGCCGAGCAACTCATTGCCATCCTTCAGTCACCGGAGCTCGAGCGCCAGATGGCGTTGCAGAACTTCAACGCCAGCGTTGAAATGACCATGAGCAACGTCGTCGGCAACTATCTCCGCTGGTTTGAGCTGAACCGGTACAAGCGCTCTCTCGCCGGCGCGCATGGCCGCGCTGCCTTGGGTGCGCGCCCCAGGCCCATAGCTCCGGCCGCGCACGCAACCCCATCGGGCGCTCACTATGCGGGGCTGGATCACCTTGCGCCGCAATTCGCGGGCAGCAAGACGGAACCGCGCGAGCCTCGCTGAGGCGCGCCGTTGCTCGCGTACAGCCTGGCTAAATATGCGCTAACTCCGCGCAGGCCTCGCCATCCCGCTAAGTAGCTTTAACTCCTGCGTCATGCCGCGCTGCATAAAAGAGTGACGCGTGACGGCTTCCGCCATCTGCAATCGGCTGAGCATCCATGCTGCGCCAAGCCTTCATCTAATAATCGACGCACACTCTGCTGCCGGCGTCGGCCGCAAGCGGAGAGGCGGGGGGGCATTGCAAGAATGCATAACTCGCTAGTCGATTTACATACGAGAACTAAATTATCGAACTTGCCGATTCGCTTCACCACTCGCGCAATTCATCTTTCTGTGAAAACGCGCGGACCTGTGCCGATCTTGGGGCGGCACAAAGGAGGACCGCTTGTTACCCGTGCAATTTCGCCGAATCCTGTCACGTCATCTGTGCGTGAGCCTGGCCGGGCTCGCGCTGCCACTGCTGATTTCGGGCTGTGCCGCGCCTGTACTCAATAATGAGGAAGGTGCTCCGCAGCTTACCATCACGGCCAATCCCGCCACGGTGAGTCCGGGCGGCTCGTCCGTCCTGACGATCGCAGTGTCGAATGCGACCCAGGTCACACTCACCGGGAGCGATGGCAGCAGTTATACCGTGCAGGCCGCCGGCGGAACGCAGACGGTCACTCCAAGCGCAACTACAACTTACACCGCGGTAGCTGTCGGCCCTGCGGGCAAGACAACAGCTACGGCTACGGTAACGGTCGCGGCATCCTCCGCGCCCACCGTGACCATCGCCGCCAATCCCATGTCAATTAACCAGTCGGCATCGTCAATTTTGACTGTAACTGCAACAAATGCAACCCAGGTTACAGTGACGGGAACCGATGGCAGTTCCTATAACCTCACTGTAACCGGCGGCACGCAGGCAGTAAGTCCGACGGCAACCACCACTTACACGGCTGTGGCTACCGGTCCCGGCGGAAGCGCCAAGGCGACCGCGGTGGTTACCGTAACTCCCAACCCTGCGCCCACCGTCACCATCACAGCCTCTCCGTCTTCCATCGCCTCGGGGAGCTCGAGTACTTTGACCGTGGTGGCCACTTATGCCACCTCTGTTACCGTCACCGGCAGTGACGGAAGCAGTTATACCTTGCAGCCGAACGGCGGCACGCAATCCGTCAGCCCCACGGCGACGACCAATTACACCGCGGCGGCTACCGGACCCGGAGGTACGGCTTCGGCCAGCGTCTCCGTCCTGATCAGCTCCACGCCCACCTCCGCCGTCACCATCGCGGCGAATCCTACTGTGATCGCCAGCGGCAATTCCTCCACGCTCACCGTCACGGCAACCAACGCCACGCAAGTTACGATTACGGGCACCGACGGAAGCTCCTATTCGCTGCCTGCGGCCGGGGGCAACCAAGCCGTCTCGCCCACTGCTACCACCACCTACACGGTCGCGGCCACAGGATCCGCCGGCACTGTTTCGGCCGCGGTTACGGTTACGGTGGTCGCGCCGGGCGGCGTGCAAGACGTCGATCACGTCATCTTCATGCTCCAGGAGAATCACACCTTCGACAATTACTTCGGTATGCTCAATCCCTATCGTCACGCCAACAACATGTACATCGGCCAGGATGGGAACGACTACGAAGTCGACGGCATCGACGACAAGCTGAACACCATCAGCAACGAAGACGACCAGGGCACAACCTATTCGCTGTTCCCGTTCACCAGTACCTGCGTCGACGATATGAGCTCCGATTGGCTGTCAAGCTACGGCGACGTGGATCGGTACGACTTCACGACCACTCGCCCGGTGGCTCTGGATGGATTCGTTCACGACGCGGAGGGCTACGCCAACAGTTGCATCGCCAACCCCAGCAGCTGCGCCGGCAGCTTCAGTGACACCACCGGCCAGCGCGCCATGGGCTACTACTACGGCGGTTCCAGTGGGGGTGGCGGCGCTCCGGATTTCCTGAATTACTACTACTACATGGCGAGCCAGTTCGCCATCTCCGATCGCTGGTTCTCTCCCGTTGCGAGTAAAAGCATCGACAATCGCATCGCCACCTTTTCCGGTGGCACCACCCAGGGCCTGGTGAAAGATCCCGGGGGTGACGACCATCTGCCTCAGCTCGATTTGCCCAGCATCTTCCAGGAACTCGACGAAGCCAAGGTTTCGTGGAAGATTTATTACACCGTCTCCGAAGGCCTTTGCGCAGAGGAAGACGACTGCCCTACTACCGGCGACTCACGCTATCCCGCCACTGATTTCCAAAACTTTACTTATTCTTTCCAGTATCTGCACGCCAATACAACCGGCACTTGCACGCCGCCCACGCAACCATCGAGCGTGGTCGGCGACTCCACCAACTCCTTTTGCATCGACACCGACAAAATCGCACCGCTCTCGCAGTATTACACTGACCTCGCCAATAATGCGCTGCCCAGCTTCGCCTTCATTGAAGCCGGCTACGGTAACAACGACGAGCATCCCGGATCGGGCCAGTCCATTCTTTATGGGCAGGCCGAGGTGGCGCAGATCGTGAATGCGCTCATGGCCAGCACCTCCTGGTCCGATTCCATCTTCTTCTTCAGTTACGACGAAGGCGGAGGTCCGTACGATCACGTGCCCCCGGTGCCCGGCCACTCCAATGCCAACACCGATGCATCCCTGGGATCCATCCCGGACATTTCCACCATCGCCGTCAACCCGGACAGTTACTATCCCTGCCTCCCCGGCGGCTCTAACCCGAATTGCAGTTGCCCGCCGGGACAAACAACGCCCAGCACACATTGCGATCTGGCCTCCAGCGATCCCGGCGCCACTGCGGGCGACGCCGCGTATGAGAACGGCTTCGCGGCGCAGCTCGGCTTCCGTCTGCCCAACATCATCATCTCCCCGTTCTCGCGAGAGCATTACGTCTCGCACACACCCATGGATCACACCGCGGTGATCAAGTTCGTTGAGAACCGCTTCATCGGGCCTTCCGCGCACCTGACCGCGCGCGATGCCGCACAGCCCAATCTGCTGGAGTTCTTTGATTTCACCAACGTTCCCTGGGCTACGCCGCCCACGCCGCCCACGCCGGCCTCCACTTCGTCGCTCGGCTATAACTCCTGCACGCCGACGAGCTTTGCGCCCGCTGCCAGCGAGAAGACAGCATCGCCGTTCTGAGGCAAAGATCGCCTTTTGCGGAGAAGAACAGCGCTTTAAGGCATTTCTCCTTCAGGTATAGCGGTCTTGATTTTTGTGCAAGGTGGCGATTTCTTGAGGAAAATCGCCACTTGAAGGTATCGGTTTCGGTATACATCAGAAGGAGAAATGCTCTAGGAGGGCAGAACTGAACACGGCAAATGCGTGAGGCCACCGGCCCGGTGCGCTCACGCCACCACTTCAAAGGGGCGCATCATGTCGTTGTCTTCGTGCTCCGCCATGTGGCAGTGATACACATAGCGTCCCGTATAGCTCTCAAAACGAACCAGGATGGTGAGCACTTCATGCGGATTGACGATGGCCGTATCCTTCCATCCGGCCTCGTTCGGCGCCGGCGGCCTCGGCGCTCCCACAAACTGGACACTTCCCTGCCGGACAAATGTGCCGAAATCGAATCCGCGCCGCTGAAGGATCTGATACTGCACCAGATGCAAATGCATTGGGTGGGTATCGTCGGTGGTGTTAATGAAACGCCACATCTCCGTTGAGCCGAGCTTGGGAAATTCCGTCGTCGCGTCCGCGTATCCCTTGCCGTTGATCTGCATCCCCAGCGAATTTCCCTTGTCATCCATCTTTTCGGAGAGAACAAAGTCGCGCGTCTTTACCGCATCGCTCGCCTTCATCCGTTCAAGTTCGATCTCCGCCGGCAGGCTGAACGTCTTGCCAGTGCCGCTCTTCGGCAGAGTTACGCGAAACTGCATCAGTTCCAGCAAAGGCGGATACAGTGCGTGCAGCAGGGTCCATCCGGGGTAAGGCGCGGCCGCGTTGTTGGAAAGCGTGATGGTTTTTCCCTCGAGCCCGGAAAAATCCACCATCAGGTCCGCGCGCTCGGCCGGCGCCAGCAGGACTCTTTCAAGCTCTACCGGCTTCTGCAGCAACCCGCCGTCGCTGCCAATCTGGTGGAAGCGCACCAGCGAAGGAATGTCCGCCGGATTCCTGGCCAGATTGAGATACAAGTTGTAAAAGCGCGAATTGGACGCATTCAGCACGCGCAGCCTGTACGGGCGCGGCTCCACGTTCAAATAGGGATAGAGCGCGCCATTCACCACGGGCAGCTTGCCGAAGAACTGCGGCCCCCATCTTCCCTTGGGAACCGGTGTACCGTCGTCGCGCGCGGGGGCGTAGACCAGCTGCGCCTCGTCGTCCAGTATCCGATCCTGCAAGGAAAGCGGAATCTCATAGTCGCCCGACGGCAGGTTCATGCTCAACTCCTGCTGATCGCGGAGCAGATAGAATCCCGACAGCCCCGCATAGACATTCAGCCGGGTGATGCCCATGGCGTGATCGTGATACCACAGCGTTGCCGCCCGCTGTTGGTTCGGATATTCATAGCGCACTGAGGCGCCGGGCACAAACCAACCTTCAGGCAGTCCGTCGCTGTACGAGGCCGTGCGCGAGCCGTGCAGATGCGGCACCACGCGCACCGCCGGCGCCGGAGGCATGGCGCCGTGAATGTGGGTGTCCACGGGAAGAAGCGGATCGAGGGGCAGATGGTTCTCCCATCGCACCTCCGCGCGCCGTCCGCGCATCGCCTCGAAGGTCGGTCCCGGGTACTGTCCTTCGTAACCCCACAGCCGGGTCGGCGGCAGTTGCGAATGCAGTTGCTTGCGGAACTCCACCATGCGTACGTGGTAGAAGTCGGCGTCCTTGCCTGTTTGGTATGGCTTCAGTTTTTCAGGAATGGGCAGAGGATCGATATAGCGGTCGATCATCGCCGGCGTGCGGTAGACGGGCTCGGCAGCCGCGCTGCTTCTGCCTTCTGCCCCGACAAGAACCAAAGCCGATACGGAACCAAAGCCCAACCTGAGAAAGTCGCGTCTGCTAGTCGAACCCATTCCCCCTCGGCCGCGCGCGGGCGGCGAACCACTGCTTTCAGTATTTCTCAATCGGTCGGGTTGCGTCAGTCCGGCGTGATTTCGCTGGCCATGTAGCGTGTTCCGTCGTACTCCGCTCTCACGCTTACGCGTTCGCCCAAATGCAGGCCGAGCGCCGCCGGCGTGCGCGCGGAGTCGAATGAAATCTCGTAGCTTTTCTGGTCGCGTGGATCCACCAGCACCAGCCTCCCCATCCCCACGTTCAGTGAAATAATGCTTCCGCTGAACGCGAATGCCGCTCCCGGCACAGCATACACGGTAATCTTATCGGTCACCCCGTGACCCTCGTTATCTGACCCGAAATCAATCGCGATCAGCGATCCGCTGCGCAGGTCCCACGGCCCCGAGCGGGTCGCGGTAAAGGCATCCTGCCCCTCGCGCGCAAAAGTGGCGTCCTGCGCCACGCGCACCTTCAGCGGATCACGCGATCCATTTGAGTCCAGAGCCAACTCGCCCGATCCCGGATCGTAACTGATCACCTTTCCGCTGTACTCGCCCTCCGGCGCGTGCGAAAGCTCGTGAATGCTCACTGCGAAGATTCCTGTGCCATCGAGCGTCGTCTCTACGGAAGCGTGGTCCTCCCGCGCGAGCTCGCGCAGCGGAATCCGCTTGCCGTCCAGATACACATGCGTGCGCTCGTCGAAAAGAATCTTCATCGGCTTCTGCCCATACACCGCCAGCGTCAGCTGGTCCCGCACGGGATCGAGATTCTTGATTTCGCCGCCGAAGATTGTGCTCGTTCCCTTGGGTGCGGCCGGAATAGCATTTAGCCCGCTGGGCAACGCCGCTGCCTGTTCTGTGCCCGGGCTCGTCCCGGGATCCGTTGCCGGATTTGCCGCCTGATCCACGGCTTGACCCGGCGCGGGCTGCGGCGCGGGTTGCCCCTGCTGTGCGTGCGCGGCCACGCCCGCCGTTAGCGCAAAGCCCACGAGCGCCGTTGCGAGAATTCGCTCCATACCGGTTTAACCCTTGCTTCTGAAGATTTCTCCGACAACCTTTTTGATGACACAAATCCGCGCCCGGTGGCCTGAGCCTTTTCCTGAAGAGCAACACCCCCGGTGGGGATGCATCTAACTCTCTGAAACCCTCCATCCGGCTGTGCGCGGAACGGAATGATAAAGACCACAATGGTGATTAGACCAGCAAAACTGATGGCAGTTCTCGCAGTCATTGCCTTACCGGCTTATACGCCGGCTCGGGCAAGCGATACCATGACCATCGACATTCCTCTGCACAGCAAGCTCAGCCCGGTGCAGCGGCTCAATCGCGAGGGGGTTGAGGCAGTTCAGAAACACCAATATGACCGCGCCGAGTCCTTGTTCCTGAAGGCCTATCTGTACGATCCATCCGATCCTTTCACACTGAACAACCTTGGCTACATCTCCGAGCTCGAAGGGCAACTGGATCGCGCGCAGCGTTTCTACCAGCTTGCCTTGGAACAAGGCTGCGGCGCGCAGATCGACATGAGCAGCGACAAGAACCTTCAGGGCAAGCCCATGATGGCCGCCGTCGACGATCTTCAGAACCAGCCCATGCGCATCAATCGCATGAACGTGGAAGCCATGCGCCTGCTCGCCGAAGACCGCGGTTTTGAAGCTTTATCGCTGCTCCAGCAGGCCTTGTCTCTCGACCCTCAGGATCCATTCACCCTGAACAACCTCGGCGTCGCCAATGAAACCGTGGGCGACTACTGGAATGCCCTGAAGTATTACCGCGCCGCCGCGGACCGGCATTCTTCCGAGCCGGTCGTCATTGCGGTCGATCGCGCCTGGCGGGGAAGACCGGTGAGCGATATGGCTGCGGCCAGTGCCAAGCGGCTGCAGGAGCGGCTGCAATACATCAACCCCGACTACGCGCGCGCACTCATGCTCAGCCGCCGGGGCGTCTTCGCGGAGAACGAGAACGACTGGCCCGCGGCTAAGGACTATTTTCTCCGCGCTTACTCCGCCGACCCCTCTGACGCCTTCTCCCTCAACAATCGCGGCTACGTGGCCGAGCGCGAAGGCGACCTGGAGACGGCAAAGTTCTTTTATGAAAAGGCCCGCCGCGCCCAGGACGCAGCCGCGCCCGTGGGTATGGCCACTGACAGCGCGGCTGAAGGGAAATCGCTCTTCGCCGTTGCCTCCGGAAGCGACCATAAGGTCGATGGTGCGCTCGACATCTACAGCATCGAGCGCCGCCGCCAGACCGGCCCCATTGAGCTGACGCCGCGCGGCAGCGCGCTGGAAGACAGCGCTCCCGCCGCACCCCCGCAGCCCTCCCCCAATGCGCAGCCGCAACCGCAGCAATAGTCATTTAGAAGGGTTTAAAAAAAAGATGACCAGAGCCGCCGACCAATCGCCGTCGCATCAGTCCATGGTTCTCCTTTCGCGCCTTCTTCTGCCGCCGCGCAACGGCGGCGCTTCCGTATCGCCGTCGCACCAGGAGCTAAGCCATCAGTTTGCGCAGATGACGCGCGAGAAGTTCGACGACCTAGTCTCTCTCGCGAGTTCCAATCACGTCATCGTTCGCGCCCTTGAGGTGTTTCTGCATCTCATGCGCGCGGAGCAGAACGCCACCCGCGCCGAGTGGGCCGTGGATGCGCTTGCAGCCGAGCGCGCGCGCATCGCCACCACCGTCACTTTCCTGGGTGAAATCTGCGATGCTTTCGACGAGCGCGATTACCCCGTCGCCGTCATCAAGTCGCTCGACCATTGGCCCGATCTCGGCAGCGATCTCGATCTTTACACCAGCGCCCACCCCGAGGAAGTGATCCGCGTGATGCGCGACCGATTCCACGCCACGCTGGCGCCGCGCAGCTGGGGCGATCGCCTGGCCTGCAAATGGAATTTCATCCTGCCGGGCCTGCCCGAGGCGGTCGAGATTCACATGGGCCGATTGGGCCAGACGGGCGAGCAGGTGGCCATCGCTTCCTCGCTCCTCGAGCGCATCCGTCTCATCATGCTGTGCGGACATCCGTTTCGCGTCACCTCGGCATGCGATCGTCTTGCCATCTCCACGCTGCAGCGGATGTACCGCCACTTTTATTTCCGCTTGTGCGACATCGTCGATTCCGCATGGCTGGCCGACTCCGGCGGCATCGACTATGAAAACCTGCGTTTGCTCACGCGCAATGCGGGCATCTGGGAAGGCGCCGCTACGTACCTCGCCATCGTCTCCGACTACGTCAAGGGCTATCGCGGCGCGGGTCTCGATCTGCCGCAATTTGTTCTGGATGCCGCGCGCTTCAGGGGCGATCGCATCTATTACGCCCGCGACTTTCTCCGCGTGCCCATCCTCCCGCAATCGGCCGGGCTGTATACGTCCCAACTCGCCGGCGTGCTGGGCAAGGGCGAATTCTCGAGTGGCGCGCGGCTCAGCCTGCTACCCTGGCTGGCCACGGCCGCAGCCGTTGGACAAAAACTTACCGGCAGCGACAAGGGGATCTGGTAAAGCGAATGATTCGAGCTCCAAGCAACGGAAGAGGGAAAGAGATGGTCTTAGCAATATAGAGGAGAGGGGGATACCGGGAAGGGGTGTTCCTGGTAAACATTATGGCTAATTCGGGACCGGGGAATTCGAAAATGGCAAACGCCAGACAATTCGGACGAAATGCCGGCGGCCGCAAGCAGGATTCGGAAACCTACAATCGCTCTTCGCTCGCGCTCGACTCCTTCGAGGCTCTCGATGGAGTTGCCGCCTGGCCCAATCCGCAGCCGCGCCTCGTCTCCAGGCCTCCCGCTTTCATCGGAGCCGATTCCCATCCGCTGGTATGGAAGGGAATCGATCTGCTCGCCTACAAGCGCGACCGCAAATCCAAGGTCATCTCCTTCTTTCTGCACGGCGTGATCATCACCGCCATTCTGTGGTGGGGATTAACCTCGCATACGCAAGTGGTGCAGACGGAGACCACCGTGACTCCGTTGAATTTCACACTGTACGCTCCGCCGCCGCCGCAGGTGATGCCGGTGGCTAAAGTAGCCGGCGGAGGCGGTGGCGGCGGTGCGCATCATCTGGTTGAGCCTACGCGCGGGCGCCTCCCCAGGGTCGCGCGCATCCGCATGCTGCCTCCGCAGATTGTTCGCGTGTCCAACCCCAAACTGGCCGCGGAACCCACCATGCAGGTGAGAATGCCCAGCAACACCGCTATGCCCAATCTCGGCATGCCTGACTCGCCGCAGATTGCGCTGGCCTCGCAGGGGAACGGCAGCGGTTCCGGCTTTGGCCACGGCATTGGCGGCGGCATCGGCTCGAGCCAGGGCACCGGAGTGGGCGCCGGTAGCGGCGGCGGTTACGGCGGCGGCGTGATGAGCGTCGGCGGCGGCGTCAGCGCACCCGTCCTCATTCATTCCGTCGAGCCGGAGTTTACTGAGGCGGCGCGCCAGCAGAACTTTCAGGGCACCGTCTCCATTCAGCTGATCGTCGACGCTCAGGGCTACCCGCAGGATGTGCATGTGGCTCGCCACCTGGGCATGGGCCTGGATGAAAAAGCCGTGGAAGCCGTCCGCCAGTATCGGTTCAGGCCGGCTGTCTATCAGGGGCGTCCTGTGGCCGTGCAGATGATCGTCGAGGTGGACTTCCGCCTGCACTGAGGTTGCAGGCCACGCAAACCGGCGCGGCCGGCTTGCATGCCGGCTCCGCGCGAAAATGCGTCCGCGTCCTTTTGCCGCTCCCGGATGCGAACCGATTCCTGGCGCGCTTCATCTGGCTGCATTACCGTTCCTTTGCATCCAACTGAATTGACGTGTCGTTCCCCGCTCTGTTGCTATGTTCTCGAAGGTTCCGTCCAGATCGCGCTTTTTCGGCCGCCATCTCCGCGTCGCGCCGTTCGCCGTTCCGTTTGTGGCCCTCGCCCTGCTCTGCGCTTTCGCGCACGGTCAGGCCGCGCCCATGCAGTCGTCCTCTTCGGCGGCAATGCAGGACCCCACGCGCCCGGAGCTGCAGCCCAATCTCGATGTCGATCGCGATCCGATTCCTTCACCTGACCCGGAGCCACCCCCGGTCGCAAGCAACGTACCCGCTCCCGGCGCCCGCGTGCCCGGCAATCCCAACTCGCCGACGACGCCCGGCGAACCGCTCAAGCGCCAGGACGGCATGTACGTCCTTCATGCCAACGTAGACGAAGTGCTCCTCGATTGCACCGTTCTCGATGAGAAAGGCCGGACCGTCACCGATCTCAGTCAGCGCGACTTTCACGTTTGGGAAGACGGCGTGCCCCAGACCATCAACGCCTTTCTGCATCAGGACATGCCCGTCTCCATGGGCATTCTGGTCGATAACTCCGGCTCCATGCGCGACAAGCGCACCGCCGTCAACGCCGCTGCGATGGAGCTCCTGCGCGACTCGAACCCGCAGGACGCGGCCTTCATCGTGAACTTCTCTGACCGCGCATATCTTGACCAGGGATTCACCACCGACCGCGTCGCGCTCGACCGCGGCCTCGCGCGTTTCGACTCGCGCGGAACCACGGCTATGTATGACGCCGTGGCAGCCTCGGCCGACGAGCTTTCTCAACACGCAAAGGACCGTAAGCAGGTTTTGCTCATCATTACCGACGGTGCTGACAATGCGTCCCGCCTCACCTTGCAGCAGGCCATCCGCCGCGTGCAGGACCTCGGTGGTCCCGTGGTTTATACCATCGGCCTGCTCTTCGATTCCGACAAGGATGAAGCCGCCAACGCACGCAACGCTCTCGAAAGACTCTCGCAGGAGACCGGCGGCTTCGCCTACTTTCCCCGCTCCCTCGACGATGTGAACAGCATCGCCGCGGAAATCGCGCGCGATATCCGCAATCAGTACACCGTCGCCTACCGCTCCACCCGGCCCTCGAGCTTCGGCGGCTACCGCGTGGTGCACGTGGAAGCAAGTGCGCCCGGCCACGGCAGGCTCACCGTGGTCACGCGCCATGGCTACTACGCCAACGGCAATCCCTCGCAGCCCGCGCAGACAGCGGAAGAAACCCACCCCTGAATCGCCGGGCGCTCTCGCGCAAACTGAGATCGGCTCCGCCGTGGTTCTCCCGATGCATGCTCTGCCGGCTGCTCTGTTATAGTGGCCCGGGAAGGCTTGCGCCGCCGGCTCGTTAACGCTAACGGAAAGGTGGCCGGCTTGGCGCTTCCCAGCACCCTGTCAGGAGAAAATGATGAATTGGAGAGAAAGCACGCGAAGGTCGTTCTTGAAGCAGTTCGGCGCCGCCGGCGCCTTGGCTTTTGCCGCTTCCCGCGCGGAGGCCGTGCAGCAGGCTGTTCCGCCCGCGGGACCCACGCCCGCCGACGAAAAGCAGGCCGCCACGCGCGACCAGCGCATGCAATGGTGGCACGCGGCCAAATTCGGCATGTTCATCCACTGGGGCCTTTACAGTGTGATCGGCCAGCATGAGTGGGCCAAGGAAGTGGAAGGCGTTCCGATTCCACAGTACGAGGTCCTCGCAAAACACTTTCATCCCAAACCCAACGCGGCACGCGACTGGGCGCGCCTGGCCAAACGCGCCGGCCAGCGCTATATGGTGATGACCACCAAGCACCACGAGGGCTTCTGTAACTTCGCCACCAAACTCACCGACTACAACGCCGCGCAGCAGGGCCCCGGCCGCGATCTCGTTGCCGAGTACGTCGAAGCCGCGCGCGCCGAAGGTCTCCGCGTGGGTTTCTATTACTCGCTCATGGACTGGCACCACCCTGACGGCGCCCTATGCAAGACCGACGAAGCCGCGCGCCGCCGCTTCGTCGATTACACCCATGGGCTTATCCGCGAGCTGATGACCAACTACGGCAAGATCGACGTGCTCTGGTACGACGTGGCCTGGCCCCTCAACGCCGAAGAGTGGGAATCGGAAAAGATGAACACCATGGTCTTCAACCTCCAGCCCGACATCATCGTCAACAACCGCAACCTTCTGCCCGGCGATTTCGCCACTCCCGAGCAGCACATTCAGGCTGCGGAGGCGGGCCGCGCCTGGGAAACCTGCATGACCCTCAATGACAGTTGGGGCTTCAACCGCGGCGACGACGCCTGGAAGACGCCCAAGCAGATCGTCTCCAACCTCGGCACCTGCGCCAACGGCGGCGGCAATTATCTGCTTAACATCGGCCCCATGCCCGACGGTTCCGTGCCTCCCGATTCGGTGCGTATCCTGAGCGAAGTGGGCGCCTGGCTCAACACCAACGGCAAAGCCATCTATGGCACCGACCGCTGCCAGGGCGGCGGCAACGTAAACGCAATCTACACCCGCCGCGGCAACACCCTCTATCTGCACCAGCACTTCTGGCCCGGCCATACGCCCGCGGCCGAGTGGCTCGATTTCTACAAGCCCGAAGCGGTCGTCGCCATCGGCGGGCTCAAGGCGAAAGCTCTCTCCGCGCGCTTGCTCAAAACCGGGCAGAAGGTCGAGTTCGCCCAGGACGGCGATTTCACCTTCCGCCTTACTGGCCTTCCCCTGGCCGCGCCCGATCAGCCCGCCACCGTTATTGAAGTCGAGTGCGACAGCGAGCCCACCGTCGATCACGAGGCCGAGCGCTCGCTCTGGCCGCGCTACAAGGTCGGCATCAGTATTTAGAGAGGCATCGTTCAAGGATAGGTTGGTGGCCCAGGTGCGGTGTCACCACACACAGGTTCTCGTGCGTGGGGAGGAGATCCCGCTTCTGAGGCCAGGGTAAACCTCAAAGCTCAGCCCGGCGAAATTTGTCGCAAGATCAACCCGCCGCCAGGATTGCATCCGCAATCCGCGCTGCTTCCATCGCGGGCCGCACCTGGTGCACGCGCACAATCGACGCGCCGTTCAGGATCGCCGCGGTCATCGCCGCCAGGCTCGCCGTCTCGCGCGCTGCAACGGGCGCAGCTTCGCCGCCGAATAGCGGCGCCAGCGTGTGCCCCAGAAACGATTTGCGGCTCAGGCCCACGAGCAGCGGCCGTCCCAGCGCCAGCAGCTCGCCTTGCCGCCGGAGCAGGGCATAATTCTCGTCGAGCCGCTTGCCGAACCCGTAGCCCGGATCGATCACGATCGCGTCTTCCGGAACTCCAGCCGCTTGCGCTGCGCGCACGCTCGCCGCCAATCCATCGCGCGCCATCGCGAGCAGCGCATCGGGCGCGAGCTGCGCCTGCGCGCGCCATTCCTCCGGCCCTCCGCGCGTGTGCGCCAGCACCACGCCCGCGCCGCGCTCCGCGCATACCCGCGCCAGCGCCGGGTCCCACGTGAAGCCGCTCACGTCGTTCACAATCTCAGCGCCCGCTGCGAGCGCTACGCGCGCCGTGGCCGCTTTGTAAGTGTCCACGGAGATCACTGCGAGGGGCCGAGCCCTTAAAACTCCTTCGAGCACGGGCAGAAGCCGCGCCTGTTCTTCCTCCGCGCTTACCAGAGCCTCGGCGTAGCCCGCGCGCGAGCCCGGCCGGGTGCTTTCTGCGCCCAGATCGAGAAAGTCCGCGCCCTCGTCGATCAAGCGCAGCGCATGCGCGACCGCGTCCTCCGGAGCCAGGAAAGATCCGCCATCGCTGAACGAGTCTGGCGTGATGTTCACCACGCCGCACACCAGCGTGCGCGCGCCCAGCTCCAGCGTGCGCGTCCGCAGCCGCCATGTGATTACGCTACGCATCGGCTCACAGCTCCGATGGTACGCTGCCCTTCCAGCCCAACTGCTACACTCCCTGCATGATCTTCCCGCGGCGTTTTCCGGTTCTTCTTTTTTCTTTGTTTTTCGCTTTCGCCTCCGGAACGTTTTCGCACGCGCAAGCGCATCCCGCGCATCATGCACCTCCCATGAGAGGCACGCTCGCCCAGCGCATTCAGACCATCCTCGCCAATCCCGCACTCAGCCATGCCGACTTCGGCATCAGCGTGGTCACGCTGGACGGCCGCACCCTTTACGGCCTCAACGACGATAAGCTCTTCGCGCCTGCATCCAACGCCAAACTCACCACCACCGCGGCTGCCTACGCGCTTCTTCCCGTCGAGACGCTCACCTGGACCACCTACGTCGTCGGCGATGGCGACGTGGACGCCATTGGCGCGCTGCACGGCGATCTGATCCTGCTCGGCGTCGGCGACCCCACCATGAGCGCACGCCAGTATCCCTATCAGGAGCCCGCAGCCCCTGGTCCGGAGAGCACGCCGCAAGCTGCGCCCAATGTCGCTCCGCCCCCCGCGCCGCCCAAGCCCGTCGACCCCAATCTCGCCGCCATGGCGCCGCTCGACCAGCTCGCGCAGCAGGTTGAAGAGTCAGGCGTCCGCACCATCGAGGGCGACGTCATCGGCGACGACAGTTTTTTTCTCGACGAGCGCTATGGCCAGGGCTGGGGTTGGGACGATCTCCAATGGGCCTACGGTGCGCCTGTCTCCGCGCTCACTTTCAACGACAACGCCGCCGGCCTCGCCATCCTTCCCGATCCTTCCGCTCCCAACGTGACTCAAGGCTCATGGGTGCCGGACGTTGAATACTACACCCTCAACAACACCATGACACCCGCGCCCCCGGGTCAGCCCGCGCATCCCGGCATCGAACGCCTGCCCGGCTCAATGATGGTTCGCGCCTGGGGCACCGCGCCGCCCGGCGGCCTGCACGTGGGCCTCGCCATCGACGATCCTGCGCAATTCACCGCTGAGGCATTCAAGGACGCTTTGCTTGCCCGCGGCATCACTGTCTCCGGAGCGGCCGAGTCGCGGCATCGCTTCTCCAATGGCGACGGCAACTTTGTGGGCGCGCGCGAGATACCCGTGGATCTCCAACCTTCCACGCTTGCCACCGTGGCCGCGCCGCTCACCAGTCGCCGCGTTCTCGCCGCGCGCATTTCCGTCCCTGTCGCCGAGGACATCGCCATCATCAACAAGACCAGCCAGAACCTCCATGCCGAGCTGCTCCTGCGCCTGCTGGGCAAGCTCGAGGGCGCCGACGGCAGCTTTGAAGAGGGCACGCGGGTGGTGCGCCAGTTCCTCACCAACGCCGGCATCGACGATCAGGACTTTTTTCTCTTCGACGGCTCCGGCATGAGCCCGGAAGACCAGATCGCGCCCCGCGCCTTCACCCACCTGCTGGTTTACGCTGCCAAGCAGCCATGGGGAGAGGACTGGCGCAATACCTTACCCATCGCCGGCGTCGACGGCACGCTTGAGGGCCGCTTCACCAACTCACCCCTCAAGGGCAAAATGTGGGCCAAAACCGGAACTCTGAATGAAGTCAATACGCTTTCCGGCTACCTTACTGCGGCCAGCGGCCAGCGCCTTGCCTTTTCCATCCTCATCAACGGCCGCCGCCCGGGATCGGAAGCCGAGGCCCAGGCCATCGATCGCATCGCCGAAGCCATCTACGCGGCCGACTAGCCCTCGCGCCCTCCACTTTGTATCATCGGAAGGGAATGCACCTCCGCGCCGGCTTCAATCGTCTCTGCTCCTTTCCCGTCTGCGCAGCGGCGCTCGCCCTCGCCGGCTGCCAATCGCTGCCGCCCTCCAAACCCTCCTCCGAGTGGACCCCCCAGGAAACCCGAGGCGCAGCTGTCTACCAACAGAATTGCGCGCGCTGCCACAACGCCACCACTACCCACCCGCTCAACGGCCCCGGCCTGCAGGCCATCACCAAGGTCAGAGCCATGCCTTCTGGCGCGCCGCCTACGGACGAGCGCCTCACCGCGGTGATTCTCCACGGCCGCGGCATGATGCCGGCTACGCCGCTCGACGACCAGCAACTCCAGGATCTCCTGGCCTACCTGCGCACCCTATGACCGGCGAAACAAGCAACGCACATTCCCGCACAAACCGCGAGCCTGCGGATGGCCGTCAGCCCGGCAGCCCCGGTGCTCCGGAACCCTCGCGTCCGCGCATACCGCTGCCCGGCGTCGCCGCCATTGCACTCTATCTTCTGCTGCTGGCGGGAACCATCATTCTCGGCGTGGCTGCCGGGGGACGTTATCCGCCCCTCTACCTTGTCTTTTCTGCTTTGTTCATCGCCGCCTGCGCAGGACTGCTCATGCTCTTTCGCTGGGCGTGGGCGCTGGCTCTGGCCGCTGTCGCCCTGCTCGCTGCCTACAATCTCTGGATCTTTTCGAGCCGACACGTCGCCCCTGCGCTGGTCCAGGGACTGCTGAATCTGGTTTTCTTTCTCTATCTGATCCGCACTGAGGTGCGCTCCAGGCTGCGCTGAGAGCAGCCGCTACTTCTGCAAACGCGGAAATTGCCGATCCGGTTTCTGCTTTGCGTCCGGCCCCAGATGCGGCTGCGCATCAAATGTGGCTTCGTGTGGAGGGCCGCGACCAGAAATGATGCCGTTCTTCGGTGATCTCTTCGTTCGCCGGCAATGCGCCGTCTTCGGCCGGCACCACCGAGTACCGCTCCGCCGCACGTTCCCTGGACAGCCTCGACGGCTCGTTCCACGTGAACACGCTCACCAAAGCGGCGAGAAACGACCAAACCAGGAAAAGAGCGCCAATCACCATCAACGCAAGTCCGCCTAGAACACCCGGCCCGGTTGTAGTCATTTCGACATGTAGCATCGACCCGGAAAAGGGATAGGCGGCGCTGAACCCAGTTGTCCCGTGGCAGTACCCGATAATCAGGGCCAATCCCGACCCCAGAAAAAGAACCGCGCCAATCAACGGACGGTCTGCCCTCATGGAAATCTCCTCTCCTCTTCGCGCGCCCTGATTGCCCGCACCTCCCCCGCTCGAGCCGGCAAGGGCATAGCCAGAAAGATGCGCATTTTCCGGGAAAGGTTTTGGCCGCATGCTCAAGAAATTCAAGCCGCTCCGGCCCGCTTCCACCGCGCCCGGCTTTCTCTGCCGCTACAATGGTTTAGGTGATTGAGCCGGTTTAGATGATGGAACTCGTGCAGATCGAGCCTGCGCGCCGCATACCCGCTCCCAAGCCGGAGTGGCTCAAGGCGCGCGCGCCCATGGGCGAAAACTACCACGATCTCAAGCGCCTCGCCCGGTCACTTTCACTCCACACCGTCTGCGAGAGCGCCCACTGCCCCAACATTGGCGAGTGCTGGCACCATAAGACCGCTACCTTCATGATGCTCGGCAACCTGTGCACCCGCCGCTGCGGCTTTTGCGCCGTGCCCAAGGGCCGTCCCGAGCCTATCGACTTCGACGAGCCCCACCGCGTCGCTCAGGCCGTCGCTTCCCTCGGTCTTCAGCACGCCGTGATTACCAGCGTCAACCGCGACGACGACAACCTCGGCGGCGCCCGCGCCTTCGCCTTCGTGATTCAGGAAATTCGCCGCCAGGCGCCCGGCTGCCGCGTGGAAGTCCTCATTCCCGATTTTCAAGGCATCCCTGAAGCCATCCGTATCGTCGTCGAGGCGCGCCCGGAGATCCTCAACCACAACACCGAGACCGTCCCCCGCCTCTACCGCGTAGTCCGCTCCGGCGCACGTTACCAGCGCACCCTCGAGCTGCTGCGCTACGCCAAGGAACTGCGGCCCGCAGGACTCACCAAGTCGGGCGTCATGGTCGGCCTCGGCGAAGAGACCCATGAGCTCCTCGACGTCTTCCGCGATCTGGCCCGCGCCGCCTGCGACATCCTCACGATCGGCCAGTATTTGCGCCCTTCGCGCGATCACCTGCCCATCGCCCGCCTCTACACGCCCGCAGAGTTCGCCGACCTCAAGCGCGAAGCCCTGCGCATGGGCTTCCGCCACGTCGAATCTGGCCCGCTGGTCCGTTCCAGTTACCACGCTCACGAACAAGCTGCGTCCGCGGCCGCCGAAGTCGCGTAACGCGCCGCTTTCGCATTCCCTCGCAGGCTGTAGAATAGCCCTTGGCGTTTTGTCCTTTTTCACTAAGGAAGAGGTCCAGGAACCATGGCATCCTTCATGGACGGCAACCCGGCACTCAAGGGACTCGCAAGCGACTTGAGGCGGCGCATGGATCAATCTGTCGCCGACTTCCAGGCCAACCTCGCCTCTACGCGCACCGGCCGCGCCAGCGTGCACATGCTCGACCAGGTCAAGGTGGACTACTACGGCACGCTCACACCCATCAACCAGATGGCGCAGGTCTCCGCGCCCGAGCCGCAGCTCATCCTCATTTCGCCCTGGGACCCGACCATCCTCAAGGAAGTCGAAAAAGCCATCCAGTCCTCCGACCTCGGCTTCAATCCCATCTCCGACGGCAAGGTCATCCGCGTACCCGTCCCGCCTATGACCGAGGAGCGACGCCGCGACGTCTGCAAGCACCTGAACAGAGTGCTCGAAGAGCACCGGACGGCCGTCCGCAACGTCCGCCGCGATGGCAACGAGGCCCTCAAAAAGCTGGCCAAAGAGAAGAAGATCAGCGAGGACGACGAGGAGCGCGCCATGGAAGAGGTGCAGAAGATTACCGACGCCGAAATCCGCCGCATGGAAGAGCTTTCGCAGAAAAAGGAAGCGGAAGTGATGCAGGTGTAAGTCGCTCCACTACTGCGTCTTCGGCGACATCGCGGTGGATCTTCGCGCGTTCTGGAGAGGTCTAAGAGCAGGAGCCGGCCCGGAAGTAGCATCAGAGAATCTTATAGATAGCCTGGTTAATCCCGTTCCATTCCTCGATCAGCCGGGCGAACAGGTCTTCGCCCAGCGCGGTAAGCCGGTAAAACCGTCTATTCCGCTTCTCCTCTTCCCTCCACTCGCTGGTCAGCACCCCTTGCGTCTCCAGCCTCCGCAGCAGTGGATAGAGCGTGCTTTCGTCGATTTCCATCCCCTGCCCGACCAGCTCCTTACACAGCGAGTACCCATAATGCTCGGTGCGCAGCTGACCCAGCACCGCCAGCGTCAGGCATCCGCGCCGCAACTCTAAGCGCATGTTTTCGAGTAATTTAGACGATGACACGGCGAATGTTCCTTGTATACCATATCATATACACTGTGTCGTACATGGTATATTTAGCCGACTGAACAGGAGAGCGGCAATCTCCGTCTCGCCGAGGCGGGATGGGTTAATTTCTTAAAGAAAATAAAGAGGTTAAATCTCGGAGCCGGACCGGAGCTGGTAGCCAAACAGTCAACTTGCTCTGACTGGCGTGGACCAGCGCGCCTTTTCTACTTTTTTGCCCGCCTATAGAACGGCAACGCCACCTGCTTCGCCCGCACGCGGTTTCCCCTGACATCGACCAGTACATCCTCGCCGCTCGCGGCAACCGCCGCCGGCACCAGCGCCATGGCAATATTCGTCTTCAAGAATGGCGCCGGCGAGCCGGATGTCACTTTACCGATCACTTCTCCAGAGAGTGAAAGCACGGAGTGCCCATCCCGCGCGATTCCCCGCTCCACCATCTCCAGGCCCACGATCTTTCTCTTCGGCCCGCCCTCTGCCTGCACCGCCAGCAAAGACTCACGTCCGATAAAAGGACCCTTGTCCAGCTTCAGCCAGCGCGTCAGCCCCGCCTCCAGCACGGTGATCTCCTCGGAGATCTCGTGCCCGTAGAGGCTCATCCCCGCCTCGAGGCGCAGCGTGTTGCGCGCCCCCAGCCCGCACGGGCGAATGCCAAACTCCGCCCCCGCCTCGAGCAGCGCCTCCCACATCTTCACCGTGGTGGCCTCGTCGCTGGGCGTGTACACCTCGAACCCGTCCTCGCCCGAGTACCCCGTCCGTGCGATCAGTACATTCGGAATCCCCGCTACCGTCCCCCACGTGAACCAGTAGTTCTTAATCGCGCCCAGGTCCACTTTGGTTAGCTTGCTCAATGTTTCGAGCGCTCGCGGCCCCTGCAGCGCCAGTTGCGAATAGTAGCTCGAGTAGTCGCTGATATGAATGGAAGGAAACCCGCCCGCCTGCTTGCGGATCCACGCGATGTCCGAGTCCTTCGTTCCCGCATTTACCACGAGCAGATAATCGTTCGCACCCAGCCGGTGCACCAGAATGTCGTCCACAAAGGTGCCCTGGGGAGTGAGCAGCGCCGAGTAGTGCGCCTGTCCGTCGGCGAGTTTCGAGGCATCGTTCATGGTGATGTGCTGCACCGCATTGAGCGCGCCGGGGCCGCGAAACTGGATTTCGCCCATATGGCTCACATCAAAGAGCCCCACCCCTGTCCGCACCGCCAGGTGCTCGGCAATGAGGCCGCCGCCGGGACTGGGGTATTCGACCGGCATATCCCAGCCGTTGAAGTCCACCATCTTAGCCTTCAGAGCGCGGTGCGCGGCGTTGAGCGCGGTTTTTTTGAGCGGAGCCGGAGTAGAAGGCGGCGTGGCGGAAGTCGCGGAGGCAGGCGTTGGCGAAGCAGATATGGTCATGGGGAACCCCCTCAATCCTGTATCTTAATTGAACGTGTGAAGACCGTTCGAGGCGCCGTGATGCTGCTCGCCGCCGCCGTAGCCCTCTGGCGCGGCTGGCATATCCACACCGGCCGCCTTGCACTCGTCGCTTACGCGCTGGCTGCGCTGGCGCTTGCCCTCGCCATCTGGCACTTTACGCGCAAGCCGCCACCGAGGCGTCTGTGAACCGTTTTCCGTCAATCGCCGTACCTCCAATCCGGTTCAGGCTATAATGCCGCCATCTTCCGGCCATGGAACTTTGGGGACTTCTTCTCTTCGGTCTGGCAGCGGCAATCCTCGGATTGCCTGTCGCCGCGCTCGTCGTCGCGCGCACGACCGCCCGCACCCTGCGCGAGGAGATGGCCATCCTGAGCGATCGCTTGCGTGATCTGGAAGTGCAGGTCGCCCACCTCGCCAGGCAGATCGCTGCACCCGCGACGCAGGTTTCGCATCCATCTCCACCGCAAGCCGCACAAGCGCCCATCGCTGCACAAACTCCACACGCAGCCATCCCCACGCTCCCGCGCCCGTCGCCGCCCCTCGCCGAGTCTCCCGCCGCGCAACCTCCGCCTGCACCTCCCAAGCCCCGACCCGCTCCGCTCGAGGCTCTCGAACCCGTCGCCTCCTTTCGCGCCGCACCCATTCCTCCACCCCGATTCTCGACCGAGCCATCGACGCCCAGCCGGGCGGAAAGGGCTTTTTCTCTCGAAGAACGTCTGGGCACCAACTGGCTCAACAAGATCGGCATTGCCATTCTGGTAGTTGGCCTGGCCTTCTTCCTCGCCTACAAGCTGCAGACATGGGGCCAGGCCGGCAAGGTTCTCTGCGGTTTTGCGATCAGCGCCGCGCTTCTTCTGGGCGGCGTTTGGCTTGAGCGCAAAGCTGCGTACCGCATCTTTGCGCGAGCCGGCATCGGCGGCGGATGGAGCCTCGCCTTCTTCACCACCTTCGCCATGCACCATATCGAGGCTGCGCGCATTCTTCCCTCGCTCACGGCCGACCTGGTGCTCATGCTCCTCGTTGCTGCCGGCATGGTGGCGCACTCGTTGCGATACCGCTCGCAGACCGTCACCGGCCTTGCCTTCCTGCTCGGATTCCTCACCCTCTTGACCAGCCACATGCAGGCCGCCAGCGGAACCGTCGTTTTCAGCCTCACCGCAAGCGCCATCCTCGCCATCGCGCTCGTGGCGGTCACCACGCGCCGCCACTACGCCATTCTTGAAGTCGCCGGCCTGATCGCCGTCTATCTCACACATTTCGCGTGGCTCACGCAGGTTCTGCCGGAAGACCGCTCCGCCTTCACCGAATTCTGGCCCTCCACCGTGCTCGTCCTGCTCTATTGGCTAATCTTCCGCATGGCTTATGTGCTGCGCACGCCGCTCAACCAGACCGAGGAAAATCTCTCCAGCCTCGCCGCCGTTCTCAATTCCGCCGGCGTCCTGGGCGTGCTCAAATACCAGTCCGCTCACCCGGAATGGGCCTTCTGGGCGCTGGCCGCTCTGGGCGCCATCGAGATGGGCCTGGCTTTCTTCGTTCGCTCCCGGCGCCGCCAAGCCTTCGTCGTTCTCTCCACCGTCGCCGCGGTACTGCTCGTTGCCGCCGTTCCCTTCAAGTTCCACGGTGTCAGTTGGCCGGTGCTCTGGCTGGTGGAAGCACAAGCTCTCGCCATCTGCGGACTGCGTCTCGGCGAGCCCGTCTTCCGCCGCCTCGGCCTGCTCACCGGCATTGTCGCCGGAGCCGTCATCGCCGTTCACAACGTCGCGCCGCTCGCCTGGTATCGTCTTGACTACCCCGATCCCGCGCGCCACCTTTCGCTCACCGCGTCGTTGGCTCTGGCCGCCCTTCTTTACTGGATTCACGCCGAGCTCTATCCGCGCCGCTGGGCGCAAATCGCGGAAAACGAATTCGAGGCCCTCGCGCTCAGGGTCACCAGCTGGCTCGGCGCCTCGGCCGCCGCCGCCGCACTCTGGGTCGTGTTGCCCTCGCCCTGGATCGTCCCCGGCTGGCTCGTTCTCGTCTTCGCTCTCGGCCTCGCGGCCGACCGTCTTCAAGCCGTCTCGCTCGCCCTCGAATCCGATGCGCTCACCCTCGCCGCCTGCGTGGGACTCTTCGCCTGGAATTTCTGGAACAGCTCCGGCTCGAACGCCTCAGACTGGCTCGATCACCGGCTCCCGCTCGGTGCCTCGGTCGTGCTTTTCTACGCCGGCATGCGCCGCAAAACCGTCCCTGAAGGTTTCGCCCGCTACGCGCCACTGCTCTACTCATGGCTGGCCACGCTGCTGCTCGCCTACCTTGCTCTCGATCAGTCCTCCATCGTCGCACTCGGCCCGCTCTGGGCAATCCTCGGTCTCGTGCTTTTTGAGCTCGGCCGCTTTACGCGCAAAGGCTTTCTGCGCTGGCAAGGATTGTTTCTCGTCGCGCTCGCCTTTGGCCGCTATCTGCTCTGCGACCTGCCCGACAGTTCCGGCAATTTTGCGCAACTCCTCGGGACGCATCCCGCCGGCCATTTCAGCTTTTCCAATTCGTTGCTCTTCGAGGTTTTTGTTCTCGCCGCCGCCGGATACTGGCTGGCCGAACGGGCACGACTCGGCGATCCGCGTAGTCAGACCGAGCAGATTGCAGGTTTCGTCTCCGGCTGTCTGAGCACCTTCTCCATCGCCGTCTGGTTTGCCTTCCGCTTTCCGTCCGACTGGGTGCCCGTTGCCGGCGGTGAGCACTGGGTCACCTCCATCTGGGCGGCCATGGCTACTGTATTCGTCGCCATCGCCTGCCTTATTCGCCGTCGCGCCCTTCTTGCCCAGGCCGTCTTCCTCGCCTTCTCCGCGGCCGTTCGCGGCATCTCTCTCGATCTCTCCTGGATTTCTTTCTCCTCGAACGGCGAATCCGCCTTCTGGGGCGGACCGCTCTTCCACATATCCATCGCCGCGCTCGTGCTACTCGCGGCGCTACCCTTCGCCTTTCAATTGCGCCGGCTTCAGGTTCCCGCGCCGGATTCGTTCCGCTTCCTTCTCACCCGCACCGAGCAATGGTTCTTCTTCACGCCTTTCGGCCTGATGGTCCTCGCCCTGGCCGCGGAACTTAGCTCCGGCCACATCACCATCGCCTGGAGCCTGATGGGCTTCGCCGTTTTTCTCTTCGCACTGGCCGTCGGCGAGCGCAGCTACCGCCTCGCCGGTCTCGCCCTGCTCCTCTTGAGCGTGGTCAAAATCCTGCTCATGGATGTCTGGGCGCTTGCCCCAGCCGACCGCTACACCACCCTTATCATCCTCGGCCTTGCACTGCTCGCAGTGTCGTTCCTCTACACACGCTTCAGCACCGTCATCCGCAAGTATCTTTAGTCCAAGGATCGTCATGCTCACCCTCTACAACCGCATCCAGGGCCGGAACACCGATCGCCTCGCCGCGCTCAGTGACGGCATCTTCGCCGTGGCCATGACCCTGCTCGTGCTCGACCTGCACCTCCCGTCGGCCACCCAGGTCCACTCCGAACGCGAGCTTTTTTTCGCCCTCGGCGCGCTCGGGCCGCAGTGGCTCGCCTACGGCATGAGCTTCCTCACCCTCGGCATCTTCTGGGCCGGCCAGCAAACCCAGCTCAACCACATCGGCGAAGGCACCCGCGACCTTACCTGGATTCATCTCGGCTTTCTCTTCGCCGTCACGGTCATGCCGCTTTCCACGCGCCTGCTGGCCGAATTCATCACCTACCGCGCGGCCATCGCCATTTACTGGCTCAACATCTTCGTGCTCGGCGCCATGCTTTATTGGAGCTGGGGCCACGCCACACGCGCCGGCCTAGTCAAGCCGGACATCCCGCCGGCGATCGTCGCCAGCATCTGCCGCCGCATCCTCATCGCGCAATCGCTCTACCTGGCCGGCGCCCTGCTCTGCTTAATCAACACCTGGGTCAGCCTCGCAGCCATTGTCTGCGTGCAGTTGAACTACGCCATCGCCCCGCGCCTGTGGTGGAAACGCGATGACACGCCCGGCGACGACAAGCCCGCCGCCCTCCCGCAAAAGTAGCAGCGCCCCGACGGACAATTTGGAGCAACTTGCCCACGCCGTTCGTGTTTGCTTTTGTACGGCCGGGCACGCTTGTCCTGCCGCGGAGGATTGCGATGTTTATGGCAGGGTTGAACGATTTGGCAATGGTACGTTTCCTGGTTGTCCATGGAGGCCGCGGGGGCGACGGCTTTGGCCTGCTTCTAATGGGCATTGTCGCCGTCGGCGTACTGGTTTGGGCTCTTTCTCACTCCGGCAGCAACCAGTCAGCCAAGAGCTGAACCTCGCACGGCCTAAGGCATTTCTCCTTCAGGTATAGCCGTCTTGATTTTCGTGCAAGGTGGCGATTTCTTCCGCCCCAGCGACCTAGACCTGTCGCCGGGGACCCCAGGGAAAATCGCCACTTGAAGGTATCGGTTTCGGTATGCATCAGA
>DATJRT010000034.1:0-10780 GCA_035504495.1 Occallatibacter sp.
TTCGAGTGCCGGTAGAAGAAGCTTCAGGAGCGCTTCGTCCGAGAACGGGTTTTGACCCGAGATCAACTCGCGATCCTGAAGGACATAGCTCTGCCACGGAGCGGCCACACTCACGTCACCGCCGGCCGTGCGCAAGGCAAAATCCGGGTAGAAGAGAACCTTACCGCCAATCTCAATTGGTTCCCGCTGCTGCTCTTCCGCTGTCGAAAAAATCGTCATCTTATATCCGGCATAGATCCATCCTTTGGCTTTGGCCTGTGCTCCAGCGGTATCGCCGGCCGACAGCGCGGCGACAAACTCCTTCGATTCGGGAAGCGCGGAGAGCAGTGAAATCGGGCCATGGCAAAGCACCGCAGTGGGCTTGGAGGTTTCATGGAAATGTCTCAACACGATGCCCGCGTTGGGATCATCGAGAAGATCGATCATCGGGCCATGGCCGCCGGGGACGAAAACAGCGTCGTACTGATCCAGGCCTGATGCAACGACATCCGAGATGCGAGTTGGATTTCTGAGGCCAGTCAGGCTGTCGCGGAATTTGAAATAGTCATGGAGTCTGCCTTCGTCCCCGCCGAAAAAATCGGGGGCAGCGGAATGGAGATCCAGTTGCGGTGTGTTGCCCTTGGGGTTGGAGAAAGTGATCTCGTAGCCTTCCTGCATGAGGGCGCGGACCGGAACCGTCAACTCGTTCAGATAATAGCCGGCACCGCGATAACACCCGCCATTTTTCAGCGGTAAGCCATGTCCGCTCGATACTAGCACTAAGACCTTTCCTTTTGATGCCATTCATTCTCCTCTCAAATCGAACCAACGCGGTCACGCGCGTGTACTCTTTCGGTCTACTTCTGCCATCCACCCAGTAATCATTTCCATGTCAGGACGAGCGACCGTTCAAAGCAACAATGCCAGAAGTGCGACGACGGGTCTATTGGACGAAGGTATCGACCAATTCCACAGCATGAATTGGACATTTCCGCAAAGAGTGTTGCGCACTCTTTTGGAAGAATCCGAATACCAAGGTATCGCCAGCGTCGCCGTTTAATTGATTTGCAAGAGCACCTGGAGCCTAATCCCTTCATCGCTCGGCGCAGCGTGTTGTGGTAGATGCAGCGGTGAGGCGTGACGAAACATGCCGCCGCATCACGGCGCGAGGGAGCAACATTTACGCCTTTTTAGCGCCGTTCGTTTGCGAAAGCACTGTGCATCTGCTTCAGGGTAAGTTCAGCCGTGACGGCGCGCATTTGCCGGGCGCAATCTTAGAAGCGCGGGAGGTTTTGAAGCGCCGACCTACGGATCTCGGCAACTCGAAACTGTGTCAGCCTGACCGCGCACAACTCTAGCTTTTACGGCAGAGGTCAACAACCACTTGAGCAAATAGTCGGCTTGTCGGACAAGTGGTCCTGGGCTCAATTGCTGGCAACAGGCAAAACGCGCAAATCGAACCGCAATTTGGATGACGATGAGAGATGGGCTCTCAGAAACAGGAGAAGGAAAAGGCGCTACGATCATGCAAGCGCGCCGTCCAATAGCCGTCCAATAACGTGAGCCGAGGGGGATTTCAAGGGACTGAGGGAGCCACCCGTTCCCTTAAGTTTCAAAGAGTTACCTCAATTTGGCGGGCTTTCACGGCGATAACACGGGTTCAAATCCCGTCGGGGACGCCAATAAAATTCAACTACTTGATGGCCGATTTTTCCTCGATGTGCGGCCGTCCGGGGCGCGGGCGAGCCGCGCTGCGCCCTTTCCCTATTTCTCGATGCCGCGGTTCCCTGGGTCGCGCAGTCTCTCGAGCGTCTTATCGCTCTGGTGGAGCAGTTCCTGAAGCCGGAGGATGGTTGCCGTGGTGCGGCGAAGCGAGTCGCGAATGGCGCGCGCGGCGGAGCGGCTGAGAGAGCAGCGCTGCCCGGAAGAAGGCAGCCAGGAGATCGTGGTTTCCGAGTCGATATGCAGGGTTGTCAACAGTCTAACCATACACAGCCATTCGATGCCGGGGGAGCGGATTTGGGCCGGTTTTTTGATGCCATTGCATAACGAATTCATGTTATGGGCATGCACGTGGGGCTGCGGCATGCCCCGGTACCTCCAGGTGTGACCATTGGTCTTGCTGAAGAGAGGAGAAACGTCCCGCACAGAGTAAGGGAGGAAACTGTGGCGCCCCTGGTTGTGCTTGTTGTTTCGGCTCTGGTCTTCTGGCTCGCGGGACGGGCCGGCGTGGCGGCGCTCGAGGATCCGGGCTTGGTTGTTCGCGCGGCGCTGGCAACGATGTTTTTTCTCACCGCGTCCGCTCATTGGGGCAAGAGACGCCCCGATCTGATCCGGATGGTGCCTCCTGCCTTTCCAGCTCCCCGCCTGATTGTGACCGCAACCGGTTTGCTCGAAATCCTGGGAGCGATCGGCCTCCTATTGCCTTGGACTGCGCGCGCGGCGTGCGTTTGTCTGGCGCTTTTGCTCGTGGCTCTGTTTCCTGCCAATGTGCATGCGGCGCGCCGGCACATGACCATCGCCGGGCAGCGCGTTCCCGGCGTGCCTCTGCGGAGCGCGATCCAGCTTGTCTTCCTGGGTGCATTGATTGCGGCGGCGTGGCTTCGATAGGGTGCGCCTCTGCGGGTATCGAGCCTTCGCGCTCTCGATTGCCCGTCAGGCTACTGTTTGGCCGGCTACCGCGCGGCGGCCGCCGGGCCGCGCGGGATTCTTACCAGACCGGCAAGCGTGGGACTGAGGTCGAAGTCTGCCGCGGGGAAGCCGGCGGCAACGAGCTTTGCCGCCTCGGCCTGCGCATTCCTGCCGTCGCCCAGCGAAGCGTAGGTCTGGGCCGCGTTGAACTGCACGCGCATGTTTGCCGGCTCCAGCGCCAGCGCGCGGCCGAGCAGCTTGAGAGCCTCCTGGCGGCCATCGGGCTGCGAGGCAAGAATAGCGGCAAGATCGGAGAGCACGACGGCATCGTTGGGATCGTTTTTGAGGGTCTCGCGGCACATGCGCGCGGCCTGCGCAAAGGTGCGCCTGGCTTTGTCCTGCTGGCCCGGCGCGCGGGAGTAGGCGATGGCCAGGCTCCACCACGCGTGGTAATCGGTATTGCTGAACTCGAGCGCGTTCCCGTAATCCGTCGACGCGTCCGCGTAGCGCTTCTGCCGAAGATCGAGGTCGCCCAGGCTGTCCCAGGCGGCAAACGACGGCGCCAGGCGAAGGGACTGCTCGAGGGCATTGCGGCTCTGGTCGAACAAGCCCTCATGAGCAAGCGCCGCGCCAAGATTGCTGAGGAGCGCGGGATTGGCGGGCGCAACGTTGAGCGCGCGGCGAAAATCGCCCGCGGCGCCGTCGTAGTCGCCCCGGTTGTATTCGAATTTCGCCAGCTGCGTGTAGGGCTCGACGGAATCCGGATGCAGCGCGATGTCTCTCTGCCACGACTCGATGGCCTTGTCGGGCAATCCCATGGCGGCATAGGCCTGCGCCAGCCCGCGGTAGGCGCCATCGTTTTCAGGGTCGACGCTCAGCACCTGTTCGAACTCCGTGACCGCCTCGGGATAGCGCTCCTGCACCAGACGGACGCGGCCGAGAGCGAGTGCGACCTGAGGCGCGGAACTCTGCCGCAGATGAATCCAGGCGGAGACCGAGCCGGCCCCCAGCACCACCGCGGCCACGCCGGCGAGCACCCACCGCATCCGCAGATCGTACTTCACTCGCGCCGGGTCCAGGCCGGCATGAGCGTCTCCCGTGACTGCGGCGGCGGCCTGCTGTGAGGCTGCGAGTTGGCGGCGGCGCTCCTCCGCCTCAAGGTCGAGAATCATCTCCGTGGCCGACTGATAGCGCTGCGCCATGTCCTTGCCGAGCGCCCGGGCCAGGATTGCGTCCAGGCCTTCGGGTACGCCGTCGAGCGGAATGGGCTCGTCAGAGAGAAGATCGTCCAGGATCGGCTGAGGGTCGGAGCCGCGAAAGAGGCGCGTGCGCGTGAGCATCTCGTAAAGGACAACGCCGGCCGACCACAGATCGGTTCGGGGATCGGCGGGAGCGCCTGAGGCGCCTTCCGGCGACATATAGGCCAAAGTTCCCGGGACCGGACTCGGCGGGTCGGCGGCGGGACTGGCGTGCAGCCTGGCCAGCCCGAAGTCGAGAATCTTGAGCACGCCCAGCGCGTTGAAGATGAGGTTGCGCGGCTTGATGTCGCCGTGCACGATGCCCCGCGTATGCGCCTCTTCAAGGCCGCGCAGCAACTGGAGGGCGATGGCGACGGCTTCATCGGGGAGAATCGGGTCGTGATCCATGCGCAGGGAGAGCGACTGGCCCTCGTAGTAGGCCATTACCAGAAGCAGACGCCCGTCCTCCGTCTGCTCCACCGAATGGACAACGCCAATGTTGGGATGCTCGAGGGCGCGCCAGGCCTTGGCCTGGCGAAGGAAAACGCGCCGTTCTTCCGCGGTGGGAGTCAGCTCCGCGGGAAGAAGCTTGAGCGCCACCGTGCGCTTGAGCTTGAGGTCAATGGCGCGGTAAACCACTCCCAGACCGCCTGCGCCAATGCGTTCCGCGACCTGGTATTGCAGGAGTCTTTGACCGGCTAAGTCTTTTTTTCTCGATGCATCCAATTTCCTTGCCAACCTTCGGGAGAATCAAGATTGCGACAGCCGCGCGCTGGCGAGAAGAGCCGCGCTCAGTTTATCGCAGGGCGAGTGCCGTGGGCGCGGATTTCGCGCGGTGTGCGCTTGCGGCGCATGCAACGGGTCAACACGAAAGGGCACTGAACGAAAGGGCATTGGGCCAGGAGGGGCGGGATAAGCGCAAGGCTATATGCCGAGCCGAACGCGCCGCCGGTCATCGTTTGCGCAGGCGCAGGGATTCCCAGCTGCCGTCGGAGGCCCATCCGCCGTCCACGGAGAGCGTGTGGCCGTTGACGAAGCCGCTTTCGGCATCGTCGGCGAGGAAGGCGATGGCTCGGGCAACATCGCCGGGCGTGGCGAAGCGCGCCATGGGCACGCGGCCAACGATGTCGGCGTCGTTGTAGCTTCCGCCCGCCTGGTCGCTCGCATCCATCTCCGTCTTTACCCAGCCGGGGCAGACGGCGTTGACGCGTACCCCGCGTCCGCCCCACTCGGCGGCGAGGGTGCGCGTGAGCCCGACGAGGCCGTGTTTCGAGGCGTTGTAGGCAGCGCGATCGGCCACGGCGACGAGGCCGGCAACCGAGGCCACGTTGACGATGGAGCCTTTGCGCGCCGCGAGCATTCTTTTTGCGCAAGCCTTCGCCAAGAGAAACGGCGCGACCAGGTTGACCTCGAGCACCCTGCGGAACTCCTCCGCGTCCGTCTCTTCCGCGGGCGAGATCAGACTGATTCCAGCATTGTTCACCAGAACATCGATGCGGCCGAAACGCTCGTGAACCTGGCCCACAAATTCTTCGACTACGGCTTCCGCGGACACGTCGCCGATGAAGCGAATCGCCTCGGCTCCCTTCGCGGCGATTGCCGCGATAGTTTCAGCCGGATCGCGCAGATCGATGAGCGCCAACGCATAGCCGCGCGCGGCAAGCAGTTCTGCGGTGCGGCGGCCGATGCCCTGGGCCGCTCCGGTGACGATGGCGACTGGGGCGACTGGCGTGGAGGGATGCATGGAGTTTACTCCCACAACTTATGTTCGCAGACCCGCGAGGCGAACCGGTAAGCGAGAGACGCCGCACGGCCACGCCAGGCAGAGACGCACGGGTTGCAGATTCCCGGCACGCTCAATATGAGGCTTTGTTTTTCCCCCGGAGGCGCTGCCACAGCCGCCATGCGCCATTGTGCAGCAGGCGCGTTTGCTCGGCCTTGAGCGCCTGGTACGAGCGCTCCACGTAGAGATCGAACGCGGGCGGCCAGCCGATCATGGAGCGGCGCTCGGAGTAATCGCCTTCGCCCCATCGGGCCAGCAGCGCCTTGTAGCCCACGACATGAGTCACAAAATCAAGCAGGCACTGCGGCATCTGCTCTTCCACGATCAGGTGCGCGTTTTCAATGATGATCTTCTCGCGAACATCGTTCAGGGGCATGAAAATCGTGGTCATCCACAGCGTCCACTCCTTCAGGTCTTCATCGCGAATGGGATGGCACTGCGTCTTGCCCTGTTTTTCGAGCAGCGAGCGGTAGGCAATGTTGCCGGCCACGGTGGCCACGTAGAGCGGGCCGTAGAACTTGTTCAGGCGCTGGTTCACCAGGCGCAGGCGATCGGCTCTGCGCGCCATCATGCGCGTGCCGAGGAATGTCACCAGGTAGCCGGCGAAAGCCAGGATGACGGTGAGCGCAGCCGCGCTCTGGAGGGAATTCGGGAGGGCGATCGAAGAGAGATCCATGGCCGGCTTTTATTTTGAACTTGCCCGCAAGTATACCCGTGGTCCGGAGCAGCGGCGGTGATCTGGAACACGCGCAAGCGGGAACGGTTCCGATTCGCTATCGTCCGCGCGCGACGGGAACCACTTTTGCCGGCTGCGGGACGACTTTAATCTCGAACAGCTCCGGCCACAATTTTCCAGTGACGAAGAGCCTGTCGTGCGCGGGGTCGTAGGCGATGCCGTTGAGCACGGCCTCGGGATCGGTGCGCTGGCTCTGGGGCAGAATGCCGGTAAGGTCGATCCAGCCAAGCACACGGCCGGTTGCGGGCGAAATGCGGGCGATGCGGTCGGAATGCCAGACGTTCGCATAAATCTCGCCACGCACGTACTCGAGCTCGTTGAGTTGCGTTACCGGGGAGCCGTGATCGGTGACCTGGATCTGGCGGACAACGTGAAGCGTGGCCGGGTCAAGAAACTTCAGCGTCGCCGAGCCATCGCTCAGGATCAGGTGCCGGCCGTCCTCCGTCAGCCCCCAGCCTTCGCCATCGAAATGCAGAGTGCGCAGCAGGCGGAAGCTGAAGCGGTCATAGACAAAGGCCACATGCGCCTGCCAGGTGAGCTGGATGAGCGTGCTGCCCCAGGAGGCGAGCCCTTCGGCAAAATACTGGCTGGGCACGGCCGCCGATTGCAGTACGCGGCCGGTGGCAAGATCGACCATACGCAAAGAGGAACGGCCGTTGAGGCCGGTGCTCTCGTAGAGATAGCCATCCTTGTAGAGGAGCCCCTGGGTGAAGGCCCGCGGATCGTGGGGGTAGGTGTGAACGATCCGATAGGTGTCCGCCGGGAATGCAAACGTGGAGGCAAGAATCCAGAAGGAAAAGACGAGGAGGACGCGAAGGGGACGGCGGGAAAGCATGAATCAACTGCTTCCAAGATAAATGAAACGGGTAAGGAAGAGCGCGGCCAGCAGGTAGAGCAGCCAGTCCTGGCGGCGGAATTTGCCCGCGGCCAGATGCAGCACGGCCCAGGCGATGATGCCGAAGCCAAGACCGTTGGCGATGGAGTAGGTAAATGGGATGAGCACGAGCGTGAGGAACGCGGGCACGGCGACCAGCGGATCGTGCCAGTGAATTTCGGTAATGGCGGCGAGCATGAGAGAGCCCACGAGAATGAGCGCGGGCGCAGTGGCCGCGGAGGGTACGATGCCGATGAAGGGTGCGGCGCCGATTGCTCCAAGAAAGAGCAGGCCGGTGACGATGGCGGTGACGCCGGAACGGCCGCCCGCCGCCACGCCGGCGGTGGATTCCACGTAGCTGGTGACCGTGGAGGTGCCGACCAGGGAGCCGAAGACGGTGGCGGTTGCATCGGCAAAGAGAATCCGGTTGAGGCGCGGGATCGAGTGGTCCGCGGCGATGAGGCCGGCGCGCTTGGTTACGGCCACCAGCGTGCCCAGGTTGTCGAAGAGGTCTACGAAGAAAAACACGAAGATGATTTCGAGAAGGCCCTTGCCGAGCGCGCCGCGAATATTGAGCTTGAACGCAGTTTGCGTGAGCGCGTGCATGCCGATGGTTGAGTGGGTCCAATGGACGAGGCCCATGGCCCACGCGAGGACGGTGATGGAGAGCACGCCGATAAGGATGGAGCCGCGCACCTTCTTCACCTCGAGGGCCACCATCAGGATGAGGCCGAAGAGCGCGAGATAGGCAGTGGGGCTTTTGATGTTGCCCATGCCCACGAGGGTATTCGGGTCGCCGATGACGAGGCCGGCGTGCTGAAAGCCGATGAAAGCAATGAAAAGGCCGATGCCGCCGGCGACCGCGGCGTAAAGCTGGTGCGGAATGGCGTGGAGGATCATCTGCCGGATGCCGGCGGCGGTGAGGGCGAGAAAGATTACGCCGGAGAGAAAGACGGCCCCGAGTGCGGTCTGCCAGGGAACGTGCATCTTGATGCACACGGTGTAAGTGAAGTAGGCGTTGAGGCCCATGCCGGGCGCAAGGGCGATGGGATAGCGGGCAACGATCCCCATCAGAATGGAACCGAAGGCGGCCGAGAGGCAGGTGGCTGCGGTGACGGCGGGCAGCGGCACGCCGGCGTCCGCGAGGATGGCCGGATTGACGAGGACGATGTAGGCCATCGTGAGAAACGTGGTGACGCCGGCAAGGATCTCCGTGCGCCAGTTGGTCTCAAGACGCGCAAATTCGAAGTAGTTTTCGAGGCGCTTCAGCATAGGCGGGTTCTAGTTAGGAAAGCACACTCGCCATAAGAATCAAAGGAGGATTTCCGCCGGCGGAAGGCAGAAAGCGCGGTTTCAAATGCCTGCGTACCACGCGTAGCCGCCCTCGGGCGAAGCCGAGCCCAGGCCTTTGCCGAAGCGCTTGATCGAGTCGGTGGCGGTGAGATGGACGAGGTATTTGATGTTCTTGTAGCCGAGCTGGCGCGGTACGCGCATGCGCAGCGGCCCGCCGAAGGGAACCGGGAGATCGCCGTCGTTCATGCCCCAGGTGAGCAGGGTTTGCGGATGGTGCGCGTCGGCCATGTCAAGGCTGTCCCACCAGTAATGGTCGATGGAGAAGTAAACCAGGTAGCGCGCCTGCGGGAGCAGGCCGGCTTCACGCAGGACCGCGCTGAGCGGGGTGCCGATCCACTCGGCGATGTACGACCAGCCTTCTTCGCAGGCCACTTCGGTGATCTGGCTGCTGCGGCCGAGAGCGTGGATGTCAGCGAGCGAAAATGCGGTGGGATGCGCGACCAGGCCGTCGACAGTGAGGCGCCAGTTGGCGAAGCCGCCGGCCTGGAGGCGCCTGAAGGCGTCAGTGGGCGGCGCGACCTCATTGGCGAACGGGGATTTCGAGATCATGCTGCGCGGAAACTCTCGCGCCATGGAGTGTGCGGTGAGCAGCCGCTGCGCGGCGTAGGTGAGGGTCTCGCCGGGGCCGTACGGTCCGCAGGAGTCGGGCGGGATAAGGCCGTAGCGTTTGGCCATGCGCGCGGCCACGGCGAGGCCGGAAACGCCCGCGGTGGCGGCAAGGCCGGTGGTGATGCCCCTGGTGATGAGCGCTCGGCGGGAGATGGATTTCATGGCCGCTCCTCCATTGTAGAGGTGCGGCCGGTGATCATGGCGCGCATGCGGCTCCTGAATCCTGAGAGCGCAACCATGGCCACGTGAACGGCGAGAAAGAGCACCAGCGCGATCGAAAGAAAGAAATGCAGCGTGCGCGCGGATTGCCGGCCTCCGAGCAGGTTGACGGCCGCGGGAACCGCGGAGTCGAAGGCGGGCGAGAGCGCCAGGCCGGTCCAGATGATGAGCGGGAACAGGACGAAAATCACCAGCAGGTAAGCGGAGCGCTGCAGCACGTTGTAAGAGGCGGATTCCGCGCGGCTGGGCGGCGCGCGGCGAAGGTATTGCGCGATGCGGGCCCAGTAGGCGCGCCAGTTCCAGTCGCCTCGCTCGGGGATGAGATTGCGGCGGAAGTGGCCGTTCAGGAGTCCGGCGATGCCGTAAACCAGCGCGGTAAAGACCAGGACCCATGCGGACTGGAAGTGAAGATAGCGGCTCCAGCCGTTCTGGTCGGGCATGACGTAGTGGTAGCCGGTGGGCACGGTGTCACGCGAGGATGGAATGGGAATGACGAAGAGCGGGCGCATGTTCACGTTGCCGGTTTCGCCCCAGTAGAAGCGCGGATGCGAGATGACGATCTCCCCGCCGGTGATGAGCAAAGCCGCAAAGCTTAAGAAAGTGAGCCAGTGCGTGATGCGGACCAATCCGGAGTGGCGGACGGGCGCGGAATGGCGGACGGCGGCCGCTTTGCGGGCCTGAACAGCGGTGGACACGCGGCGAGGATAGCACGGATTGGCGGGTCAGCGAGTTCGCGGGTCAGCGTCCGCTGCGCGGAGGTTCGCGGGATGGCGGGGCGCATGTGCCTTCCCGCTATCTCTCACGGAGCCGAACCGAGCGCCGGCGCGACCGCAGGCACCGCGGCGAGCTCGGCCTTGCAAGGGCCATAATCGCGGCTGATCTTCCGGATCATGAAGTCCTCGTCGCCGGCCGCGTCCTTTTGATTCTTCTCCCTGTTGCCGTTGAGCTTCACAATGTCGCCCACCTTGACGTCGGCGGTGAGGCCGGTGAGGGAGTAGACCTTCTGGTTGCCCTGGTTGTGGACCAGAAGGCCGTCAGGGCCTGCAGTGACGCAGCCCTTTACGGTGTGATGGGACTTGTGAACTTCGACCAGAACGATGGTGCCGACGGCAATGGCCGCACCGGAACCCACAACGATTGCCGTGGCTTGCCCCGTGGTGATGCTGGTGCCGGGGATATTGTTGCTGCTGTTGTTGCATCCGCTGGGGGAGCTGGCTCCGCTTAACAGCAATGAGCTCAGTGCGGCAAAAGCGGCGATTCCTTTTCGACGCTGCATCGGTGTACCTCGCTTGCGATCGATCGACGGAGGCCCTGGGTGCGAGTCGAGTGACGGCGATTGGATGAATCGTTGAGGAGTT
>DATJRT010000035.1:0-4775 GCA_035504495.1 Occallatibacter sp.
ATGCCGGTCAACAGCTGCATGACTCTCGCCGTCGACGCCATCGGCCACCATGTCACCACCATCGAGGGCCTCGCCCCCGCAGGCGAGCTGCATCCCATCCAGTCCGCCTTTGTCCGCCACGATGCCATGCAGTGCGGCTACTGCACCCCCGGCATGGTGATGAGCTGCGCAGCGCTGCTCGAACGCAATCCCCACCCCACCGAACACGACGTTCGCCACGCCGTGTCCGGCAATCTCTGCCGTTGCGGCACCTATCCCAAAGTTTTCGCCGCCACGCTGGACGCCGCCGGCACGCGCCGCGCGTAGAGGAGAAGAGCCATGTCCAATCGCCTTATCGAAGACGCCCCGCTCTCTCACGCTGCCGCGCCTGCAAAAAAATCCGTCAGGATGCCCGTCGGCGTCCCCGGCTACACGCTGCACGAAGAAACGCGCCAGGCCCCCGCATCCGAGCCGCCGGTCTGGCCCGTCAACAAAGATCTGCAGTACGTCGGCCACTCGGCCCAGCGCTACGATGGCCCCGAAAAAGTCTCCGGGCACGCCCGCTACACCTCCGATGTGCAGTTGCCGGGCATGTTGTATGCCAAATTCGTGAACGCCGCCGTCGCGCACGCGAAGGTGCTCGCCGTCGATACCTCCGCCGCCGAGCAATACCCCGGCGTGCGCGGCGTGTACATCCTGCAGCACGTTGAGGGGCCGGCGGAGCTGCGCAATCCCGCCCTCGATCGGGGCAGATATCCCGTCGTCCGTTTCGCCGGTCAGCCCATCGCCGCGGTCGCAGCCACAACTCCCGAAGCCGCGGAGGAAGCCGCAGCCCTGGTAAAGGTCCGCTACGATACGCTGCCCTTCGTCGTCGACCTCGACAAGGCGCGCGAGCCGGATGCTCCGCCCGTTTTCCCTGGACCCGCCGATGAAGGCGGCAGTGCCGGCGGCGGCGGCGGCCCAGCGGGCGTGCACCAGACCGGCAACATTCACGGCCCATCGGTCCATCGCGTGAACGATACGGTTCAGGGCTTCAAAGAAGCCGACGTCGTCGTCGAAGGCCATTACGTCACGCAGGTGCAGACGCACTCCGCGCTGGAAACCCACGGCGTCGTCGCCGACTGGAAACCTGGCATGCTCACCGTCTGGGCTTCCACCCAGGGCACGGCCAGCGTGCGCGAGGAACTTGCCGGATATTTCAATCTGCCTATGTCGCAGGTGCGCGTGATCACGGAGTTCATGGGCGGCGGATTCGGCGCTAAATTCGGCGCCGGCAATCCCGGCGTCGTCGCCGCGGCGCTGTCGAAGCAAACCGGCGCTCCAGTCCGCCTCATGCTCGACCGCGAGGAAGAGCATCTCTCCGTCGGCAATCGCCCCAGCTCCGATCAGACTCTCCGCATCGGCGCGAAGAAGGACGGCACGCTCACCGCCATCCAACTCGTCAGCTACGGCACCGCGGGATGCGGCACCGGCGCGGGCTGCGCCGGCCCGGCGACAAATCTCTACCAGTACGCCTCGCTGCACACGGAGGAGAACGACGTCTTCATCAATGCCGGACCGGCGTCGGCCATGCGCGCCCCCGGACATCCGCAGGGCGCCTTCGCGCTGGAGCAGACCATCGACGACCTGGCCGTCCGGCTCAACATGGAGCCCATCGATCTGCGCGACAGAATCGACAACCACCCCGTGCGCCGCGTCGAACGCCAGATCGTCCGCGAGAGCGCGCTCTGGAAATCCCGCAATCCTGTAGCCGGCGCGGACCCGGGTCCGGTCAAGCGCGGCGTCGGCCTGGCGCAATCCGTCTGGTACCGCTTCGTTCGCATGGGTTGCTCGGCTGAAGTCCGCGTCCACTCCGACGGCTCCCTCGAAGTTCTCTCCGCCGTGCAGGACATCGGCTCCGGCATCAAGACCGTATTGGCGCAAATCGTGGCCGAGCAGTTCGGCGTCCCGCCCTCGCAAATCGTTGTCAAGGTCGGCGACACCAATTACCCGGTTGGTCCTGATTCGGGCGGCAGCGTCACTACGCTCTCCCTCACCCCCGCCGTGCGCGACGCGGCATGGCAGGCCGCCGAGAAATTCCTCGCCGACATTGCTCCCGCTCTCGACGTATCCCCCCACGATCTGGTCCTCGCCGACGGCGAAGTCCGCAGCCGCTCGGGCAAATTCCAGCCCATCAGCTTCCGTCGCGCCGCCGCAAAGATGACCACGTCGCAAATCACGGCGCAGGCTCGCCGCGTCCCCGACTACGATCCCGGCAAGTACCTCACCTACGGCGGCGTCGATGTCGCCGAAGTCGAAGTCGATACAGAGCTCGGCCGCGTGCACGTCAGCCGCGTGCTCTCGGTTCACGACTGCGGACGCCCCATGAATCCCGAGCAGACCATCAGCCAGATCAACGGCGGCATTATCCAGGGCATCTCCTTCACGCTCTTTGAAGATCGCCTGCTCGATCCGAAATACGGCCTCATGGTCAATCCCGATCTCGATCTCTACAAAATCGCCGGAGCCCGCGAAATTCCGCAGATCGACGTACGGCTCGTGGAAGCTTACATCGGTCAAAGCTCCACCGACGCTTCCGGCATCGGAGAGGCCGCGGGCGTTGTCTCCATCGGCGCAGCCGTCGGCAACGCCGTCTATAACGCCACGGGCGTGCGCGTCCGCCGCACCCCCATGACGCCCGCTGTGGTGCTCGCAGCGCTCCGGCAGGGAGGCACACTGGCATGAACCGCTTCGTTCTCGCAGACTGCACCACCATTGACGCTGCCCTTTCTCAACTCCATGACGGCGCCGTGGTCAAAGCCGGCGGCATCGACCTTCTCGACCGCATGAAGGATGGCATCGAGGAGCCGCAGAGGCTGGTCAACATCCGCAACGTCGCTGAGCTGCGCGGCATCCGCGAAACGCCGCAGGGCCTGACCCTCGGCCCGCTCACGACCCTCACCGAAATCAGCGAGCACCCGGGCATCCGCGCTCATTATCAGATCCTCAGCGACGCCTGCGGCCACGCCGCTACGCCGCACATCCGCAACATGGCCACCGTCGGCGGCAATCTCCTCCAGCGCGTCCAGTGCTGGTATTACCGCTCCGCCGATTTCCAGTGTCTCCGCAAAGGCAAAGACTTCTGCTTCGCATTCGAAGGGCTCAATCAGTACCACGCCATCATGGAGTACACCGGGTGCCCGTCCGTCGCGCCCTCCTCGGCAGCCGTCGCGCTTCTCGGCCTCGGCGCGAGCGTGGAACTCACCTCCGCAAAACGCGGCAAGCGCACCATCGGCATCCGCGAGCTCTACGTCGTGCCCGACGCGAATCCGACGAAGTTCACCGTGATTGAGCCGGATGAACTTCTCACCGCTATCGTCATTCCCCGCCCCGCAGCCGGCATGCGCTCCGCGTACCAGAAGTACGGTGAGAAGGAGAGTTTCGACTGGGCCATCGCCGACGCCGGCGTGGTTCTCGAAATGGATGGCCGCATCTGCCGCCGCGCCGTCATCGCCATGGGCGCTGCCTCGCCCGTCGTGCGCCGTTCGCCGCAGGCCGAGGCCGCCCTCGCCGGTAAACCTGTCACCGAAGAGACCGCCCGAGCCGCTGGCCGCGTCTCCGTTGAAGGCGCGCAGCCGCTCTCGATGAACGCCTATAAACTCGATCTCTTCCCCGTCGCCGTCTACCGTACCGTTCTGCTCGCTGCCGGATTGCGCGGCCGCGACCCCAGCGCCGCCGGATAATTCCAGGAGGTTCGCCATGAGCGCCATGTCTTCAGCCACGCAGCCCTGTCCGTGCCTCCGGACCAAGAACCCCTACGGCACCTCGCCGCGCAATCCCGAATCGTGGGTGCCCGGCATCGCCGCCGCTTCCAGCTACTGGTGCCTGCGCACCATGAGCCCCGCCGGGCCAGACGATCATTACGTCCACCTTTCGCGCTGCGTCCCCGGCCGTCGATGCTATAAGGAGCCGGAGCAGTAATCGCTGCTGGATCGGATTCCGAACGCGAGCCGGTTGCGAGTTCCAGGCACGAAACGTATGCTTTTCCCGTGTCTGCCACCCTCGTTGAATGTGTTCCTAATTTCTCCGAAGGCCGCGATCCGGCCAAGGTCGATGCCATCGTTGAGGCCATGAAGATTCCCGGCGTCCATCTGCTCGATCGCGAGATGGATGCCGACCACAATCGCTCCGTGATCACCATTGTCGGCGAACGCGAGGCAATCCAGGAAGCGGCCATTCGTGGCGTGGGGAAAGCCGCGGAACTGATTGACCTCAATGTGCATCAGGGCGCGCATCCGCGCATGGGCGCGGCCGATGTGGTGCCGTTCATCCCCATTGAAGGCGTCACCCTGGAAGACTGCATCGTGATGGCGCGTCACGTAGGCGCGGAGATCTGGAAGCGCTACCAGGTTCCGGTGTATCTCTACGAAGCCGCGGCCACCACGCCCGAGCGCCAGAATCTCGAAAACATTCGCCGCGGGCAATTTGAGGGGATTCGCAACGAGATTGCCACCGTGGCCGCGCGCAGACCCGATTTCGGCGATCCGCGCGTCCATCCCACCGCCGGAGCCACCGTGGTGGGCGCGCGAAAATTTCTCATCGCCTATAACGTCTTTCTGAACACGCCCGATGTCGACGTGGCGAAGCGAATCGCGAAGGCGGTGCGCTACTCCTCGGGCGGATTGCGTTTCGTCAAGGCCGCCGGATTCCTGGTGCGGGGACTCGCCCAGGTTTCCATGAACCTCACCGATTTCGAGCAAACTCCCATTCATCGCGTCTTCGAGTACGTCAAGCGCGAGGCGGCTCGCTACGGAGTC
>DATJRT010000036.1:0-4821 GCA_035504495.1 Occallatibacter sp.
AGCTCGCCCGCGGACGGCCGCGCTCTCGTCGAAAAAACCGTGGCGGCTTTTGCCCGGCTCGACATTCTGGTTGTGAACCACGGCATCTGGGAGTCAAACGATGTGCCCATCGCGCAGATGGCTGAAACGCAGTGGCGCAGAACTCTCGCCGTAAACCTCGACGCGGTCTTCGGGCTGGTGCAGGCCGCGGCTGCACAGGTGGAGCGCCAGGCCGCCGTGCGCGGCAACGCGGACCTCAAACACGCGCATCCCGGCGAGGCTGCCGGCCACATCGTCCTCATCAGCTCTACTGCCGGCCAGCGCGGCGAAGCCTTCCACGCCGACTACGCCGCGGCCAAGGGCGCCATCATCAGCCTCACCAAGAGCCTTTCATCCGAGCTCGCGCCCAAAGGAATTCGCGTGAACTGCGTAGCCCCGGGGTGGGTCGCCACGGAGATGTCGGCTCCCGCGCTTGAACATCCCGAGGCGCAGGCGAAGATCACGTCGGCCATCCCGCTCGGCCGCGTGGGCACACCACGGGAGATCGCCGGAGCAGTGCTGTTCCTGTGCACTCCGCTTGCCGGCTTTATCACCGGCGAGGTGCTTAACGTCAATGGCGGGTCGGTGCTCGTGGGCTAGCTTTCGCCCAGCCGGCTGCGGCGTTTCCCCGAAATACCCCGCAACCGTTTCGAGCTGCGTCTAACAGGACTGGGGCTTCCCCTGCGGGCGCTCACCCCGTACTCTGGATGCACGCGCGGGTGCGGGCTTGCGGCCGCTGCTGTCGTCATCAAGGCTTGTTTTTTTCCCTCGGAAGGGAGATTTCATGCGCAAAATCTGGCCGGCCCTGTTCTCCGGCGCGGTTCCGGCGCTGGTCGGGGTTCTGCTGCTCGCTTTCCCCGCTGCCACGCGCACCCAGTCCACGAGCGCGGTTGGCAGCGACACAGGCGCAAAGAATGCGGCCCAGGCGCGCGCGGTGCTTAACGCCATGATCCAGGCCCTGGGCGGCCAGGCCTGGCTCAACCAGAAAAACAGGGAGATTGAGGGTCACGTTGCCGCATTCTTCCACGGAACCCCCGATCTGGGCACCACCGAGACCTTCGAGTACCACCAGTGGCCCGATCACGACCGCATTGAAGTCACCAAGCACCGCGACGTGGTGGAATTCATCGTCGGCGACCAGGGTTGGGAGGTAACCTACCGCGGCAAAAAGCCGATGGACAAGGACACCCTCGACGACTACCTGCGCCGCCGCGACCACTCCATTGAAACCGCGGTCAAGGTATGGCTCAAGGAACCCAACACCATCCTCATCTACGAAGGGCAGCGCCTCGCCGAGCGCCACCTGGCCGAGCAGGTGACGCTCATCTCGCCCCAGAACGAGGCCATCACCATCCTCATGGACGCGCAGACCCATCTGCCCCTGCGCCGGGTCTTTCAGTGGCGCGACCCCGTTTACCACGACAAAAACACCGACGCCGAGGAATACGACGACTACCACGACGTGGATGGATTCCCCACTCCCTTTACTATCAGCCGTTTCAAAAACGACGATCAGGTGCGCCAGTATTACGTGACCAAAGTGAGCTATAACCAGAACCTGCCTGCCAACTTCTGGGACCCCGATGCCGCGGCCAGAAAGATCGCAAAATAGTGCGTGCAGGCCCGGCCCCAGACCCCTGTAAATGGCAGGGAAGTTGTACGCAAGCACGGACTTGGACCATTGCAAAAGCGGTTTACCTGCCGCCAGAATGAGAACGTGCCTTGTGTCCGGCGATGATCGGTCACAACCTGAAAATCCGGGCGATTGCCTGGACCTTGAACGCCCTCGGCGTTGCTTTCATTGCCTTCCGGCCCCCGATCCGCTCTTCATGATTGCGAACCGCCGCTCAGGCTGTTCCGCCTGCACCACATTGAGACGATGGCTTCGGACCACCGGGCCGGACGGGATGGATTTCTGCCTTGGGAAACCTACTGGAACAGGATCTGGAAGTCGAACTGCGCCGCCAGATGCAGGCCTACGGCCAGCGATACGACATCCAGACCGGACTTTTGAATTACCAATCGTTTCAGGGGGACCTGGCAAAGCTCATCCGGGAGCGTGGGAGCAAGCGCGAAATTGCCTTGCTTTGGATAGACGTCCTCAACCTGCGCCGCGAGTTCGCGCTCTGGGGCGCCAAAGGAACTGAGGCGCTGGTGGCTCGCGTGGCTGAGGTGCTGCGCAACGCGGTAGGTCCCGGTGCGCTGGTTGGACGGTTCAGCGCGCGCTGCTTCCTGGTCGCGCTCGAGTCGGCCAAGCTGGTCAAGTCAGACCGGCGCCGCATTCAGGAAATCTCCGATGCGCTGGGGCGCGTGCGCGCGCCCGGTTCGCGCAACAAGGTGGAAACCGCGGCCGGTGTCGCCTTCTGCCCCTCCGATACCGATTCAGCCGAAGACCTGGCCCGCTTCGCCAGCCTGGCCTCCACGCGCGCCGGCTATCTCAAGAGCTCGCACGTCCTGGCCTTCCGCAGCGGCATGAACCATCACCTCATGCGTGACCATCTGCTGGAAAAGGAGATGCACAAGGCCCTCGAGCAAAAGCATTTCAGCGTCTTCTACCAGCCGGAGATCGAGATTTCGAGCGGCCGCGTTCTGGGCGCGGAGGCGCTGATCCGCTGGAACCATCCCGAACCGAATTACGTCACGCCAAGCGAGTTCATTCCCGTGGCCGAGCACTCCGAGCTCATCCAGGGCATTGTCGAGTTCACCCTCACCACGGCTCTCAAGGACGCACAGCGCTGGCGCGACATGGGCCTCGCGCTGCCGTTCATCGCCGTCAATACATCGTGGTCGAATCTGCGCCGCGAGGACTTTGCCCCTTCCGTCCGCGCCCGGCTGCTCGAATTTCCCATCGCCCCCACCAAGCTGCACCTCGAAGTTACAGAGTCGGTGCTCTTCGACGACGAAGACCTCTTCGCCACGCGGGTGCGGCAGTTGAAAGCTCTCGGCGCGCGCGTGGCCATCGACGATTTCGGCACCCGCTACACCGGATTCAACGTGCTCAAGCGGGTCGCACTGGACACCATGAAGATCGACCGCTGCTTCATTCACGGGATCGATCACTCGCGCGACATGCGCGCCCTTTGCCAGACCATCGTGGCCATGGCGCGGCAGCTCAAACTGCGCACTGTGGCCGAGGGCGTGGAAGAGCCGGGCGAACTCGAAGCGCTTCGCCAGATCGGCTGCGACGCCGCCCAGGGTTTTCTCTTTCAGAAGCCGATTCCGGCCGAAGAGATGACCAAATTCCTGCGCGAGTGGCCGCAGCGGTATCGCACCATGGGCTTCGCCTCCCGCCGCGAGCCGGTCCCGGCCGAAGTCCTCGGCTGACCCTCCGGCCGAGCCGTTTATTTATAATCCCTTCGAGCCTGAGCCTGTCCGCAACCGGTCAAGGGAACGCGGGCGCTCGCATCTCTGGAGAGAAAGAATGACGTTCGCCATCCAGGAGATCCTGGACTTTCTGCCCCACCGCTATCCATTCCTGCTGATCGACAGGGTCGTTGAGTTCGAGCCTGCCAGGCGGCTGGTGGCCATCAAGAACGTCACCATCAACGAACCCTTTTTTCAGGGTCATTTCCCCGGCTATCCCATCATGCCCGCGGTCCTTGTGGTTGAAGCCATGGCCCAGGCCGGCGCCATGATCATGCTGGCCGAGATCGCTGACCGGGACAAGAAGCTGGTGGTTTTTACAGGCATCGAGCGGGCCAAGTTCCGCCGTCCGGTCACGCCGGGCGACCAGTTGCGCATCGAGGTCGAGGTGCTCGCCTTCCGTTCCCGCGCGGGACGCATCGCCGGCCGGGCGCTGGTCGAAGGCAAGCTCGCCTGCGAGGCCACACTCACCTGCCAGGTGGTCACCCGCGAACGCGAACGCCGCGCCCACGGAGACGAGCCCAGCTCGGTGCCCGAGCCGGATCCGGGGATCGAATGAGCATCCACCCGAGCGCGGTCATCGCTCCGGGAGCCATTGTTCCTGCTTCCTGCACGGTCGGCCCTTTCTCCACTATCGGCCCGGAAGTCGTCCTGGGCGAAGGCTGCACTCTCATTTCGCACGTAGTCCTCGATGGCCGCACGCGCATCGGCGCGCGCAATCTCTTTTATCCCTTCTGCTCCGTCGGCGTGGCCCCGCAGGACCTCAAATACAAGGGCGAGCCCACGGAGACCATCCTCGGTGACGACAATACCATTCGCGAGAGCGTCACCGTCAGCCGCGGCACCGTCGGCGGCGGAGGCGTCACCCGCATCGGCTCGCATTGCCTGCTGATGACTTGTGTCCACATCGGCCACGACAGCCAGGTGGGCAGCCACTGCATCCTCGCCAACGCCGCCACGCTCGCCGGCCACGTCATCATTGAAGACCACGTGACGCTGGGCGCATTCTGCCCCGTCCACCAGCATTGCACGGTGGGCGCGTATGCCTTTGTTGGCGGAGGGACGATCGTCACACAGGACGTGCTCCCGTTCTCTCTCACCTCCGCACGGCGCGAGAATAAGGCATTCGGCATCAACAAGATCGGCCTCGAGCGGCGGGGGTTTTCACCCGACCGCCTCGCACTCCTGCAAAGGGCCTTCCGGCTGCTTCTCTCGTCGAAGCGCAACACCGCGCAGGCGCTCGAACAATTGCGCGCCCTCAGAGACGACGACCTCGCCGGCGACGACATCGCGCTGCTGGTTGCCTTCATCGAGCGATCTCAGCGCGGGGTGATCAAGTAAATTCCCTGAGATCGGTTCATCGGCGCGGATGGTTGCTGTATGCAAGCCCATTGCCTTCTGATACGCTCCGCACCTGGCTGCGCCCCGTAGGGGCGACCG
>DATJRT010000037.1:0-10634 GCA_035504495.1 Occallatibacter sp.
GCGCCGGAGATGTGAAGGAAGAGCCAGCCCAGCGCCCAGGCGAGCAGGGCCACGGCAGCGCCGCCGGCCAGGCCCGCGGCGAGGCAGCGGCCCATCTCCCGATAGTCCAGGCTGGCCAGGGAGACCATGCGACGCCGGTGCAGCAGAATGGCGATGAGCACGGTCTGCAGGGTGATGCCAATGTTGGAAGCGAAGGCCAGGCCGGCTGCGCCCTGCGCGTGGTAGAGCGCGTTGTAGATGGGCAGGGAAACCAGGGTGACGATGGTGCCCGCGACCATGGGCACCAAGGTGTTGCCGGCGGCGTAGAAGGCGCGCGCGTAGATGGCCTGCGCCGACCAGAGAAAAAGCGAGAGCGAGAAGATGGCGAAGTAAGCGGCGCAGAGCGCGGCGCCGGAGGCGGTGAAACGGCCGCCGGTAAAGACGAAGTCGATGGCGGGGCGGCCGAGCGCGATCATGACCGAGGCCGCGAGCAGGCCGAGCGAGGCCACGCGGGAAACGGAATCGGCTACGCCGGTGGCGAACTCGTAGCGCCTGTCCTGCGTCCACAGGCTGGCGAAGAAGGGCAGCGAGGCGGCGCCGGCCGCCTGCGCGAGCATGGCCATGGGCGCGGTAAAGAGCTGCTTGGCGTAGCTCATCAGCGAGACCGCGCCGCCGATCTTGGATGCGAAGTGGGCGATGATCCAGTTGTCGGCCGTCACCAGAGAAACGCCGGCCATGAGCGGCAGCGAGAGCCGCACCCACTCGCGCAGCCCCGGGTCATGCCAGTCGAGAAGCATGCGGTAATGCGTGCCGGCGCGGCGAGCGAAGATCCAGTTGAGGAGAAGCGGTCCCAGGAAGGCGCCGGCCACGGTGCCCAGGGCGAGCGAGGAGACGCCCATTTTTTTGACCAGGAGCACGCCGCCCACAATGGTGCCGAGCCCGTAGATGAGCGGCGCGACGGCCTGCACCGTGAACTGCTTGCGCACCAGCAACACCGCGGCAAAGACGCCGCCGGCAAAGAAACACAACTGCGCCGGCAGCAGGATGCGCGTGAGGGTGGTGCAGATGGCCGCCTTATGGGGATCGAACCCGTTGAACCACCAGCGCACGTACCAGGGCGCGAAGATTTCGCCGAGCACGATGGCCGAGCCCAGCACCAGGTACATGGTGGTGAGGATCACGGAGAGCGAGCGTTCGCCCTCGGCTTCGCGGCCGGTTTCGCGATAGCGGGTGAGGATGGTGACGAAGGTGATGGAAGCCGCGCCGCCGACGAGGAAGTAGGAGATCATGTCGGGCAGCACGAAGGCGGCGTTGAAGGCGTCGGCGTCCACGCCGGTGCCGAAGAGCCAGACGATGTACTTGACCCGCACCAGGCCGATGATGCGCGAGAGAAAGGTGGAGACCATCAAGACGACGGTGGCGGAGAAGATGCTGTGGGCGTGCGCGGGGTGCAGGGCGCCGAGGCCGCGCGACCACCACGAGGGCGCGCGCTCCGGCTGGGTTGAGGGCGATCCGGCCACTGGCATCGATTTTACCGGGGAGGCGCGCAGCGAGCGTATATGCTCGTTACCAGGGGGGTGCGCGTGCGTTTCTTCATTCCTTTCGAGATGGCTCTTCTGCTGGCGGCGGCAACCGGATTTGCGCAAGCCATTCATGGCGGCGGCGGCATCACGCTGCCGGAGCCGCCGCAGGTGGACGCGAAGCCGGTGACGGACGATTACTTCGGCACCAAGATCGTGGACAACTACCGCTGGCTCGAGGATGCGCAAAGCCCCGAGACGCGCGCCTTTATCGACGCGGAAAACGCGTACACCAACGACTATCTACAGCAGGCGACCATCCGCTCGCAGGTCGCGGACGAACTGGAACCGCTGATCGATATCACCGTGACCACGGCGCCGATGGAGCGCGGCGGCAATTACTTCTTCTATCGCCGGCTGGCGGGCGAGGGGCAGTATTCCATATACATGCGCCACGGATGGACGGGCAAAGACGAGCGCATCATCGATCCCGCGGTGCTGAGCCGCGACCCCAACACGTCGGTCTACATCAATGACGTGTCGGAAAACGGCCTGCTCGTGGCCTATTCGGTGAAGCAGGGCGGCGCCGATGAAACCGTGATCCATTTCTACGACGTGAAGACGCGCAAGACGCTCGGAGACATGCTGCCCTCGGCGCGCTACTTCACGGTCTCCTTTGCGCCGGACGCGGCCAGCGTTTACTACACCCGCAGCAACAACAAGGGGACGCTGCTCTACCAGCACGTGCTGGGCACGCGCGACGTGCGCGACGCGCTCATCTTCGGCAACGAGTTCCGGGGCGAGGCGCTGGGACCGGACGACCTGCTTATTGCCTCCATCACCGACGACCAGCGCTACCTGGTGATCGAGATCGACCGCGGGGTGCCGGCCAAGCGCGTGGACATCGTCTTCCGCGACCTGAAGAAGCCGGACTCGTTCTTCAACATCCTGGTGTGGGGCATCGACTCCCGCTTCGCGACCATCTACGCCGGGGGCGCGTGGTACGTGAAGACCGACTACAAGTCGCCGATGGGACGCATTCTCAAGGCCGATCCCGGAGTGATGCCGGAGGCGTGGCAGACCATCGTGCCCGAAGGCAAGAACGTGATCGACGACTGGAACATCGTGGGGGGAAAGATCTTCGTCAACCGCCTGGTGGACGTGAAGACCGAGACGGAAGTGTATTCGCTCGAGGGAAAGCCGACCGGCGATATCGCCTACGACAGCGTCGGCTCGGCCTCGGTTCTGCTGGGGCGCACCACGGACCGCTACGGCTTTTACCGATTCGAGTCCTACATCGTGCCGCCGACGCTCTACCGCTACGACACGGAGACGGGCAGGAGCGAGGTTTTCTTCCAGCCCAAGATTCCCTTCGACTCCACGCAATATGAGATGACGCAGGTCTTTTACACGTCGAAGGACGGCACCCGGATTCCGATGTACATTGCGGGCAAGAAAGGCCTGAAGCAGGACGGCACGGAGCGGCTGCTGATGACCGGCTACGGCGGCTTCAACGTGAATCTTACGCCGGAGTTCAGCGCCGAAGCCGCGTGGTGGATGGAGCAGGGGGGATGGTTCGCGGTGCCCAACCTGCGCGGCGGCGGCGAGTATGGCGAGCAGTGGCACGAGGCGGGCATGTTCGAAAAGAAGCAGAACGTCTTCGACGACTGGTTTGCCGCGGCCGGTTACCTGATCGACAACAAATACACCTCGCCGGCGCACTTCGCCATCATCGGCCGCTCCAACGGCGGGCTGCTGATGGGCGCAGCCATCACCCAGCATCCGGAGCTGTTCGGCGCGGTGCTGTGCGGTTACCCGCTGCTGGACATGCTGCGGTACCAGAAGTTCAAGGTTGGTTATTTCTGGACCACGGAGTACGGATCGGCGGACAACGAGAAGCAGTTTGCGTATCTGCTCAAGTACTCGCCCTACCAGAACGTGAAGGCGCGCAGCGATTACCCCGCGGTGATGTTCTTTACCGGCGACAACGACACCCGCGTGGACCCGCTGCACGCGCGCAAGATGACGGCGCTGCTGCAGGCCATGTCAAAGAGCGGGCGGCCGGTGCTGCTGCACTACAGCGTGAGCGGCGGCCACTCGGCCGGAGTGAGCGTGGATCAGCAGATCCAGGACTCGACCGACCAGCTCACCTTTCTGTGGACGGAGACCGGACAAACGGGAGCGCACAAATAACCGGCAGGACGATCACGCAGCGGGTTCAAAGACCGTTGCGCCCGGGTAAAAGCAAGCCCGCGGCCTCGTCCAACTCCCAGCGCGGAAGCGGCATCTGGAGGAAATAGAAAGGTACATTTCTTAGAATAGCCTCGCCCCGCCGTCCGTCATGAGACGGTGGGGCCTTTTTGCGCGCCGGGATTCCTCCCGGCCGATGCCTCGAATCCAGTCAATCGAATCGGGAAACGGTACCTCCGTGGCGCGCTCCGTATATTTATGCCCAAGCGCCTGATTCCCTATGCCGATAGGCTCAACGTGGAGCGGGTTTGCCCCTCCGGGCGATGGGCCGGATGCCGGCTGGCGCGAAAAACCCAGGCGCTGCCCGCCAGGGCCCTTATCCCGGCGCAAGCAAGCGGCATCTAAGCCGTCGAATCTGGTGTTGTCCCTCACGTGAGATCAGGGTGCCGCGCGACGGCGCGCACCGGAGCCCAAATGGCACAGGCAGAGCTGGCAGAACAGGATTTTTGTTGGCAACAGGAGGAAGCCCGGCTGGAGGCTCTGGCGGCCACGGGCATCCTGGATTCGCCCGCGGAGCCGGCATTCGACGCGATTACGCGGCTGGCGGCCGAGTACTTCCAGGCGGACACGGTGCTGATGGGCTTCGCCGACGTGAGCCGGGTGTGGATCAAATCCTACTGGGGCGAGCCGGTGCGGGAGCTGCCGCGGCGGGGCTCGATCTTCGACATGGTGCTGGCCGAGGACGGGCCGGTGGTGGTTCCCGACACCACCGCCGATCCGCGTCTGGCGCAGCAGCGGTTCGTCTGCCGGCGGCTGGAGATTCATTCCTTCGCCAGCGCCCCGGTGCGCTCAGGGGAGGGAAAAATCCTGGGAACGCTGACCGTATTCGGCAGCCAGCCGCGCCGCCGGATGGCACAGGATGAGCTGCGCATGCTGGAAAGCCTGGCGGAGATGGCAGCCGGCCAGCTCGAACTTCGGCGTTTGCGCCGCGAGAGGGAAACCTGCGGGCCGCAGCCGGTGCGCGCGGCCAGGAGCGGGGAAAAGAACTGGCCGCGCAGACCCGACCTGCGCGCGGCGCTCGAGCAGCGCCAGTTTGTGCTTCATTACCAGCCCGAGGTGGAACTCGCCACCCGCCGCATCGTGGGCCTGGAGGCGCTTATCCGCTGGGAGCATCCGGAGCGCGGAGTGCTGGCGCCGGCCGAGTTCATTCCCGCGGCCGAAGAGAACGGGATGATTCTGCCCATCGGCGACTGGGGACTTTCCGAGGCGTGCCGCCAGATTCAGAAGTGGAACCGGGAGCTGCCGGCGCCGAGCACGGTGCGGGTGTGCGTGAACCTCTCCGCGCCGCAGTTTTCGCGCGAGGGGCTGGCCGATCACGTGGAGGCGCTGCTGATGCGCAACGGCATTTCCAGCGGGCAACTGGGCCTGGAGATGACGGAGTCGAGCCTGATTTCAGACAGGCCCACCGCCCTCGAAGTCCTGAGCCACCTGCGCATGCTGGGGGTTTCCCTGCTCATGGACGACTTCGGCACCGGCTACAGCTCGCTCAACCACCTGCACGCGTTTCCCTTCGACGTGCTCAAGATCGATCGCTCGTTTGTGAGCCGCATGACCCAGGGCGAGCAGCCGCTGCAGATTGTGCGCACCATACTGGAGCTGGCGCGGGTGATGGGCATGGACGTGGTGGCCGAAGGGATTGAAACCGGCGCGCAGCAAGAACTGCTGGAAGGGATGGGCTGCCGCTACGGGCAGGGGTTCTTCTACGCCAGGCCGATGAGCGCCGAGGCGGTGACCGAGCTGCTGCGTCTGCCGGGGCGCATTCTTCCCAGGAGCGAGCCGGCCGAAGCGCGCGCCGACTAGAGGGTGCGCGGCCGACGGAGGCGTGAGTTCCATTCCAGGACAGGCGCGGCGCTTCTCTCCCAGATCGAAATAGGCGCGGCGAATTGGCTGCGACCTGGCTGAACTGCCGGCGCGCCCCAACCGATACTCTAAGGCCCATGCAGGCGGCCGAAGAACCGGAACTCAAAAACGACGATCCCGCGACGCCCTGGTGGGAGCGCGCGCCGTTTGGCGGCGCGACGAGCTTTTCCAGCGTGCTCTCCGCAGCGGCCGTGCCGGCGCGGCAAGGGGCGCATCCGACGCCGGGCGGCGAGGACGCGCGATGGGGGCGCAGCGAGTTTGCGGACGCGGGCGACGGCGTGGGCATGGACATGGGCGCAGACATGGGCCTGGATACGGCCTCCATCAGCTACGAGAGCGCGTTGCGCGCGGCGATCCGGTTTCCTGCAGCGGAGATGGATGGGGGTGCGGCGCAGGAAGCGGCCCAGGCCGGACCTGAACCAGACGGGCCTGAAGAGCGAGGGCCTGAAGAGGCTGAGCCGGACGCGGCGGGATTGCCGATTGCCGCCGAGGGCCTGGCGGGGAGCCGGACGGCCAGCGTCACGGTTCGCCTGAGCGCGGCCGAGTGGGCGCAGTTGAGGCAGCGCGCGGCCGAGGCGCGACTCACGGTTTCGGCTTACATCCGCTCCTGCACGTTTGAGGCAGAGGCGCTGCGCGCGCAGGTGAAGCAAGCGCTGAAGGAGCTGCGCGGCGAACTGCAGGGCGAGCTGCACGGGGGCGATCCGGGAAAAAGGCCGCCGGCGCGGGAGTATGCTGCGCGCGATGCGCCCAGGGAAGAATCGCCCCGGCGCTGGTGGCGGCTGCGCCTACAGGAAAGAAACCAATCCGTGCAGGCTTAGCGCTTCCCCTCTTCCCAGATTTATTCCGTCCAGCGGCGCATGATCAGGGTGGCGTTGATGCCGCCGAAGCCGAAGGAGTTGGAAAGGGCGACGTCGAAGCTGTGGGGCATGGGCTTGTTGGGCACGTAATCAAGCGTGCACAGGGGATCGGGCGCATCGAGATTGATGGTGGGCGGCAGCATCTGGTTTTCAAGCGCGAGCACGGTGATGCCGGCTTCAAGCCCGCCCGCGCCGCCGAGCAGGTGGCCGGTCATCGATTTTGTTCCGGAGATCTTCAACCGGTGGCTGAGCGCGTGCTCGCCGAAGACCACCTCGATGGCGCGGGACTCGTTGCCGTCGCCGGCGGGGGTTGATGTGGCATGGGCGTTGATGTAGCCCACTTCTTCCGGGCGGACGCCGGCATCCTTCAGGGCCGCGAGCATGCTGCGCTGCGCACCCTGGCCGTCGGGGGCGATGCCGGTCATGTGATAGGCGTCGGCGCTCATGCCGTAGCCGATGACTTCGGCGAGGATCCTGGCGCCCCGCGCCCGCGCAAACCCGAGCTCCTCGAGGATAAGGATGCCGGCGCCCTCGCCGATCACGAACCCGTCGCGGTCCTTGTCGAAGGGGCGGCTGGCGCGGGTGGGCTCCTGGTTGCGCGTGGAGAGCGCGCGCATGGAGGCGAACCCGCCCACGGAGAGAGGCGTGACCGCGGCTTCCGATCCGCCGGCGATCATGGCGTCCGCGTCGCCGTGCAGGATCATGCGCACGGAGTCGCCGATGGAATTGGCGCTGGTGGCGCAGGCTGTGGCGGTGGCGGAGATGGGCCCTTTGGCGCCGTAGCGGATGCTCAACTGGCCGGCGGCCATGTTGATGATGGTGGCGGGAATGAAAAATGGGGAGAGCTTGCGGGGACCGCCCTCGAGCAGGTTGGAGTGCTCACGCTCGATGATTTCGAATCCGCCGATGCCGGAGCCGATAAAGACGCCGATGCGGTCGGCGTTCTCCGGGGTGACGACGAGGCCGGACTGGGCCATTGCCTCGGCTGCGGCGGCAAAGGCAAAGTGGATGAAGCGGCCCATCTTGCGCGCTTCCTTCTTGTCCACGAACCGGAGGGGGTCGAAGTGCTTGACTTCGGCGGCAAAGGTGACGGGGAAGCCGGTAGTATCGAAACCCCGAATCGGGGCAATACCGCTGGCTCCGGCCAGAAGCTGCCGCCATACTTCGGGAGCGGTGTTGCCTACGCCGCATAACAGCCCCACGCCGGTAACCACGACTCGACGCGTCATTCCCTGAGCCAATGCCTACTTGCCGCCTTTCGCGTTCTTCTCGATGTAATCGATCGCGTCTTTCACCGTCTTGATCTTTTCGGCGTCTTCGTCGGGAATCTCCAGATCGAAGGCCTCTTCGAATTGCATTACCAGCTCGACCACATCGAGCGAGTCTGCGCCCAGGTCTTCCTGAAAGCTGGCGCCTGGAGTCACCTCGGCTTCATCCACCTGCAGTTGCTCGACAATGATCGTCTTCACCTTTTCTTCAACGGCCATGCACGCTTCTCCTCAATTGTTGATGGAAACTTGGGGAATATTCCGGAGCCGCGAGAAGATGCGCTCCCGCTCCGCTGCCTACCATATCGTTCCACGGCAGGGAAAGACAACCATTGCGCAGAAAAAGATGCGCATGCCCCGAAACTTCAAGTTTACCGGGCGCGCGCCGGGGGTGTAAAGCCGCGCCCGGAGGCGCGGAAACTCTGGCCCGGCGCAGCGCCGTCCGAGTGGCGAAAGGACTAGAACGTTCTAGGTACCACAGTTTGCCCGGCTGGGCGGAAAGGACGTGAAATCGAGCCGCGCCGGGCGTACATTAGGCGAAGAGGAAGTTTGCATGCTCAGCTTCGATGTCACCGTCGTCGCGCTCCTTGTCGGCTGCCTGGCCGGCGTGATGCTTGGTTTGCTGGGAACCCATTCGATTGCCAAACGGGAGAGGGCCAATCTTGAGCACAGCAACGAGCAGCTCTCGACCGCGCTGAATGCGGCGGGCGCCGAGAATAAACAGCTGCGGAAGGAGTCGGACACGCGAGCGGGGTTTGAAGCGCTGGCCGAAGAGCGGAGAAAAACCATCGAGCTGTTCAATGAGGAGAAATCGGCGCTGCGTGACGACCTGCGGGCCAAGACCGAGGCCGAGAGCGCGGCGCAGGGGCGCATCCGCGAGCTCGAGGCGGAGTTGCGCAACGAACGCGCGAGCATGGACGAGAAGCTGAAGATGCTCGAAAAAGCGAGGGACGAGTTCAGCAACCATTTCCAGGTGCTCGCCGGAGAGATTTTGGAGCAGAAGACCAAGACCTTTTCCGAGGCCAACGAGAAGGAGATGGGAGCGCTGCTGACGCCCCTGCGCGAGCAACTGGGTGAATTCCGCAAGAAAGTCGAGGAGGCGCAGTCGGATTCGAAGACCGGGGTGACGGAGCTCAAGACGCTGATCGGCACCCTGGGAACTCTGAACCAGGCGCTCACGGAAGAGGCGCACAACCTGGCCACGGCGCTGCGCCGCGACACCAAGGCGCAGGGCAACTGGGGTGAGACCATTCTGCGCAACATCCTGGACAAATCGGGGCTGGAAGAGGGCGTGCATTACAGCTTCCAGCAGAGCTTTCTGGAGATGAACGGCGACGGGGAAGCAACGCAGCGGCGGCAGACCGACGTGGTGGTAAAACTGCCCGGCGGGCGGCACCTGGTGATCGACTCGAAGGTCTCGCTGAATGCCTACAACGACTCAGTGAACGCCGAGAACGACAAGAGCCGCGAAGAGGCCATCAAGAGGCACGTGGCCAGCGTGCGCGCTCACTTCACCGAGCTGGCGGGGCGGAATTACCATGCGCTCAGCGGCATCGAATCGCCCGACTTCGTGGTGATGTTCGTGCCCATCGAGCCGGCATTTCTCATGGCGCTGCAGAACGACGAGGCGCTCTGGCACGACGCCTATGCGAAGGGCGTGCTGCTCTCCGGCCCCACGACGGTGCTCTTTGTCGTGCGCATCGTCGAGGATCTCTGGCGCCAGGAGAAACAGGCCCAGAGCGTGGACAAGGTGATGAAGCGAGGGGCAGAACTCTACGACAAGTTCGTCGGCTTTGCCAGCAACCTGGAGCAGGTGGGCGCGGCGCTGCTGAGTGCGCGCAAAGCGTACGACCAGGCGCACCGGCAGCTCGCCACGGGGCCGGGGAACCTGGTGAAGCAGGTGGAGGCGCTGCGCAAGCTCGGGGTGAAGCCACGCAAGCAGCTTGCAGCGAAATTGCTGGAGGATCGAGACACGGAAGCCGCGGAGCTGGAAGCGGGCGATTTCGAGGCGGACGACCTGGACGCGCCCGGGCTGGCGCTGGCAGCGGAAGGGGCAGAGAACGGCGAAGCGCATTGAGCGCGCGGCGGACCGCAAAAATCTGCTGGAGAGATTGACCGTGCTCAGAGGCTCAGCGCCACCAGTTCCACAGCGCGCGGCCGGCGGCGAAGGCGCTGACCCAGAGAAGCACGGAAAGCGACAGGCCCCAGGCCACGGCCCGGAAACGAATGCGCAAATTTTCCGGGATCTCGATCGGGTCAAGGAACCACAAAGGCACAGATTCGAGCTCGTACTCGACCGGTGCGGAGCTTGCGCAAACGGTTTCAGCGGACGACGGCATTCGCGGCCCTCCCCATTTGAAGCCCATTTACACGGTTTTCATCATCAATTTAACTGTGGATCGCTGTGAAAAACAGGGTCTGAACCTTTACTTGACTGGTTCTACCCACCGCGCGGGAAGCGCGTTCCGAATAAGGACATTGCTCTAGTTGAGCGCTGGGATGCGGGCAAATTGCGATAGGATGCCCGGGCGCAGGCAAAAACGCAAATAACTCGCCGCGCGGGGCGAGCCGCGCCGGCCAAAGGCAAGAGGGACGAGGCCGCTGCTCCGCTACTGCGCGGGCGGCGCCGGCGGCCTGGCCTTTTTGAGCGTCAGGTCGTGGGCGGGGAAGTCGGGCTGGTCGGTTTTGGTGCTCAGCTTGATCTCGTCGCCGGCGTCGTTGACGGTTCCGGCGTGGGTGATGGTGAGGCCGTTGAAGGAGACCTGGAAGGAGAGGTTGTTGCCGTCCACCTTGCCGTTGCTGATGTCGATGGGGTCGCCCTGCGGTCCCTGCACGGTTCCGGTGAGCTTGACGCCATCCTGCTTGAAGGTGAAGGTGAGGGGGTAGCTGGAGCCGTCGGG
>DATJRT010000038.1:0-3842 GCA_035504495.1 Occallatibacter sp.
CGCGGCCGTGTTCCCCTGCTGATCGGTGAAGACGGCTCCCAGGGGCAGGGGATGGTTGAGGTGCTGCTCGATTCCGGCTTGCTTCAGATACGTGGGAACCTGCTGCGCCACCTTGCCCATGGAGGGCTGGTCAGCCGAGTATTGCTGTGCATGGGCGGCAAGCGCGCCCAGGAGGATGGTTGCAAAAAATAAACTCTTTACCGTGTTACCCGGGAAAGCTCTCACCGTGGCCATACTCCTCATCGAGCCAGGTTTTTTCTAGCGGTTGTGCGGCAAGCACGACTCAATCATACGCTTCCGGGGCGGAGGTTCCCGGTTTGAGGGAGAGTTCCGTTCGCCCCGGATTTGCGGCCGGGATAAAATGAAGGCACGGGGATTTTCCTCCCATCTCCATGCAGGTGAGGATGAACGAACGAGCGACGAGACAAGTGGAGCTATTTGACACCAGCCTGCGCGACGGGCTGCAGCAGCCGAACCTCGAAATCTCCGTGCCCAACGCGGTGATGCTGCTGGAGCGCATGGCGGCGTTTGGAGTGAAGTATGCCGAGATCGGGTTTGCGGGCGCGAACCAGTTTGTCGGCGAGCTTACCCGTGCGCTGCGCAACGTGGACACGGGCGGGATGAAGCTTGCGCTCTTCGGCCGCACGCGCGGGCGCGGGGCCAAAGTGACGGAGTGGCCCGATGTGCAGTTCATCCTGGAGCACAAGGCGCGCGTGCCTGTGGCCGTGGTGGTGGTCAAGTCGCGCCTGCTCGACGTGACGCGCTCGCTCGAGACCACGCCCGAGGAAAATCTGCTGATGACGCGCGAGACCATCGACTGCCTGCAGTCGCACGGCCTCGAGGTGATCGTCGATCTCGAGCATGCGATGGACGCAAACTGCGGCCGGCGCGAGAACGGCATGGCCGCGGACGCGGATTTTGCGCGGCGGAGCCTCGACTATTTCCGCGAGCTGACCGAGCAATGCGTGGGCCAGCAGGTGAGCCGCATCGTGGTGTGCGACACCACCGGCGGCGCGAGCCCCGAAGAAGTCAGCGCGGCGATGAGCGGGCTGATGCGCGAGTTTCCCGCGGCGCGGTTTGGTTTTCACGGCCACACCGACCGGGGGCTGGGCATCGCCAATACCCGCGCGGCCATTCTTGCGGGCGCCGCGCACGTGCAGGGGACTCTGATCGGGACGGGCGAGCGCTGCGGGAATGTGAACCTGACCACGGTCATCGGCGCGATGCAATTGCGCGATGAGGCCGAGTTTGTTCCTGCCGAATCGCTTGCAGGACTGACCAGCCTGGCGCACCAGGCCTACGGCGCTTTCGGACTCGAGCCGCCGCACGGCGCGCCGATCGTGGGCGCGGGCGCGTTCGGCACCTGGGCGGGCATGCATGGGTCGAGCGAGCGCAAAAATCCAGGCGCGTATTTATGGTGCGATCCCAAGCGTGTGGGCGCCAATCCCGTCATCGGCGTGAACGCGCAATCGGGCCGCGCCAACGTCGTTTTGCTTTCCGAAAGCCTCGGCGTGCCCCTGAACGCCGCGCAGGCGCAGGCGCTCATGGACGCAAACGGGGCCATGATCGAAGGCGGCGGATTTACCGCCAGTGAGACGTCCTTCTGCCTGGCCTGCATGAAGGTGCTGGGCACGCTACGCAACTGGTTCAGCGTGAAAAGCTGGCGCGTGTTCGATGAATCCGATGAGATCGGCAGCCGCTTTGTGCAGGCCTTCATCACGCTCTCCCTCGGCGACTCCACCGTGGCTACCTCGCGCGCCGAGGGCACGGGTCCCGTGGATGCGCTCACCAAGGCCATGCGCAAGGAGCTCGAGAAGTGGTACCCGGCGCTGGCGGAGATGCGGCTGGGCACGTTCACCGTGGCCGCGCTCGATGTCTCCGCGCACGACTCCGCAGCGCATGTGCGCGTCACCGTGAGCTTCCACGCCGACGGGCATGAGCCGTGGATCACCGCCGGCGTCTCGAGCGACCTGAACCAGGCCGCGCTGATGGCGATTGTGGACGGCTTCCATTACTGGCTGCTCAAAAAAAGCGAGCAGTCTGCAACTTCAAAAACCGAGCCCGCGGCGCAAATCTCCGCCGGGGTAGTGTAAGCCGGAAGCTCCCGCGCCGTTCCCGTTTCTGCGCACGCGGTTAACTTGTGTGTTCCAGGCCACACTTTTTCCTTGCGCCCCTCTGCTACCATAAGGATGATTGCGGCTCCCGCAACCGGGCCATTTTTGCGGCAGTGGGTTTTGCGATTGCGCGGGCCGGCCCATTTGCGAGAGGGCCATTCTTGAGAGGGAAGGAGAGTTTTTATGCCTCTGGTATCGATGCGGCAGCTCCTCGACGAGGCTGCAAAAGGCGGTTACGGCGTGGGCGCGTTCAACGTGAACGACATGGAGCAGATTCAGGCCATCATGATGGCGGCCAAACAGACCAAGTCGCCGGTGATTGTGCAGGCCAGCCGCGGCGCGCGGGCCTTTGCCGAGGATCTCTACCTCTTCAAGCTGATCCAGGCCGCGGCCGAGCTCAATCCCGACATTCCCATCGCCATGCACCAGGACCATGGCAACAGCTTTGAGACCTGCAAGAGCGCCATCGCCCTCGGCTACACCTCGGTGATGATGGATGGGTCGCTCAAGGAAGACGGCAAGACGCCGTCGACTTTCGAGGAGAACGTGGATGTGACGCGCCGCGTGGTGGACTACGCGCACGAGCGCGGGGTGACGGTTGAAGGCGAGATCGGGGTGCTGGGCGGCGTGGAAGACGGCCATGGCGCCGGCGGTTCGGGCCTGGAGCACATCACCGATCCCGATCAGGCGGTGGAGTTTGCCGAGCGCACCGGCGTGGACGCGCTGGCGCTGGCCATCGGCACCAGCCACGGCGCTTACAAATTCAACAAAAAGCCGGATGGCTCGGTGCTCAAGATGGATGTGCTCATCGCCATCCACAAGCGCCTGCCGCACACCCACCTGGTGATGCACGGTTCCAGCTCGGTGCCCAAGGAGCTGCAGGACATCGTGAATCAATACGGCGGCAAGCTCAAGCCCACGTGGGGCGTGCCGGTCGAGGAGATTCAGCTCGGCATCCGCAACGGGGTGCGCAAGATCAATGTGGATACCGACAACCGCCTGGCCATTACCGGCGCCATCCGCAAGGTCTTCGCGGAGACGCCGGAGAAGTTCGATCCGCGCGATTACCTGAAGCCGGCGCGCGAGGCCATGGCCAAGGTGGTTGCCGCACGCATGACCGAATTCGGCCAGGCCGGCCACGCCGGCGACTACAAGCCCATCCCCATGGCGGAGATGATCAAGGGCTACGCCAACGGCTCTCTGGATACGCGTCCTTCGCTGGCGGCGCGCTGAGCGCGCGAAATTATTTGAGGAAAAATTCGCCGTCTGCGCCATGCGGGCGGCGCATTTTTTGCAGCCTTCCCGATTCGGAAGGAAAGCTGCTGCTGTCAAAAGTAAAGCTGCTCCTGCCGTAGCTCACGCAGCGGCGGCACCATCCCCTTGGGCACCACCACCGAACGCTCCACGCTCCGCTGGGTCTCCATGGCCTGCTGCACGCCGAAGCTCATGGCCAAGGCGTCGATCTTGTCGAAGTAGAGCGCGCGCAGCTGGGCCAGCTCCTTGCGCAGCTCGGCCATGCTGGCGGGGTCCACGCTGCGCGAGGCCTCCCACCGCGCCAGCAGGATGATGGAAAAGCGCAGGCCGGCCAGCTCCTGGGTCACGGCGGCGAGATTGGTTTCGCGTTTGAGCCGGACAAAGACGGCGGCGGGCACGATGGCGGCGGTTTCGCTTGCGGGAAGAGACATGGGATGTTTTCCTCCGGGGCATCTGCTGGAATTCAGGCGCTGG
>DATJRT010000039.1:0-4428 GCA_035504495.1 Occallatibacter sp.
GCCGCAGGTGCGCTGCCGTCATTGGCCAGGATGCGCATGTCGGAGCGCAATTCGTGATAGTTGGTAAAGGCCACGTCGTTCAGTTCCGTTTGCATGGGCATGACGGGGCCCTGAGCCGCGTTCGGATCCGGAAACCGGGAAAAGGCCACGCTGCGCACTGGGCAAACGTAGGTGCGGCCGCTGATGGTGACCGGCGCGAACTCCACCATGATTGCGGCGCGCATGTCCTGGCGCGGGGGCGTCATATCCGCAATCTCGCTCAGGCGCAGAATCTCCCCGGTTGCGGGATCGATCTCGATTTCGCCGTGGTAGGCGGGAACGACGGCGACAGTCTGGTCCCCTTCCGTGATACTTACGCTGAAATGCGACTTGTTTTCCGGCACGGTAAATTGAAAAACCGCCTCCGGCTCGCTGGCGCCCTGCTCCCAGCGCAGCCAGGAGATTTTGCTTTGCAGCGCGTCGCCCAGAACCACGGCCAGAACCGGCCCGAATTCGCCGCTGCTGGTCAGCCCGATGCGGGGCTCCTTCTTCTCCTTTTTCGCAACGTCGGGCACTTCATGCCCATCGCGGTAAGTCACCGTGGCGCTGAACTGGCCGGCGCTGTGCAGCGCCTCGATCTGGGTTATGCTGTCGATGCCCGCCTGCTTGATGGAGAGGGAGCTGATGGATGGGTGTTCCTCGATCCCGCCCGCTCCCGGAGATCCCACCGAGTAATCCATGTGCTGGGAGACGAAGCTCTCAAAGTGCGTGGTGTCGCGCGTGGCGAAGAAATCGGGCAGGCGTGCGATGGTGGCGCGCACATACTTCGCCGCAAGGGTGAGAATCTGCACCTGGGTGTTAGCGTCCGGCTCGGGATCGCGCAGCACGTCGTCCACAGGCGGATTCTGAAAGGCCGAGAGATCGGCCAGCCGCATCATCTCTTCATGTGCGCGCGCGCCGGGAAACTCGGACTCCCAGTGCGCCAGCCGCGCCGGGCTCACGCGCTCCGTGAGCTGCACTTGATCGAGTTCCGCCGCGACTTTCCCGTCCGGCTTGCCCTTGAGCTTGTAAAGCAGCCCCTCCGTCTGCTCGATCGAGAGCATTTTGGCGGCCAACGCTGGCGTGGCGATTGCGCAGAGAACGAGTAGAGTGGCCCATTTTCGCATGGCTTTAGGAGGGAATCCTCCTGCCCAGAAAAGTATAGCGGGCTTGGCGCTGCGAATTCGCGCGGGGCGGCCCGCGATGCCCACGAACCGATAACTTGCGAGCCGCTCAAGCTGCTGTCGGACGGGAAGATGCCGTGCGAGTGCTCGTGCGGGGAGGGCGAGATACGCGGCGAGCGCTCGATCCTGGGGCGCCGCGTGCCGCCCCGGCCCATCTCAGAAGAACAACTGCGTGAAGTAAGGATTCATCAGGCGGTTCTGCGGGTCGAACTGCTGCCGGGCGGCCAGGAAATTGGCGATGCGCTCCGGCCCGTAAGCCTTGCGGATCATGGCCGCGGTCAAATTGGGCGTCTGGTTGAGCAGGGGAACGCCGTTGCGGTCGCTGCACCACTGGTTGTACACATCGAGGAAAGTGTCCCAGCCGTCGTTCGCGGTCGAGACCGGATCGATGGTCATCACATTGCCGTTGTAGGAGTACGAGAACAGCGACTTCTGATCCTGGGCGATGCGATAGGCCACATAGAGCAGGTTGGTGCGGTAGCCGGTCTGCTTGTAGTAGTCCAGCGCAAACTGCCAGAACTCGGCCAGCGTTTCAGGGTACTGCTCCTCGGGGAAGGCGAAGAGGGTGAACGTGTAGCGGCTGTCGTTGGAGACCGGCGGGTAATGAATGGTCTGGTCGCAGGCGTGGGTGTTATCGCTGCGCACGATGGTTTCGAGGGTCAGGCGCCAGCTGGCGTTGAAGGCGTCGATGATGCCGTAGCGGATTTCCGGCTCGCCGATCTTCTGCGTAATCTCGTATCCGAATTTGGGTCCCGACGTGCCCCATATGTGGTTGCGCAGCTCCCACGCAATGCGGTTGGGCGCACCCGTGGCGCTGGGATTGTAGCGGCGGAACTCGACCGTGATGCGGTCTGAGAACGGGAACATGTAAAAGAACATCGAGTCGCCGCGGGCCTTGAGCGCGGGCAGCGCAGCCAGAAAATCGCCCAGGCTGAAGGTTTCGTGGTGCACGTGCATGGGGATCAAAGGGCGAACCTTGAAGGTGACCTCGTAGACGATGCCGAAGAGCCCATAGCTCGAGCGCAACAGTTGCATCAGCTCCGGCTGCGCCGCTTCCGTCACTTCCATCAATTCGCCGTTGGGCAGCACCATCTTGATGCCGATGATGTACGAGCCCACCTGCCCGTACTCGCCCTCGAAGGATGCGTCCTTGGTCCCGGCAATCGCGGCGCTCCCGGCCGAAAGGTTGCCAATCTCCGTGTTTACGTAGAACTGCAGATTGTGCGCTTCCAGATATTTCGCCATATCGATCTGAAGAGCGTCTGCCTGCACCGTGAGCGTGGGCTCGCCGGCGGCATCCTGGCCGATCGCGAGAATCTGGTTCATCTTCATGCGGATGAGCGTGCCGCCGTCAGCCACGCCGCAGGGCGGGTTGGAGTGATTCGAGCCGATGGCGCGTACCGGCGATGGATATTTCGCCGGGTCTTTCATTACGGCAACGATGTCTTCCACGTGGTAGGCATCGACGATGACGGCGGGGTGCTGGGTGACGTTGCCAAACCAGTTGCTTACGGCGTTGGTAGCCATGGACGTACCTCGAAGGGATGGATTTGCGGGGCCCTCAAGCGAGTTCCGGATCGAGTTGTGAACGGATGCAATGGAATAGTGCTGCCGGCAACAATGGCCGTATCAGCCCGGTTTCAGGAAAAACGCTGAAAAATGCCTTCCGGCCGCGCGGCGAGGAATGACGCGATGGGAACGATGGGCCGGGTGATGCCGCTTTGCCGCGGCTGAGGGCGCGAGACAATCCGGGGTACAGCAGATTCAGAGCAACATTAGGCGGAATCGATGCGGCGCCGTGGCTTTTTCCCTTAAGAAAAAGCCGCCTTTCACCAACCCTCCTGGGGCACGGAAACTCTGAATCTGCTCTAGAAGTGGACTTCTTATACCGCCCCGCGCGACAGGCAGTCAAGATAATTTCTTTTGCTCTTCTCTGGGCTACGGCCGCATCGGCAGCGCGAGCAGCGCGCCCCAGTTGAGGCCCGCGCCAAAGGCGGAGAAGACGATGGGCGCGGCCGAAGGTGCGGCCTGCGCGCGATGCCATTCCGCGGCGGCGATGAGCAGCGAGGCCGACGAAGTGTTGCCGTAGCGGGCAATGTTCACGTAAAAGCGCTCGAAGGGAACCTTGAGGCCGGCGGCGACTTTCTCAATCAGGTTGAGATTGGCCTGGTGCAGCAGGAAAACCCCGACGTCGGCGGGGGTGAGCGCATTGCGCGCGAGCAGATCGGAGATGACGCGGGGCATTTTGCGGTAAGCCTGGAGAATCACGCTGCGGCCGTCCATGGCGAGGCGATTGTTTTCGATTTTGAGGATCTCCGCGGCCGTGCCATCGGTTGCCAGCAGCGAATCGGCGATGCGTGCGAAACCCGTTTGCGCGTCGACGAGGGCTGCGCCGGCGCCGTCGCCGAAGAGGATGGCCGTGTCTTTGCCTTCAGGCGTGCGATCGATGCGGCGGGACATGATCTCCGCGCCCACGACAAGGATCTTGCCGAAGCGCGGAGCAAGATCGCCGGCGAGGGCGAGCGCGATAAGCGAGCCCGCCGAGGCGACGGGAATGTCGAGCGCGGGCGTGGCGTTGAGTCCGAGCAAAGCAGCAATCTGCGACGCAGGGCCGGGACAAAAGCGCTCGCTTGAGCCGGAGGCGACGAGGATCATACCGAGATCCTGCGCGCTTGCGCCCGCATTTTTCAGGCAATCCTGCGCGGCCAGCAGGCCGAGCGAGGCCACGGTGTCTTCTTCGGCGGCGTAGCGGCGTTCTTCGATGCCGGAGACGGAGAGAATCCACTCCGGCGTTGCGCCCACGAGCGCGGCCAACTCGTCATTGCCCACGCGGCGCGCGGGCAGGAAGGAACCGAACGCGCCAAGATATGCCATTTAGGGGAATGCCGTTACGCGGATTTTTGCGCGATGTAGGAGTCGACCTTCTCGATGGTGTCGAACTTGCGCGCGGAGAGATCGGAGTCGGGGATGGAGACGCCGAACTCCTCTTCGAGGCCGGCGACAAAGTCCGTGAGCGCGAAGGAATCGAGCAGGCCGGAGGCGAAGAGCGACTCGTCGGCGGCGGGCGCGAGGTCTTTCCCCGAAACGCGCTGAAGAACTTTAAGGATTCGTGCTTCCTGGCCCATTCTTGGCTCCTTCAATAGCGGTTTCAGTCTCGGGCGAGTGGCGCTCCTTATAGGATTGAAAGCCGGCCATCAGGTCGGCCATGAAAGCGTCGGCCAGGGCG
>DATJRT010000040.1:0-7407 GCA_035504495.1 Occallatibacter sp.
TCCGCCGAACCCGACTCGAATTGCCGGGGTTCGAGAAAGCGCGCGTTGGTGCGCTCGAGGAGGGTGACGCGCGGGTGGTTGCGCAGCTTCATGGCGATCTGGCCGAAACCGGTGTCGATGGCGGTGACGTGTGCGGCGCCGTGCTGCAGAAGGCAATCGGTGAACCCGCCCGTGGAGGCGCCGACATCGAGGCAGGCGCGGCCGCGTACGGCAATCTTCCAGTGGTCGAGGGCCGCGGCAAGTTTCAATCCGCCACGGCTCACGTAGGGCTGATCTTCGCCGAGGAGGCGAATTTCGGCGTCCGCGGCAACCGGTGTTCCCGGCTTTTCGATCTTCTGCTCGCGGACAAGCACGCGGCCGGCAAGGATGAACGCGCGCGCCCGCTCGCGGCTAGAGGCGAGGCCGCGCTCGACCAGAAGAAGATCGAGGCGTGTCTTCATTTGACGCGCGGGCCTTTACGGGATGGTCTGCAGGCGACAGTCGGCGAGGGTGTAGCCGGCGCCGTAACTGGCAGTGAGCACCGCGGGAGGCAGATTGCAGGGCTGGCCGTAGCCGGGCACGCGGCTGGTGAAGTCGCTGTTGGTGCCGCCCGAGCCGTTCTCGGTGGTCACGCGCACATCGACAACATCGCCCTCGAGCAGAATGGTTGTATCCACCTGGTCGGTGGTAGTGGGTGTGGATTCGATTACGGTGAGCTGGGGGCTGTTCGGCGCGGCGGCGTAGATCTTGCTGAACTCGGAGTTCTGGGTGGAGACCACGGTACGTGGGTAGCCGACAACAGGCAGCGTCTTCTCCAGCGTGTGGGTGGAGAGGTTCACTACGGAGACGGTGCCGTTGGGCGATGTAATGCAGTCCGGCGTGCAATCGCCCTGGTTGGCGGTGTAGGCTTTGCTGCCGTCGTAGAGGACGGTTACGGCGGCCGGCTCCGGAGTGGCCGTATCGCCGACGGGAATGGTGTAGGTGGTGCCGAAGGTGGAGCTGTCGTTGCCGTACTCGTCCAGACTTACGTCAATCACGCTCACGGTTCCGCCGTCGTAGTCCGCCACCACGAGCTGCTGCGTGGCCGCGTTGTAGACGGCGTCCACGGGTCCGGCGATGCTGGTCATGCCGGCGGTGCCGTTAGGAGGCGTGACGCCGGTGGCGGTTACCGCGGAGAGCGAGAGCGGCAGGATGGGATGGCAGTTGACGGTTTGCCCGTTCTGATTGAGGAACGGCGCGCACTGGTCCAGGGTGTTGTTCTGGCTGTTGATGACGGAAACGGTGTCACTGCCGCGGTTGATGACGAACATGCGCCGCAGATCTGCCGACTGCACTGCGTAGACCGGGCACTTGGCGTTGAGCGTTCCGCTGCTCGATGCCGTGGGATCGAGCACAATGGGCGCATCGGCAACATTGCTGGCAATTTCGATGCCGGTAGCCACGCCGTTGCTGGCGACCGCCGTGGGCGCGAGCGTACAGGCCATGGTGTCCGTATCCGGGATGTTCTGGCTGATGACGTATTCGCGCAATCCGGTAAGCGTGGCAGGGCCGAAGATCGATACCGGCATGGTTGCCGGCGAAGAAACCGTTCCCACGGGGACGGGGTACTGGTACTTCTCGGGCGACCCGGTGAAGTAATCGGCCGCGTCGCCGTTGAGGTCGACGGCCCATAAGCCGGAAGAGGGCGCCATCAAGTTAACCGGCGCGGCGGAAAAAGGCAGCGTGGTTTGGAGAATCTGCTTGGCCTGCAAATCGGTGGAGATGGGAAAGTTGGTGATGGTGCCGTCGCTGTTGAAGGTATAGCCGTTGGCGCCGACCTCGTCGATGGTGAAGGCGATGGGGCCCGGTCCGATGGGCGCCTCGGCCATCAGCGTGTCTCCCGAGTAATCGATGATGGAGGCGACCCCGGGGGTGGAACTGGAAGTGGACGACACCACGACCGCGTAGGAAGTGGGTTGCGCCGCCGGTCCGCTGGGAGAAATGGGCGTGACCACCGGCCGGTAATTATTGCCGCACCCCGCAAGGACGCTCAAGACCACGAGGGCAGCGCCTGCCTGTGCCAAAAGCGCGCGCCCCTGGCCTGAAATCATGGGAAAAAGCCTCATTCAATCAAATCTTTCCTGCTCTTGCGATTGTAAATCAGCCGGATGGGCCCGGAGCGCGAGGGTGCGCGCTGCCGGCGTCGAGACGACTCGCGACTGGAAGTCTTCCCCTAAAGAGACGGCGAACCGGGGAAAAAGGCAGCCTGCTCGAGCGAAGGGCGCGGCGGCGGCCGAGGCGCGGCTTCCCCAGCGCGCCTCTAGGGTGCGACCACATCGAGCACGGCGCTGTCCGGTCCGCTCCAGGCCGCGGCGCCGGAGTGCGTGAATCTGTGCGCGGCGTCGTCCCAGTGCAGTTCGGTCAGGGAGCCGGCGCCTTTCTCGTAGGCGTACGTGGTGCCGTCGTCGTTGAAGAGGGTGAAGCTCGCGTCCGCGCCCGGATACACGCGCACCTGCGCAATCGACTGCGGATCGTGCGTGCTTTCGATGCGCGTGCCCAGGGGAACGATGGAGCCCGCGCGAACGAAGAGGGGAATGGTATCGATGGGCGCGGAGACGGTGATGGTCTGGCCGCCGCGCACGCGCTCGTTGGTCCAGTAGTTGTACCAGTCGGTTCCGGCAGGCAGATAAACCTGGCGGCTGGTCGAGCCCTGATCGGTGACCGGCGCAACCAGAAACGCAGGGCCGAACATGTACTCGTCGCTCAAATCGGCCACTCTGGGATCGTTGGGAAAATCGAGGGGCAGCGCGCGCATGAAGGGAGCGCCGGTGAGCCAGGTGCGGTAGGCCAGAGAGTAGATATAGGGCAGGAGCTGGTAACGCAGGCGCAGGTACTTCTCGAGGATGGGCTCAGCCTGATGGCCGTAGGACCAGACCTCGTTGTACTTGCGGCTGCCGTGGGTGCGCATGATGGGCAGAAATGTGGCGTACTCAAACCAGCGCGTGTAGAGCTCGGGGTAATCGTCGTAGCCGCCCACGTTGTCGCGCGCATCGGAAGGATCGAGCAGCGGCGGATGCGCGGGATGGTGCACGGCGGGCAGATATTGCCAGCCGCCGGTGTCGTTGGACCAGTAGGCGATGCCCGAGGCGGCGACGTCGAGGCCGGTAGGAATCTGGCGCTTGAGCGTGTCCCAGGTGGGGTAGATATCGGACGACCAGAAGAAATCGCCGTTGCGCTGGGCGCCGGTAAAGGCGTCGCGGGAGAGGATGAACGCGCGGCGACCGGGCATGTCTTTGCGGAAACCGTCATAGAGCGCGGCGGTGTGAAAGAGCGGATAGACGTTGAAATACTGCGTGCCCGGACCGATGTGGAAGTAGGCGCCGTCCGGGGGCAAATCGGGCTCGGTTTCGTCGGCCCAGAGGCCGTCGAAGCCTTTGCTCAGGATGTTGTCGCGGATGGTCTTCCAGTACCACTCCGCCGCGGCGGGGTTGGTGGTGTCGATGTCAGAGCCGGCGCGGTCATAGGGCAAACCATTGATGGGCGTGCCGTCGGCCAGATGAATCAGCCAGCCATTCCTGCGCAGCTCATCGTAATAACGGTCGCTGGGAACAAAGCGCGGCCAGACGCTGATCATGGTCTCGAACCCCATGGCGTGCAACTGCCTGTTCATGGCCGCCGGATCGGGCCAGTAGCGGGGATCGAAATCCATCTGGCCCATGTTGGTGTAGTAGAACCAGTCCACGACGATGACGTCCGCAGGCAGGTGGCGCTCACGATAGCCCCGCGCCACGGCCATCACTTCGGCCTGGCTCCGGTAGCGCTGTTTGCACTGAATGTAGCCGTAGGCGGCCTTGGGCAGCAGCGGCGTGGGGCCGGTGAGGAGCCGGTAACCGGTGAAGATTTCGTCGGCCGTGGCCCCGCCGATGACGAAGAAAGAGACGCGGTCGCCGACCTGCGAGGACCATGTCGTCCTTTCGTTGAAGCCGGGGACGATGGTGGTCTTCGAGGGATTGTCCCAGAGCAGGCCGTAGCCCTTGTTGGTGATGAGGAACGGCACGCAGAAGCTGGGCGCGGCGGGAGCTTCGTAATCGGCCCAGCAATCGACGGGATGGCCGCGGTGATCGAGGAACCCCTGCTGGTTCTGGCCGAGGCCATAATAGTGCTCGTCGTCCGGCGAGGCGAACGTGGCGCCAACGGTGTAGAAGGGCGCATCGGTGGGACGCCGGTCGCGCGCCAGCGCCGCGGTATCGTCTTTCTGATTGGGAACGGCCTGGGACCATCCGGTGAGCTCAAGCAATTTCGCGCCTTCGGGCGTGGTGAAGGTGATGTGCGCGCCCGGCGTGGAACCGCTGAAGTACTTCGCGGTATCGCTCGGCGATGGCTGGTGCGTGTGCGGCTGGGGCCGATTCACGGTGACGACCAAGCGCGGCGATGCGTAGATATCGGCCTGCTCGGTGCGCTGATAGCGCCAGCCGTCGCCGTTCGGCCCGGCCATGACGCCGTAGCCCGGCGGAGCGAGCGCGGCGTCACGGTTCAGGCTCAGCGTGACGCGGAGAATGTTGGGCGCGTACGCCGCAAGCACGATGGTTTCGCCCGGATAGTCGAGCTCGACGCGTTGCATGGAAGCATTGGGCCCCGGGGGCGCGGCGGCCGGCGACACATCACGCATGGCCTGCGGCTGTTGCCGCGCCTGAGCCGGCGCCTGTGCGTACGCGAGAGAGGCCGCGATGGCGGCTTCCGCGATCAGAACGGCGCTCAACCAGGATCTTTTCAAGAGGATCTCCACGGGCGCGGCAAGGGAAAATGCGCCGCGTGTAACAGTGTATACAGGCCGGCCGCGAAGGCGCCGTGCGTGGAGCTTTCCGGTTTCGATTCGGGAACGGTAGGATGAAGCGTGACGCAACGCGATTTGGGCTGGCAATCGAAGGTGGTCCTGCTGCTGGTGCTGCCCTTTGTAGGCGCGGACGTGGTGCTGGAGTGCCGCTTCTGGCTGGTGCAGGAGCCTCGCGTGGCCGCGTGGACGCTGGCCCTGAGCACGCTGCTCGGACTGGTCACGTGGACGGTGCGTGCAGCCACGCCCTCTGCTGCGGCTACGGGCGCTGCCATCACCGCCGCGCTGATGTTTTCCACCGCGCCGGAGCCCTTCGATCCCTGGCACACGGCGGTGGTTCCGGTGCTGGCGGTTTCGCTGCTGGCGTTTACGGCCACGCGCACGGGGCGCGCGCGCAAGGTGCAACTGGGAACAGCGGAAAAGCGCAGGGGCCGATCGGCCGCGCAGGTGGCGGCGAACCTGGGCGTGGCGGCCCTGGCGGGCGGCGAGGCGGCAAAGCTGTGGCTCCTGGGCACGCACTGGATCACGCACGGACTGGCGCCCTTGTTCGCCGCGAGCCTGGCCGCGCTGGCGGAAGCCGCGGCCGATACGGTCTCCTCCGAGATTGGCCAGGTGTTTGGCGGGCGGCCGCGCATGATCACCTCGCTTACCAGCGTGGATCCAGGCCGGGACGGCGCTGTGAGCGTTGTTGGAACCGGCGTGGGCATCTGCGCGGGGGCGTTGGTCGCCGCGTTGGGCACGATGGCGCTGCGCGGCGATGCGCGATTCTTCTGGCTGAGCAGCGCGGGCGCGGTCTTCGGGCTGTTCTTCGACAGCCTGCTGGGCGCGGCGCTCGAAGAGCGGGGCTGGCTGAACAACGATGCCGTGAATTTTCTCTCGACGGCGAGCGCGGCGGCGGTGACGCTGGCGCTGATGGTGGTGGCGTCGTGAATGGTGAGCGTGCCAAGGATTTTCGCGACATGCATTCCCACCCTGGCGGCTAAAACAGAAGCGCCGCGAGAGTGGAGCACCCGGGACACGCGGGGATTGCGCTTTCCCGGTTCTTAGAATCGGCACCCGGCACGCGGCTGACTTGCTGGCTCGCAGACCTGCTCACCTGCTCCACTCAGTGCAGGCCCAGGCGCCACAGCGTGTAGCTGAGGATTTCATGCACGTAGCGTTCGAATTCGAGGGTCTTGTCTTCGACCGCGGGGCGCGGGCGCGGCGAGGTGAGCACGTCGAGGCCGTCGGCGGCGCAGACGGCGTGAATGCGGAAGAGGTGGGTTCCGTCGCTCACGATCACCAGCCGGCGGAGGCCGTTGGCGCGGGCGATCACGGCGATGCGGCGCGCGGACTCCTCGGTGTTGCGGCTTTCCGTCTCGGCAATGATGGCGTTCTCGGGAACGCCCTGGCTCATGAGGTAATCGCGGCCCACGGAGCCCTCGGAGAACTGGTCGCCGCCCTCGCCGCCGAGGGTGATGATGAGGGGCGCGATGCCGCGGTGGTAAAGTTCGAGCGCGTGATCGAGGCGCGCGCGAAAGACCGGCGACGGCCGGCCGTCGTACTCGGCGGCGCCAAAGACGCCGATGGCATCGGCGGGCGCAGCCTGATCCCGGTTCGCGTACCATTCGATCTGGACGTAGACCCAGTGGCACCAGACCGCGCTTACGGCGACAAAGGCGACGAACAGGGCGAGGAGCACGGGCAGCGCCCGTCCGCGCCTTTTTCCGCCGGTACCGCTTCGCCTGGGCATTGGGCTACCGCTGCAGCACCATGACCACCTCGTGGGTGGGAACTGCGCCCTCGCGCAGAATCTCCCAGCGGCCGGGGCCGAGCGAGAGATCGACGATGGTGGTGGGCTGGGAGCGGCCGGTGGGACCGCCATCGACAATGAGGGGAATGCGGTCGCCGATCTGGTCGCGGACGCAGCCGGCGTGGGTGCACTCGCTGGCGCCCTGCAGATTGGCCGAAGTGGCGGTGATGGGCAGCCCGAAGCGCTCCACCACCGCGCGGGGTATGGCGGCGTCCGGCACGCGCAGGGCCACGTTGCCGGTATTGGCCGTAGAGCGCAAGGGCAGCTTGGAACCGGCGCGCACGATGATGGTGAGCGGGCCGGGCCAGAAGCGGTCGGCGAGCTTGTCGAGCATGGCGTCGGAGTCGCGGGCAAGCTCGTAGGCCTGGGCCAGGCCGGAGATGAGCAACGAAAGCGGCTTGTGTTTCTGCCGCGTCTTGATCCGGTAGATGCTCTCCACCGCGTGAAGATTGACCGGGTCTACGGCGAGGCCGTAAAAGGTGTCCGTGGGCAGGGCGATGACATTGCCCTTGCGCAGGCTGGCGACGATATAGTCGATCCGGTCCGGTTGGGGTTCATCGGGATGGACGCGCAAGATTTCCGCGGACAAGAAGGCTACCTCTATTCCCCGAAAAAAGAAGACGTCACAAAGACGGAAACTATCACAGCACCAGTCCCGGCGCAAGTTGAGGGCGCCGCAGGGAAAACTTAGATTGGGGGAGCTTAGAATCGGCTGTAGACACGAAGGAATTTTTGTCCGATGCCTGTTCGTATTGTACAGAGTAAGCAAAACGCGCGGTTGAAGGATCTGCGGCGGGCGCTGGCGGCGCCGGGGCGCAAAGCCGGC
>DATJRT010000041.1:0-4086 GCA_035504495.1 Occallatibacter sp.
CATGCCAGCGGAGCCGGCCCACCCCTTCTCCTCCGAATTTCATGCGGATTTCTCACATGGTGAGTCGGTCCGGCCCGCTGCGGAGCCGGCGTCTAAGTCTCTTTCCGGTGGGGTTGACCACCCTTGCCAGGTTTGCCCCAATTGCGGCCACAGGCTCACCGGCCATCGCTGCAAGCTGGTTTGCGCCCACTGCGGCTACTACATGAGCTGCGCGGATTATTACTGAACGGACGATTCCCGAGCCGGGGCCGAATCACGCGCGGACGATTGGTTCAGCCTGCGTTCCCATCGGGTTTCTGCGCAACGGACTCCGCTGGGTCCATGGCCGCCAAGGGCAGCAGCCGCGCGCGCGTAAGCACCTTACGCGCCAATCCGGTGAGCGCCATTGCGCCGGCTTCGGTCAGCGGAACCCATCGCCGCGCGCCTGCGGCCACCGTCAGCGCCTCCACGTCGTTCTCCCGAACCGTCCGGATGCGCACGTAGTAATTCACCTGCATGATGGCGTGGCGCACCGCCATTTTGAGTTGCTTATCCGGCACCGCGGCCTCGCGCAACAGAGGCAGCTCCCACATTCCGGGCATCACGCCTGCCGAGGCCGGCCGCTGCTCCAGCAGCACCTCACGCACGCTGCGCGCACGGCCCCTGCCGGCTTCGCGCCTGGTGCGCAGTGCGAGCGCGTGCGCGACTTCGCGGCTCAGCATGGGCGGACGCGGGGGACGCCGGTGTTCGCCGCGGGTGTAGCAATCGGTGGAGAGCGGGCACACCAGGCACAGCGGATTGCGCGGCAGGCACACGGTTGCGCCCAGCTCCATCAGCGCCTGGTTGAAATCTCCGGGCCTCTCCGTATCCATGAGCCCGGTGGCCAGCTCGCCCACCTTGCGCTTGAGGGCGGCGCTGCCGGCGCGCACGCCCGTCTCCCAGCCGGCGAGGCGATAGAGCACCCGCTCCACGTTGCCGTCGACCACAGCCACGCATTCGCCAAAGGCGATGCTGGCCACGGCGGCTGCGGTATACGCGCCGATGCCGGGAAGCAGCCGCAGTTCAGCGGAGCTTTGCGGAAGCATGCCGGCGCAGTTGGCCACCACAAATTGTGCTGCTTTATGCAGCATGCGCGCGCGCCGGTAGTAGCCAAGCCCGCTCCAAAGCGCAAGCACCTCCTGCTCCGGCGCGCGGGCGAGCGCATCCAGCGTGGGAAAGCGCTCAAGGAACGCCGTGAACCGCTCCTCGACCACGGCCACGCGCGTCTGCTGCAGCATTACTTCAGAGACCCAGATTGCGTAGGGGTCCCTGTTCCTGCGCCAAGGCAGATCGCGATGGCTGCGCTCGTACCACGCCATCAGCATGCGGCGCAGGCGCACGATCTTCCCGGTTTCCCACTCCAGCCTGGCCATGGGTTCAGCTCACGGCGACTCGCCTTCTATTCATCCCAGCAGCTCGCCCGCAATTTCCGGCGCAGCCCTGAGCGCAGCATCAATCTGCGCCTGGTCTTTGCCGCCGGCCTCAGCAATCTCAGGCTTGCCGCCGCCCGAGCCGCCGACGATTTTCGCTACCGCGCCCACCAGTTTTCCCGCCTGAATGCGCTTTACCAGCCCCGGCGTCACGCCGGCAATGATGGCTACCTTGCCCTCGGGCTGCGCCGATGCGAGCACCACCACGCCCTCGCCGGCTTTCTGCTTGAGATTGTCGACGAGCGTGCGCAGTTGTCCGCGTTCCAGGTGGTCAGCGCGATGCGTGAGCACCTTCACGCCCTTTACTTCCGTCGCGCGCGCGAGCGCCTCATCCAGCGCGCCCGCGGCCGACTTCATGCGCATCTCCTCGAGCTCGCGACTGAGGCGTTTGATCGCGCCTTCCTGAGCGTCCAACCTGGCGCGCAGTGAATCCGCAAGATTGCTGTCACCCGTGTGGGCCACGGAAGCTGCGAACTGGGCGACGGCGAAATCCCGCCGGAAGGTATCGAGCGAGCCCATTCCGCTGATGGCCTCAATGCGGCGTACGCCGGAAGAAACCGAAGTCTCCTCAGTCAACTTGAGCAATCCAATCTCACCGGTGGCCGCGGTGTGCGTGCCGCCGCAGAGCTCGGTCGAAAAACCGTCAGAGAGGCGAACCACGCGCACCTTGTCGCCGTACTTCTCGCCAAAGAGCGCCATGGCGTGATACTCATTTACGGCCACGTCGATGGGCACATCCACGAGCGTCTCGACGGTTGCGTTTTTCAGCACCTCGCGGTTAACGATGTCTTCGATCTCCTGGAGCTCCTCGTCGGCAACCTGGGCAAAGTGGGAGAAATCGAAGCGCAGGTGCGTGGGATCGACGAGCGAGCCCGCCTGCTTGACATGCGTGCCCAGCACCTGCCTGAGCGCCGCGTGCAGCAGATGGGTGCCGGTGTGATTGCGCCGAATGGCGTCGCGGCGCTCGCCGTCGACTTGCGTGTTCACGCGATCGCCGATTGCCAGCGGCTGCCTGAGGATGGCCTTGTGCGCGCGCACGCCCTGCACGGGAAGAACACAGCCAACAATTTCGGCTACGGTCTCGTTGCCGTCTGTCGAGGTGAAAAGGCCCGTATCGCCGATCTGCCCGCCGGAGTCGCCGTAGAAGCTGGTGTGATCGAGGACGACTTCGACTTCGTCGCCGGCTGCGGCGGCAGGCACGCCGACGCCGTGCTTGACGATGGCGAGGACTTCGCAATTGGTCGAGTTGAGCTGCTTGTAGCCCTCGAAGACGGTCTTCGGCAGATCGCGAAAGGCAGGGCTGGCGGTTTTTTGCGCGCCGCCTTTCCAGGAGGCGCGGGCGCGGGTTTGTTCTTCGGCGCGGGCGCGCTCGAAGCCCTCCATGTCGAAGGCAATGCCGGCGTCGCGCGCTGCGTCGACCATGAAGTCTAGCGGGAGGCCGAAGGTCTCGTAGAGGTGGAAAGCCTCCTCGCCTGAGATCTTCGGCTCAAAACGAATCGCCTGGACGTATGCTGACATCCCAGTTGGCTCTGGGCTGGGCGAGGTGACCTCCTTCGCATTTCGGATCACGCGCTCGAATGCAATTGCGCCAGCTTGCAGCACGCGATCGAACTGCTTCTCTTCGGCTTCGACGACCTTTGCGACGCGCTCCGCGGAATCAATCAGCTCCGGATACGCGCCCTGCATCAGATCGCGCACTGCAAGGACCATCTCGAAGAGAAACGGCTTTTCCTGGCCGAGCAGACGGCCATGGCGGATGGCGCGGCGCATGATCTTGCGCAGCACGTAGCCGCGGCCTTCGTTCGAGGGCAGCACGCCGTCGCTGACGAGAAACGTGGCTGCGCGGGCGTGGTCGGCGATGATGCGCAGGCTGGCGTTGTCGAGGACGCTTCCGGCAGGGGCTAAAGCCCCTTCTTCTTGTACGCCGCTTTCGGCCCGACTCAAGTCGTGCCCTGATACGAGGCTCGCTCCCGGATCGCGCCGTGCGCGTTCGGCTGACTTGCCGGCTTGCTGACTCGCCGGCTCGCTATCGCGCACGCCGGTTAATTCAGCAGCGCGGGCGATGAGCGGCGTAAATAGGTCAGTCTCGAAATTCGAAACTTTGCCTTGCAGCACCGCGGCCACGCGCTCCAGGCCCATCCCCGTGTCGATCGAGGGCTTCGGCAAGGGCGTGAGTTTGTAGCTTGTCGTCTTGCCGGACGCGTCGACCACAGCAGAGCGATCGAATTGCATGAAGACCAGGTTCCAGATTTCGACGTAGCGGGCATCGTCGTGACCGAAGGGCTTGTCGACTCCCGGCGTCTCCGCAGCTTCGACGCCCATGTCGTAAAAAATCTCCGAGCACGGACCGCAGGGTCCCGTCTCGCCCATCTGCCAGAAGTTGTCCTTCACTCCGTACTCGCCGATCCGCTCCTTGGGCACGCCCACTTCCAGCCAGTACTGCTCGGCTTCATCGTCGCGGGGCACGTCACTTGTTCCTTCAAAGATGGTGACGTAAAGCCGGTCCTTGGGAATGCCCATCCACTCCGGGCTTGTGACCAGCTCCCAGGCATAGCGGATGGCGTCGCGCTTGAAATAGTCGCCGAAGGAGAAATTGCCCAGCATCTCAAAGAAGGTGTGATGACGCCGCGTGAAGCCC
>DATJRT010000042.1:0-12255 GCA_035504495.1 Occallatibacter sp.
CGATGAGGTCTTTGGAGTGCTCGGGCAGATAGCGCTGCAGGTGCGCCTGCAATTCAGGGGAGACGGGCTGCACCTTGAGCACGGCCAGTTCCACGCCGGCGGGGAGAATCTGGCGCACGCGGATGGCCTTGCTGGGGAGGACCACGGGAAGCGCGCGCGTGAGCGGACCCGCATTCCGGGACTGCTCCACGCACTCCTCCGGCGCGCAGCCGGCGACGGGCAGAGCCAGCTCCTGCTCCATCTCCAGCATCACGATGCGGCGCAGCTCGGGGTCGGGCTCGATGAGGAGCCAGCGCGCCGGCGGTTCAAAGGAGAGCCAGCGGCGCAGGCGGGCGCGCAGCAGCGTCTCCGGCGCGCCCAGCTTTCTGGCCTTGGCCGCAAGATCGGCGATGAGCCGGTCAACGGCAAGATCGGCGGCCAGCTCCGGCGTGCGCGCGATGGCGGGCCGCGCGCTGCGCACAAACACGCCGCTGCCGTGGCGGAACTCCACCCAGCCCTGCTGCTCCAGCTCGCGGTAGGCCGCGCTGACAGTATTCGAATGAATCTGAAAGCGGCGCGCCAGCTCGCGCGTGCTGGGCAAGCGTGCCCCAGGCAGCATCTCGCGGCTGAGGATGGCGAGCACGACCTGCGTGATCAGTTGTTCGCGCAGGGAAACCTCGGCGGATTTGTTGAGCCACAGGCGCATGGAGACAGTGGTCAGGGGTCAGGGGTCAGGGGTCAGGGATCAGTGATCAGTGATCAGGGGTCAGGGAACAGGGAACAGAGAAAAGAGAACAGAGAAAAGAGAAAAGAGAAAAGAGAAAAGAGAACAGAGAACAGAGAACAGGGAACAGGGGTCAGGGGTCAGGGGTCAGGGGTCAGGGATCGGTTGCAGCATGGACTTATGGCTATGAGTTTACGCGGCTGCGGCCTCGGCGCGGGAACCCAGACGGGCATACACGAGCAGCAACGCCAGCAGAAGCAGGATGGCGCCCGGCACCAGCAGGCTGCCCTCGGGGCCGTCGGCGCCGCCGCTCAGCAGGGGATTGCCCGCCGGGCCGGCGGCCAGCAGATGGCCCTGTGCGGGAAGGCCGCTGTTGGCGGTGCCGTAAAAGTAAGTTTCGCTCCAGTCCCAGGCAGCATGGCAGCCGATGGCCCACCATGCCGAGCCGGTTACGCGCACGCTGACGCAGAAAACAAAGCCGATGCTGGCGGCGGCAAAGATGCCGATCCAGTTCTCGCCGCGGTTGAAGCTGTGAACCAGGCCGAAGAGCGTGGATGTGACCCAGGCCGCCTGCCAGAATGCACCGTGCGCGGCGGCCTTGCGCTGCAGAAGCAGGCAGGGGAAGAGTCCCAGCAGGGCCACGAGGTAAATGCCGGGCGCGTCCTGGCGCGCCTTGGCGAACGCATAAACGCAGAGGATGATTTCAAGCGCAAGGGCCCACCAGAAGGTGAGGCCGCGCGTGAGCGTGAACTGGAGATAGCCGCGGAAAAGCCCCTCCTCCACGCAGCCCACCAGCAGATAGGCGCAGGCCCAGAGCGCGGCGTAGCGGATCACATCCGAGCCGCCGAGCGCAGCAGGGCCGAAGCGCAGCCATCCGCCCATGCGCAGCGCGCCCACCAGCGCCGAGAGCGCCACGAACCCCGCGGCGAAGCCGAGAAAGAAATGCGGCAAGGGCCGCGGACCGGCGAGGTTGTAGTCGAGCAGCCGGCGCCGCTCCAGGAGGGCGATCAGAATCCCCGCGCCGATCATGGCGAGGAAGGGAATCAACTCGAGGAGGGCCACCGAGCCGGCAGAAAATCCGCTGTCGTCATTGACCAGGCCGACAGTGACGAAGCCGGTGCCCACCACCAGGCGGAAAAAGTAGAAGAGAGAATAGGCGAGCGCAATCGACCAGCCGGCGCGAAGCCCGCCCGTCCCGGCAAAGACCCAAACCAGTCCTCGCTTCTCGGGCGGCGGGGAAGAAACTTCCGGGCCGGGAGTTGTGCTCATGCAACCACATTCTACGGCGGATGGGGAGAGACTGCGGCCGCGAACGATCGCCTGCCGCTGGGGCAGCGGCTGCGTGAAAGAATCCGCTGAAGACGCGCCGGCCCCGGGAGCCTTCGCCCCCGGGACCGGATTTTCTTTTACGGAGGAATGGGTTATTGCATCTCTGCCGGCTGGTTGGCCACCTCAAGATAATTCTTCACGGTGAAGACGCCGGGCACTCCATTGGCGCGCAGGAAGGCGACGTTTCTGTCGGCCACTGAATCGACCATGCCGAACAGCTCCACGTTGCCGTTCTGCACGGCGATGCGGATGGGCGCGGCGGGATCGATGGCGTAGCGGTTCAGCGAGGGGTAGCCGTAGACGGCCCGCGCCACGGCGAAGCGAATGCGGTTGTCCATGGGGGAGAGGGGATCCACCTGGATCCGGTCGACCACATCCTTCACTCCCGGTGTGGCTGCAGCCAGCGTCAGCGCGGAGTCCTTGCTCACCGGGTCGAGGGCGTAGCCGCCGAGACTGGCCACGCCGTTCGTCACTTTGAGGGTGATCGCGTCAAACACGTTGCCGTAGCCTACGCGGTCATAGGCGAGCTTTTCCCCGAGCTTCTTTTCCAGATCGTTGTCGGACAGGTTCGCGCCCGCCACCTGAATCAGGTTGTTGACGGCGGTCACGCCCCTGGCCTTCCGCACCCGCCTGGCGGCGTCGGCCTTGTCCCGGTAAAGAGTCACGGTGCCGGTGAGTGTGGCCACGCCGTTCTCCACGGTCACCTTGACGTTGTTGAATTGTTTTTTGCCCAGGCGGGCGGCGGCGCCGCTCGAAACTGAGCCCTCGCCGACCGGCTGCGCGGCCGCAGGGGTGTTCCCGGCCTCCATCCCCGATGCCAGCGACAGGTGGGGAAGGCAAAGCAGGGCTCCGGCAAGCGATGCAACCAAGGAAAACTTCTGCAAAATCTTTGCGCCTTTCATGCCGTATCTCCTTTGTTTCACTGTGAAGCTGCGTGCCGGCGCTGCTGACCCGATGCCTCTGAGTCGACGCGCGTACCGGACACACGCCGGTACTAACCCGGATTTCCGCCGCAGGTTGTGCGGGGACAAACCGAATGGCAAGCAGGGCGTGCGCCTTTCCCGCAGCCGGTTCCGATTCTGCCGGCCGCCCCGGCGGCGCGCAGGACAACTTGATCGCGGCTCGCATTCATCTGAAGCTAGGCAGGGCGGAGGTGGGCATCATCAGTTGCATTCAGTGGTTTTCTTTTGAAAGGCCGGCCGCAATACTGCTTGCGCTCCTTTGCCTGTGCCCGAGCTTCCCTGCGCAGCCGATTCCCGCAACCCTCAGGCAAGGCTCGCTGCATGGCTTTCTCCTGCTCAAGAACCAGGATGGCAAAGTGATCGCGGCCGGCGACCAGATCGACACCGTGCGCGGCAACACCATCCGCTCCGAGCTGGTGTTTCATTTCGGCGATGGGTCGATCGACGACGAGATTACGGTCTATCGCCAGGGCAGGACGTTCGCGCTGCTGCGCGATCACCACATTCAGAAAGGCCCGTCGTTTCCGCAGCCGCTGGACATGACCATCGACGTGCCCAGGGGCGAGGTGACGTGGCAGGCGGCGAAAAACGGCAAGAGCGGCACCCAGAGCCGGCACATGAACCTGCCCCCGGATCTGGTGAATGGCATGCTGCCGCTGGCGATCGAGAATTTTCCCGCGGGCGCGGCCGAGATGAAGGTCTCTTATCTCGCGGCCGACCCCGATCCGCGCATCGTGCAGTTTTCCATCAAGCGGGAGGGCGAGGACCGCGTGGAGCTGGGCGGGTCCGGCCGCCAGGCAGCGCGCTTCAACGTGCACATCGAGATTGGCGGCGTGGCCGGCGCGGTTGCGCCCCTTCTGGGCAAGCAGCCGTCGGACATCACCATCTGGGCCACGGAGGACGCTGTGCCGGTGGTCATCCGCACGGAAGGCGTGCTTTATTTCAAGGGCCCGGTCTGGGATGTGGTGTTGGCCAGTCCCGTGTGGCCGCAGAATTCCACCAGCAAATGAGAATGGGGCCGGCCCAGCGCGTCAGCGGTAGCGGCGCGTGGTCTTGATAACCATGGAGAAGACGCCGGACTCGTCGCGCGCCACCACCAGGGAGACGTGGCGGTTGATGGCCACTTCAGCCTGGAGCAGTTGCTGGCCGGTGGTGTTCACGTCGGTGGCGTAGGTGAGGGTCACGTTGCGCCCCAGCTCTTCCTGCACGGTGATGCGCGAAGTGGAGTTGCCGAAGGCGCCAAGATAATTGGGGTCGATCTTGACCGAGCCGGCGCCGAACAGCTTTTGAATGCGGCTGCTCACGGTGGCGTTGAGCGCGCCGCCGAGCAGGGCGTCGGTGCTGGGGTTGTTGATGGCCTGCTCCTGCTGCTGGGTGTACAGGCGCTGCTGGCTCTGGGTGTGGCCGAGAGCGAGCAGCGCGACCACGTCGGACTCAGGCAGCGGAGGATCGCTGCGATAGGTGACGGCCATCTTGTCGGGCGACCCGTGCAGGCCGAGGGTGATGTCGTAGTCCTCGACGTGGGCCGTGGCGGTGAGGTCGATGACCGGCTCGATGCGGACCGGATTGGTGAAGTCGATGGCGCCGCGCTGCAGCTCGTAGCGGGTTCCGGCGATGACGGCGTTGCCTTCCGTGACGGTGACGCTGCCCAGCAGCGAGGGCGTGGCTACCGTGCCGCGCAGGCGCAGGTCCACGTCGCCGGCCAGTTTGGCAAAGGCGTTCTGGAAGTTCAACTGCGGCGAGGAAGCGATGTGCACGTCGAGACGGACGTGGTTCGAGGGCGCATCCGGCGCCGCCACCGGGCGCACGGCGCCGGCCTGCGCAGCCAGCGCGGCGATGTCCAGGTCGGGACTGGCGGTGAAGCGGGTGATGAGCACATTGCCGGAGAGCAGCAGGTTGGTCTGCGGGCCCTCAAGATGCAAGGTTGCATCGGCGAGCGAGCTCACTCCCTGGGGATAACGGATGCGGATGCCTTTGCCGGTGACCGAAAGATCGGCGTAGATGCCGCGCTGATAAGAGAGCGAGCCGCCCACGCTGAGCAGGCCGCCGCCGCTCATCGCCGTCAGGGAGACCACGTCGAGCCGGTTCCGGTTGAACTCCAGCGTGCCATGCAACTGGCTCAGGCCGTTGGGAAGATCCTCGAGCGAGAGCGAGCCGTTTTCGAAATCGATGCGCCCGCGCAGCGCCGGATCCTCGAGCGGGCCGTGCGCTTCCACCTGGAAAGTAGAGGTTCCGCTGGCGGTGAGATCGGGATCGAGGGTCTCGGCGAGCTTGAAATTGACGGAGCCGCTGGCGGCGAGATCGAGCGGACGCTCGCCCTCGAGACCGAGACTGCCCTGCACGCGCAGGTCGGTGCTTTCGCCGGTGATGTGCAGGGGATCGAGATGAATGCGTGCGTCCGCGAGCGTGGCGTGGACCTGACCCTCGCTCTGGAGACGCACCCCGGCCAGGGTGACGGCCAGCTCCTGGAGCCGCGCGTCGCCGCGAAGCTGGTCAGGGCGGCGCAGCGGCCCGGCCACGGTCACGGTTCCGGCCAATGCGGACTGGCCGGTGATGGCGTCGAAGTGCGCCACGCGCAGCACGGAGCCGATGTCGAAATGGGAGAAGTCGAGCTGCGCCTGGGTGGCGTAATCGCCGTTCATCGCCGTCTGGCCGCGCATGGAGAGCTCGGCGCCCGCAAAGCGCGTGGAGAGGCTATAGCTGAGCGCCTGGCCCGCGGTGTGGGCGTCGAGAAATGCGTCGCCCAGCTTTTCCCCTGCCAGCGCGACCGAGGTGATTTCGGCGTGCCCCTGGAGGCGCGGATCGTCGAGCGTGCCGGAGCCTGAGACTGAGCCGTTCAATTCGCCGGCGATGTCCAGGTCCCGGCTCTGCAACCAGCCGATGCGCGCGATGTCGATGCCGGGGATAGAGGCTTCGACCGCAAACAGCCCGGTACGCGCATCGTAACTGCCTGAGCCGTTCACGCTGCCGGCCGGCGCGCTCACGGTGGCTGAGGAAATTTTCCATTCCCGGCTGGCGAGCGCACCCTGGGCGTGCACGCGCGTGACGGGCTCGCCCCAAAGGCTGCCGCTTTCGAGCTCCGCCCAGCCCGACCCGCTGAGATCGCGTACCGTTCCCTCGGCCTGAAACTGCGCGCTCAGCGTCCCGGTAACGGGCAGGCGGCGAGGGAGGAACGGCTGCACGTCGTCCATGTTGACGTTCGCGGCTTGCGCGTGGAGGTGCATTACGGAATCGGCGTTGAAGCCGGGCTCGCCGCCATCGGCTGCATCCAGCGTGCCGCCGAAAGCGATGCGCATGGGGCCGCGCGTGGCCAGCGCGTGCAGCACGGCGATGCGCGCGCTGGCGTAGCTGCCGTCGGCCTCAAGCGAATCGAGGCGAATGGAGCGGGTTTCGCCGGTGGCGCCACCTGGGCCCGGGCTTTCGAGTTCCGGTCTCCCGGGGTCCGGCATTTCGAGAGTGAGATCGGTTCCTTTCAGTTCTCCAAGGAGGCGCGGCCTGACCAGCGAGCCGGTCCAGGTTCCGGTGAAATCGGCTTCGCCGGCCAGGGACACGGGCAGCGCCGCGGCGCCGCTGCTTCCATTGCGGCGAAGTCCCAGCGCGCGCAGCACGGTATCGAATTCGCTGAAGTTGCGGGTATGGAAATCGACGTTGAGCGCGGTGGGACTGGTGAGCGGGTAGGCGCCCAGCTGGCCTTGCGCAGAGAGCGCGCTTTCCGGCAGGCGCAGCTCGAGCTGGCGCACCTCCACGGCGCCGTTGCGTTGCGTGTAGGTGGCGTCAATCGCGCCGCTCGTGGGAACCTCCCTGGCTTGCGGTGCGGCGGCGAGCGGGGAAAGAGCGAGGTTCGTGCTCACCGCCACCGTGTTGGCATCGCCCTTGACCCAGGTGGCGCCGGCCGTCCCGTTGAGGAGCGACGACACGCCCAGCCGCTGGAACGGCGCCTCGCTCACCATGTCGAGGAGGGTGTCGAGGGAGACGTTCTTGAAATCCGCCGTCACCTTGCCGTCGACGGGGATCGTCTCCTCGGCGGAGTTCGCGGCCGTGCGCACGGGCGTTGCGTGGCGGCCGGGAGCACGCACGGCGCGCGGCGCAGGCGCGTGCAAGGTTGCCTCTCCGGGAATCCGCGGCAGCCAGTTGGCCAGATCGACCGTGCCTTCGATGCTGCCGCCCTGGTGCAGCCGCGCCACAATGGAGGAGATGAGAAGGCGGTTGCCGTCGGCGTGCACGCGGCAGTCGAGCTGAATGCCGCGCTCGTAGACGCCGGTTCCGATGTAAGCGCCGCCGTTCACCTGCACCGGTCCATCGATGCGGAACTCGCCCGCGGCGCCGGCTGCGTCGAGATCAAGGTGCGCGAGACCCTCCGGTGCATTGGGATAGCCGGTGACCGGGTCGAGCAGCCGCATGTCGAAGTCGCCGGTCAACTTCGCCTGCCAGGCGGGCCGCGAGAAATCCTGGAGCGAGCCGGTGATGCGCAGGGTGTGGTCAACCCCGCCGGGGCCGTGGGCGGTGAGTTCCAGGCTGCGCAGATAGGCGGCGTTGCGCGTCACATCCAGCGTGGCGCGCAGGAGCGCATGCACCGCAGTCGACTTGTTTCGCGGCAAAGCGCGGGCGAGGTCCAGGTCCCGCGCCCCGGCCGCGATGTGAAAGCTCTCCGGCGCGCCGCTCTGCGGCGGAGCGTAGCTGAGGATGATGGAAGCGTCGCTGGCGGTGAAGTCGAGCGGCGTATAGCGGTTCTGAAAATCGAACGAGGCGGCGCGGTTGTCGTAATCGAGCAGGCCCTGCTCCACGCTGACGCGTCCGGCGCGGAGATTGAAGAGCCGGTCGAGCACCGGCTCGCCGGGCTTGCGTGGCCTGAGCGGGTGCGGCTGGTTGGTCTGCCCGTCGGGATAAACGATGAGGTGAATCTGCGGCCGCGCAATCTCCAGGTCGCTAAGCAGAATGCGCGGGCTGAAGATGCCAAGCACGCTCAGGTCCACGCGTAAATGGGCGATGCGCGCGTAAGGCGCTTCGCCCGGCGCTTCCAGGCCGTGAATCACCAGGCCGTCCACGTCGGCCTCGAGATCGAGCAGCCGCCAGTGAAACGAAGCCATCTCCACCCGTCCGCCGGTGAGGCGCTCGATCTCCGCCACCAGCCGGCCGCGGACAAGATTCTCGAACCCGGGCGAGCTCATGTAGAAATAGGCGCCAATGGCTGTGAACACGGCCAGCATCACCAGGGCGGCGATGGAGAAGGGAAGATGGCGAAAGAAAAAGCGGCGCAGCCGGCTCCATTTGCGGCGCGGTTGCCGCGGCGGCGGGCCAGGTTTGATGGCATCGCGCCCGTTCATTGGTTCGCTCCTGCGGGCGCGTTTTCCGGCGCGCCGGGCGCCGGCGCCGGCTCGAGCGACGAGTCGAGCACCTCCACGTCGCCCTCCTTGCGCAGATTGGCAAGCCAGTCGTCGAAGAGCGCATTGACCTGCTGCTGCAGCAGAATCTCTTCAATGCGCGGCGCCACCTGCTTGAGCGGCGGCACCGGCTCGCCCGGTGCGTACTGCGGCAGCAGGGTGTCATTGTAGTAGGCCGCGATCTGCTGCTCCGGGATGCGGATGCCGGGACGGAATCTCTGCTCGATAAAATTCAGAATCTCGAGCCGGTATCGGAGATAGGCGGTGACCCGCCCGGGGCTGAGATCGTGGGCGGCGAGAAAGGCAGCCCAGCCCGCGTCGGTGGCGCATTTCTCATGAACGCAGGCGGGCAGCTCCTTGCGAACCTCGGCCAGGCGCGCGTCCACCTCCGCCGGCGTGGGCATCGCCGCCTGCGCGTCCTGCTGGCGAATCTGCTGTTCGATGAGGGCGCGGCTGATCAACTGCTCCAGCGCGTGCGCGCGGGTGAGCGTCTGGCCGGCATTGTTGGGGTCGAGGACCGAAAGCCGAATCTCTTCATCGAGGTCGCTCGAGAGAATGACATGGCGATTGACGACGGCCACCACGCTGTCGAGCACTACCGGCTGCGCGGCCGGCAATTGCGGCGTTTGCGCGCGTGCGTCGAGGGCCGATGCGCAGGCAAGGCAGAGCGCGAGAAATCCCCCACGCGCGAAGGCGCATGCATGGCCCGTCCGGATTAACGATCGTCTGCGCATCAAAATGCCTGCCCCAGGCTGAAGACGAAGTTGAAGTGCGGCGCCTGGCCGACGTAAGGGCTGGTGTAGTCGGGCGACTTCGAGTAGTCGATGTTGACCGGATAGGTGGGCGGATTCAGGTTGTAGCTGAAATCGAAACGGATGGGCCCCACCGGCGTATGGTAGCGCAGGCCGATTCCCGGCTCGTGGGAGAAATAGTTGAAGCTGCACTGACCCTGCTTGCCGGTGGAAGTGTAGGGCCCGGATGGCAGCGGATTGGGAACCTGGTTCGCGCCTTCATTCAGCGTCCTGCACAGGTCCACCTGCGGCTGGTGGATGCGCGTGGCGCTGATCCAGGCGTCGCCGGCGTTGGTGAAGACATTGCCCATGTCGTGGAAGAGCACGAGGCTCACGGTGTTGCCCAGCCAGGGCAGCGTGGGCGGGGGCAGGCGCAGTTCCGTGCTTTCGATGAGGGTGCCCGCGCCGCCGATGGGAAAGCCGGTTTCAGGATCGCGCGGCCCGGCCGCGTTGAAGGGAAATCCGCGCAACGATGTAGGCCCGCCGGCGTAGAGACGCTCGGGCAGCGGAATCAGCTCGCTCGATCCGGAGCCGAAGGCGCGCATCTGGCCGTAGCGGGTGTCGCGGGCAAGCACGAACTTGTCTTTGTCGAAGCCGTAATAGCTCGAATTGGTGATGTCGATGCGGTTGAACTCCGCCTGCGCGCCGAAGTCCCGGTCGGAAAGAAACTCCTGAAAGCTGGTGTAGGTGCCGCGATGCGCATCCATCGGCTGGTCGCGGGTGTCGCGAATCCAGGTAAAGGAGGGTCCGCTCACGCGCGTGGCCGTGGCCAGCGCCGAAATCTCGGCCGGGTAAACCTGCAGCGTGTCGGAGGCGACTTTCACGCGGCGGAAATCGATCTCGTAGATGAGAGTGTTTGCCTTGGAAAGAAAAGAGCCGGGCGTAAGAAAACTCTGGTTGAAACGAATGTCTCCGGAGAGCCGCGAAGCCACATAGGTGGCCACGTCTTCGCTGTTGGCGTAGCCGCCGGAGAAGTTGAAGCCGAAGTTCCGCGAGCCCTCGAGGTGCGGGATCTGGTAGAGCAGCCCGACGCTCTGCTCGAGCAGGCCGTACGTGCCCTCGAGCGAGGCCGACTGCTCCCTGCCGAAGAGGCCGTTGCGGGTGATATCGGCCAGCACGCGCGGGCTTACGCCGGTTTTGCCGTTGGGGCTGCAGGCCACGCCTCCGGCCTGAGCGCCGGCGCAGTTGTTCTGCGGTTGCCCGGTCTGCGCCTCGAAGCCGAAGCCGTAGGTCAGGGTCCAGCGCCGCGCCTCCGTGAGCTCGAGCAGGACGGTCTTTTCCGGCTCGTCGCCGGCCGGGTTTTCGACCGCGGTGTTCACTTCATTGAAGAGCGCGAAGTTGTAAAGATTGCGCTGCGTATCCAGCAGCGCCGATTGATTGAGGGGGTCGCCGGCGTGGATGGTGATGGCCCGGTTCACCGTATCCGCGCGCGTATACGTGAGGCCGGTGACCAGCACCTTGCGCACGAACACCTGCTCGCCTTCGTGGATGTGAAAGATCACGTCCGCCTTGTCGGGGTTGGCGGGTTCGATCTGCTGGGCCACCTCGACCGAAACCTGCTCGAATCCGCGGCTCATGTACGCGGTGAGCAGAGCGTTGCGGTCCCCGGAGAGATTCTCCGGCGAAAGCAGCTGGCCGGCGGTGGTGTTCAGGAGAGGCTCCAGCGCCTGGGCGCCGATGTGCTCATTGCCTTCGATCTGCACCGTGCCTACGCGCATCTGCTGCCCCTCGTCGATATGGTAGGTGACGGTGAGCGGGGCCTCTTTGCTCGCAATCGGCGGGACGCTGGGCGTGGTGTCAGCCAGAATCGTCTCCGGCGTGCTCGTCTCCGGCGTCACCTTCACGTTGGCAAAGCCGTTGTTCTGGTAGACGGCTTCGAGCGCGCTCACATCCGCGGCTGCCAGGGACTGGCTGTACGCGCCGTGAGGGTCGAGCGGATCGGCCGCGTGCACGCTCAGCAGGGCCATCAGCACGGGAGTATCGAAGTAGTGGTTTCCGGTGATGAGGACGTGCTCCACCCGGCGGCGCGGGCCCAGCTCGACGTGAAAGACGATGCTCTCCATCGCGGTTCCCTGGGATTGCTGCCGGTGCGTAACCTTGGCATCGAAGTAGCCGATCCGCTGGTAGTAGTCGCGCAGGCGGCGGTTGCCTTCGTTGAGCAGGTCTTCGTCCACGGCGCCTTCTTCGTAGACGGGAATGAGCCGCTTGATGCGGTCGGGACCAATCCTGGCCCCTTCAACATACACGCGCACCACCGGGCCGCGCGTGGCGGAAAAGCGGAAGTTGACCACCCTGGCCGCGGGATCGTACTGTGCGGACTCGAGCTTGACGTCGGCTTCCAGCCGGTCCTCGCTTTGATAGTGCCTGAGCACTCCATCCAGGGCGCGGTTGACGGTGTCGTGATCCACGTGGGCGCCGGTGCGCAGATGCGCGTAGCGCCGGAATTCCTCGAGGCTGATGCCGGGCTCGCCGTCGACCGCCACCTTGCCCACGCGCGCCTGCGGGCCTGAGGTCACGCGGAAGGCGATGTCGACGAGCTGGTTGTCCGGGTGAGGGGTCAGGGCCGAGCCGATGACCGGCTGATAGTAGCCGTTCTGCGCCAGCGTGGCGCGCATCTGGGCGAGCGCGCGGTTCATCTTCTCCTGGGTAAAGCGCGTGCCGGCATCGAGCTGGGACGCGCGCACAAGCTGGGCGTTCATGGTGGCGCCGGCGGCTCCGTAGACTCCGACTACGCCGATGAAGGTCCTCGGCCGGCCGGCGAAGGTGAGCGCCACCCCTTCGGGCGTGCGCCGGCCCTCTGCCTGGACGGTATCGAAGAGGCCGGTGGCGTAAAGCCGCCGCAGGCTGCTCCTGATGTCTTCCGCCGACAGCGGCTTGCCTACGGCCACGGGGAGATGGCTGGCGATGGGGGCAAGGCGGCCGGCGGGAACGCCGGAAAAGGAGATGCCCGTCACCGGGAGACCCTCCAGCGCATTTGCACCTTGGCCGGGGGATGGCGGCGCGGCGAATGGAGCGCCGGATGCCGGCTGCTGACCCCAGGCGGCGGCCCCGGCTCCGGCGGCAAGCGCCAAGAGCAGCCGGGGAGCCAG
>DATJRT010000043.1:0-10982 GCA_035504495.1 Occallatibacter sp.
AGGCGGCCAAGAAGTCAGCCAAGAAGGCCGCGAAGAAAAAGTAGCGGATTTTCCAACAGAAAAAAGGCAACACTCCAGGGGAACGCTTCAAGCGTTCCCCTCAGTGTTTATGCGGGTATTTGCGATTCGCTCTGCGCCCCCGATCGTTTGCCTCCTTCTTTGCAGCACGCCGGTGCCATGCGTTTCTCGCGAAAGTGCAAAAATGTGAGCGGGAGCATTCCCTTTCGATGATGCTTCCAGCACTCCACGCGGCGTCTTCTTAGGGGACCCGCGGGAGAAGCTCTTGGGACCCGCCAGGGAAGGAATTTCGAGTGACGCGCCGCCGCTGGATCGCCGAAAACTGGGATGAGACATCTGCCACTTTAGTGGGAGCGCAGGCCGAGCATCTGGCCCGCGTTCTTCGCGCGCAACCGGGCATGACCGCGGACGTGGTCGCCGGCGGACGCCTCTTTCGCGCCGAGGTTGCTTCCGTTTCGCTCGCCGGTGAAGCGAGTGAAGTCCGCTTCACGCTCCTCGCCGAGCTAGAAGCCGATCCCGCATTGCCGGTCACGCTCGCCCTCGCCGTTTACAAGTTCGATCGCATGGAGTGGGCCATCGAAAAGGCCACCGAGCTCGGCGTCGCGGCCATCGCGCCCATGCTTGCGCAGCGCACGGAAAAGCATCTTGCCCAGGCCGCCGCCAAGCGCGCCGAACGCTGGCGTCGCATTGCCAAAGAGGCCGCGCAGCAGGCGCGTCGCAGTGATGTGCCCCTGGTTTCCGATCCTGTCCCGCTCGCGGAACGCGTGCGCGCCGCGGCCACGTCCGCGTCGGGCGCACTCCGCCTCGTTCTCGCCGAGCAGGAGCGCACCACCACGCTGCGCCACGCGCTCGAAGAGGCCCAGGCCGCCGCCGGAGCGCAAATGCCCGCGATCGAGCTTGCCATCGGTCCCGAAGGCGGATGGGCGCCTTCCGAAGAAGCCCTCTTCGACGCCAGCGGCTGGCGCGCCGTCTCGCTGGGCCCACGCATCCTGCGCGCGGAAACCGCCGCCATCGCCACACTCGCGGTCGTGGCTTCTTACCTTGAGTGAGTTTTCCATTTCCGCAGCGGGACACAACATGGGCGGTTTTTGTGTCAGGCATGACTTCAGTCATGCCGAAGGCGGCTGGCGGTTTCTGGGGCTTTGGCCCCACGCCGCGCACGTCACAGCGACACGCCCCGCTTCCACGGGATGAAATCGATCTGGCCGCGTTCTTCCGCCTTGGTCAGCCGCGTGCCGCCGGCTACTTCGATCGAAAGCTCGAGCAGCTTCTCCGCGCACGCCGCCACGCTCGTTTCGCCGCGCACAATGCCGCCCGCGTCGAAGTCGATGATGTCGCCCATGCGCTCCGCGAGGCTCGAATTGGTGGAAATCTTCACCACCGGCGCAATGGGATTGCCCGTAGGCGTGCCCAGCCCGGTGGTAAACAGCACCAGCGAGCAGCCCGCGCCGACTTGCGCGGTCACGCTCTCCACGTCGTTGCCCGGAGTGCATTGCAGCGCGAGCCCCGGCCTGGTCGCGTACTCGGGATAATCGATCACGTCGCCCACCGGTGACACGCCGCCCTTGCGCGCTGCGCCCGCCGACTTCATCGCGTCCGTCAGCAGCCCGTCGCGAATGTTGCCCGGCGAGGGATTGAAAGCGAAGTCCGAATCGACCGCCCGCGCCCGCGCCGCATAGGCCTGCATCAGGCCCGCAAAGCGCTCGGCGAGCGCGTCCGTGGCGCAGCGGTTGATCAGCTCCTGCTCCACGCCGTGCAGCTCGGGAAACTCGCTGAGCACCGTCTTGCCGCCCGCGCCGACCACTAGATCCGAAACGTAACCCACCGTGGGATTCGCGGACATGCCGCTGAATCCATCGGACCCTCCGCACTGCAAGCCGACGGTGAGCGCCGCGAGCAGCGCGGGCGCGCGCCGCGCCTGATTCGCCTCGGCCAGCCCGGCCAGTGTCTCGTCGAGCGCCCGTTCGAGAAGCGTGGTCTCGTGCCCGGCCTTCTGCTGGTCGAAGACCAGCACCGGCTTGCGCAAGCCTCCATCGCGCGCGCGCAGCTCTTCCATCAGCAGGCTCACCTGCGCATTCTGGCAGCCCAGGCTCAGCACCGTGGCCCCGGCCACATTGGGATGGTGAATGTATCCGGCCAGCAATCCACAGAGCGCACGCGCATCCTGCCGCGTGCCGCCGCAGCCGAGCTGATGCGTCAGAAAGCGCACGCCGTCCACGTGCGGAAACACCGCTTCCGGGTGCCCCATCCATTCCGCGCTTTCTGCGGATTGGGTGGGAGACGATGCTCCTCCCCGGCTCCGCTCCGCCAGCCGCCGCCGCACATGCTGCCGATAGCGGTTGTTCGCGCGCCCATAGCCCAGCTCTTCTTCGAGCGCCTCGCGCATCTGCTCCACGTTGCGGTTTTCGCAGAACACCAGCGGCAGCACGATCCAGTAGTTGCGCGTGCCCACCTGCCCATCGGCGCGATGAAAGCCCAGGAACGTGCGCTCCTTCCACGCCGCCGCATCGGGCACGGCCATCGCCGCCGGGCTTCGCACGGTTGAATAGTCGCCTGCCTTATGCCGGATGTTGCGCGTGGTCAGCAGCCCTCCGCGCGCGATGGCCTCGACCGCCTCGCCTACGACCATGCCGTACATGACAATCCGATCGCCGGCCTTGAAATCCGCCAGCGCCATCTTCTGCTTAGCCGGAATGGTCTCGGCCACGCGGCAGAGAATCTCGCCTCCCACGCGCACTTCCGTTCCCGGCTCCAGGCTGGCAAGCGCCACCGCCACATTGTCCCGCGCATCGATCTGCAGTGCGATCTCCGCCATTTCCGCCTGCTCCCTCGTTTCCTTGCTCCCTTGTTCCCCGTATCTCTTACAGCCGCGCGTAATGCACCAGCAACCCGGCCAGCGCGCCGCCGGCCAGGTCGCCCAGCAGGGGGATCGGCGCATACTTCCAGTTGGACCCGCCCTTGCCGGGAATCGGCAGCAACATATGCGTGAGCCGCGGTCCCAGGTCGCGTGCCGGATTGATGGCATAGCCCGTTGTCCCGCCGAGCGAGAGGCCGATGCCCCACACCAGGCTGCCAACGAGCCACGGGCCAATTCCGGCCGCTGGGCCAATGGCCAACACGGAGGCGCTCGCGGCTACGCCATGCGAATAAATCGATGCCGCCACCACCACCAGCACCATGGTCCCGATCGTCTCGCTGGCGATATTCGCGAGCGGGCTGCGCACGGCGGCATTGGTGCAGAAGACGCCCAGCTTCGCCGCCGGGTCGGGCGTGAGCTTCCAGTGCGGCGCATAATGCAACGCCATCAACGCGGCGCCCGTCATCGCGCCCAGCATCTGCGCTGACCAGTAGACGAGCACCTGGGAATAATTGCCGCTGGCCACCGCACTCGCCAGCGTGATCGCCGGGTTCAGGTTTGCGCCGGGGCTGCCGAAGGCCTGCGCCACCATCACGCCGCAGAGTACGCCCAGCGCCCAGCCGGTGGTGATCACCATCCATCCGGAGTCTGCCGCGTACGATTTGCGCAGCGTCACGCCGGCGTTGACGCCCGTGCCCAGCAGTACCAGCACTAGCGTGCCCATAAATTCGCCGAACCAGATTGAGTGCATTCCCACTTCCCTGTCTTCGCCTGCATCGCCGCACACAGGGCCCAAGCCGAACCCGAGGCGAAGCGCGCTCCGAAACCAATTTCGCGGAACTCTAGCATTCTCCACTGCCGGAGCCTCGCTCGCCAAGCGCTTCCGGCCCGAGCACCCGCGCCGCCCTCACCTCCCCGGGCCGGCAAGATCATGTTCACCGCATCGAGCCCTTGAAACCGGCATCCGGCAAACCGCATCTCCGCCCTGCGCATCGGAGCGGGAATAGCACGAAGGTCCGCGGTGGAAGGCAAGCGCTTTCGCCGCGGACCGCACCCCAGGGAGAGATTTCACTATGAAGAAACAATCCGATATGCACGGTCCCAATCGCGTTCGCGAAAACGAGTCTGTCCTCATCAACACTTCCAACCCTGCCTATAGTTCGAGCAAACCGAAGGGCCTTGAGGACCGAGCGCATCCCGGACACCTGAGCCACGGCGCGGCTGAGTCGCACGAGCCGGTCTCGGAGCGCCCTGGCGAATCCTCGAGGGAATCACCGTCCTCCGCGCAGAAGCGCCGCTAGAGTGCAGCCACTCTGAAATCGCTGTAGCCGGCCTGTCAGGCGCAACCGGCGGCAGGCATCGCTTCCCGTCTGCCGCCGCGGGTCTCAGGGAGCCGGAGCATCCGCAGCCGGGACCGACGTCTCATATTGCGCCCAGTGCGCCAGCAGCTCGCTCACCACCGCGTGCCCCACGCGGTACGCCGCCTCGAGGGACGGCAGATACGCGGCGTACGCACCCACCCTCTGTTGCGCCAGGCTCTCCGCGGCGCTCAACCCCTCCGGCTGGCGGTCGTAATTGCTCACCGTGCGCAGCACCAGCACGCGCTGCGCGTCCACGCGCCCCGCGCGGGCCAGGAAGGTCAGCGACGCGAGCGTCCCTGTATCCTCCATCGCCGTGGTGGCAAACACGCCTTGGCCGCCGGTGAAGTACGGCACCCACTTCTGCGCCCAGGCATCCAGCAGCTTGCCGTGCCAGTAGGTCGAGCCGGTAACTTCGTCGCCCATGGTCACAAACGGCGGGCGCTGCGCAGCCGCGCCGTCGAAATGGCTGCGGATCTCGCGAAGCTTCTGCGAATCGTCGAGCACGATTCCGCGGGTGCGCTCGAACGCCCATTGCGCCAGTTCCGCGTTCAGAGCGAAGACCTGCCCGTTCAGCGGCTCCGCGGGCTCTTCGAATGGCCTGGTCTTGCGGAGGGGCAGATATCCGGTCGACCAGTTCGGCGGAATCTCGCGCGCGTCGATCTCATAGGCCATGTCTCCATCCACCACCCAGCGCGCCCACGCCGCCGAGCCCAGCGAGATGTGGTCCGGGCATCCGCCGGCAATCCCCGCCACCAGCCAGTAGGCGTGGCTCAGGTCAAAGCGCGGATCCAGGCCCAGCGCCATGATGGTTGCCGCGGCGCTGGCAGTGCCCTGCCCCGTGAGCACGGCCATCTCCCCTTCGCCGTTCATACGCACGGCGTGGTAGCCCGCGGGCAGCGCGTACACGCGGTCCAGGTGGTCGCGCTCCACCCAGTACTGCAATTCTCCGGGTGTGTCGCCGGTATCCGCACCCACCTCAAACATGGCCACCACGACCACCTTGACCGCAATCGGCCGCGGCCGGGCGCCGGCCGCGGCAGAAGAGACCGCCAGCACCAGCGGCAGGAAAAAGGTCCGCAAAGGTTTCGTCATTGATTGCGATGGTAACTGAAGACAGGGGCCAGGTTTCAGTGATCAGGGAATAGGGAGCAGGGGGTAGGAACAAGAACAACCCCGAATCACAAAGCACTTGAGGCGGACCGCACGCGCTTCAAAACCACGTCTTCCGCTTGTACTCGAGGTAGGCCGTGCCGAACTTCGCCTCGAGCACCTGCTCCTCCTTGCGCACGCGGACGATCTGCAGCGGAATGAGCACGGCAAAGATCAGCAGGAAGAACGGCCTCTGCGCCCAGATAATTGCGCCCGCGAGCATCAGGCCGCCAAAAACATAAATCGGATTGCGAATGCGCGCGTAGATCCCCGTAGTCACCAGTTCGCTGGCCCTCGCCTGCAGGCTGAAGGCGTCCCCAAGCTGCATGCGCGCCACCAGGAACAGCAGAAACGCCGGAATCACGAGGGCCAGCCCCGCAAGCCGCATCGGCGTTGGCGGATATGCGAGCGCGTTCCACAAAAATACCACCACCGCCACCACGATCACTACCATCGTCGCCACGTTCGTCTTCATGGCACCTCCCTGCATTCGCCATTTCGCCCGGCTTGTCCGGCTTTGCCGCCAACTGCCCGGCAGCGTCCAGTCGGGAAACTTTGCCTCAGCAACCGCGCTGCTTCGCCCGGCATCCACATGATAAGGTCAAAAAAGGTTGAAGGCCCGCAAGAAAGGAAGACAAATGTTGGGACTGCTTGTTCACTGGCTGCTGAGCGCGCTCGCTCTGCTTATTGTTTCGCACTTTGTCCCCGGGTTTCACGTGCACGGCCTGGGTCCCGCGCTCATCGCATCGCTCGTCATCGGCCTGCTCAACGCCACCGTGGGCCTGGTGCTGAAAATCATCACCTTTCCGCTCACCATCCTCACGCTTGGCCTGTTTTTGCTGGTCATCAACGGCGCCATGATCCTGGTTGCGTCGAGCATCGTGCCCGGCTTTCATGTCTACGGATGGGGTCCGGCGTTCTGGGGCGCGGTGGTTCTGGCGCTGCTCGGCGTGCTCATTCGCGCCATCAGGAAAGACGCCTAGCGCGGCGCACACGAACACGGGCGCAAATGCGCGCTGCTTCGTGGGTTGTTTGAATGGAACGCGCGAACCGGGCGCCGCGCGCCAGAAGTCCCTGTGCAACAAAAGGTGCAGCCCTCACTGGCTCTTCTAAAGCCGCGCCCCGCAATCTTTCACGGTTTGGCCGTCCGCATCCCCGCCTGGGCTCCGGTCTTCTTTGCCCCTGGTCCCCTCGTCCGGCTCGCGGCCCCGTTCGCGCCCAGCGGTCCATGTTTCTTCGCGGAATTCCCTTGGGAGGGCGACTGCGCCACGTGCGCTTCTACGGGATGGTCGGGGGGATGGGTTGGCGGATGTGCCAGCGCCGGGCCCCTCAGCACCGGACCATTGAGTGTTTGCGGCGTGCGCATGGCGCCCGCGCCGGCAAAGCCGCCCGTGTTGGCCCCATGCGGAGCCAGCAGGATCCCGTTCCCCGTCTGCCTTGGCTGCACCTGCCGGTAGACGCCCCAGCTTCCGCCTGCAATCACAAACGCAATCGCGGCCGCCGCCGCTGTCCGCATCCATTCCATGCCCGTGCCCGGCGGCGCAGGCCAGCCCAGCAACCGGCCGGGGCGCGACGCTTTGCGCAGCGCATGCGCCTGGCCTAGCGCGCGATGCACGCGCTCCTCGAGGCCTTGCGGCGCTGGCAGGCCGGCAATGAGCCGCAGTGTCTCTTCCGCGTCGTTGTGTGCGGCGTTGCCGCCGATCGGATGTTGAGAATTGGTATTCATCGCAAACTCCTGGCGTGCGCACTCCTCTCATGATTGAGCAGCCCGGCCATCAGGTTGCGCGCGCGAAACAGTCGCGAGCGCACGCTGGACTCCGTGATGCCCAGCACCGCGGCGATCTCCACGCTGGAGAGCTCTTCGAAGGCCGAAAGCTGCAACACTTCGCGCTCTTTGGGCGGCAGTTGCTCCACGCAGGCCAGCACGCGCGCATGATGCTGTGCCGCCGCGGCCATTTCTTCGGCTGAAAGCCCGTTCGAGGGCAGCACGCGCGCCAGCTCCGCCACGTCGTCGGTCTCCGGCCTGGTCTTGGCTCGCCGCTTGCGGTCGAGCACGATGTTCCACACGATGCGGATGAGCCACACGCGATGGTCGCGCACCTCGCCCAGGGAGTCACGATGGCGCAGCACGCGCAGGTAAGTCTCCTGCACCGCATCTTCGGCATCGGCGGGATTGCGCAGCACGGAAAAGGCCACGCGATAGAGAGCGCTGGCGTACTGATCCACAAGAACCGTAAGGGCTCCCTGTTCAGCCCGGGATCGGGCTTGCTCGGCCGCGGCGCTGTTTGGTATCTCCATCCAACCTGCGAAAACTGCCTGGCTGGTGCTCATGCAGAACCAGACGCAGACGCATGGGAAAATGCTCACGCACGCTCACACGCGCCGCCGGCCTGTCCTCATCCGGCCGGCTCCCTCCGGACGGCAGGAATTCCGGCACTGCGCCGCCTGGCGAGCTGCCTTACTGCCGGGCCGTCAGCTTTTGTTGGGCAATGGTGGCCGCCGCGCTGTCCTTGTTCACGTCCCTGATCTTCGCCCAGAGCACCCGCGCCTGCTCCTGCTTACCTTCGGCCACGTATAGGTCCGCCAGCGCCAGTTGGGCTTCGCTCGCGGGCACGGTCTCCGACGGCTTGGCAATGAGGGCGTTATACAGGTCGATCGCCTCGGGGTCACGGTTCATCTGGTGATAGACCCCGGCCAGCGCATACCGAGCCAGGTTGGCAAGATTGCGGCTGGTAGAGCCGGCCGCCGCCTTGAGCTCCGCTTCCGCTTGCGCGTTCTGGCCCAGCTCGGAGTAGGTTACACCGGCGAAGTAGTGCGCCTTGCTCGCCTCCGGCAGCCAGCGAAAGTCATGGGCCACGGCCACGAACTCGCGATTGGCCTCAGTAGCGCGCGCCGAAGCCGTGGTATAAATGCCCTTCTCCGGCGGCTCGCCCGGCTGGGCCAGCGGCGCGTTGTAGAGATCGATTGCCTGCCCCAGCGCCAGGTCCGCGGCGGTTGTGCGCACGTTCCACCACACCAGCGCCGCTACGCCCAGCACCACCACCACCCCCAGGCTGATCACCCAGCGCATTACGCCGGAGCGGTGTTCTCCCACCCAGCTGGCGCTGCTCGCTGCCGCCTGGGCAAACTTGTCTTTTTTCAGGGCGTGACGGGTTTGCGTATCCACTTTGTTCCTTCTGTTCCTTCGCTTTTGTCACTTGGAGTCGCGCTTGGTCGGGTTTATCGCAACGCCTGCGTCCTGCAGGCTGGAGTCACGCGAAGGACAACCCTCCTAGTTTACCAGCGGCGCAAGAACAGCGTCCACCGAGTCAGGCACGCCATCTTTGCGCGATGGGCTCTGAGACCGGTTCTAATCCCTATCTCTGGTTCCCTCGGTCCCTGGTTCCCTGTTACTCTGAATCCATGTACGAGGACTTCCACGTCGCCGACCGCTGGACCCAGGAAGACCTGCACATCCGCTGGAAGGGCACCATCGTCGCCATCGCCACGCGGCACGCCGACGCCGTCGACATCCGTTTCGACGTCAACGGCCATCCTATGTGGATTGCGCTGCCCTGCACCGCCTGGGTGGAACAGAAGAAGCGCAGCGGCAAGGTCATCACCGACCAGCTCGCCGCGCAGATCGCCGGCCGCTACTTGAAGCAGCTCATTGAAGAGGGCTACGATGCGCAACGCCAGGTCTACACCATGAGCGTCCCCGAGGTTCTCGAGCATCTCGACGCCGTGGTGGCCGAGGCCCAACAGCAGGGCTCCATGCCCACGCTGCCGGTGCTGGCGTGAGCGGCCCGCTCAGAGAAGACATCGCCCGGCAATGAATCCTACAGGGACTCACACAGCCACGCCTCCCACCCTGCTCATCCTGGCCGCGGGCATGGGCAGCCGCTACGGCGGCCTCAAGCAGATTGAACCCGTCGGACCCTCCGGCGAAGCCATTATCGATTACTCCATCTACGACGCTCTCCGCGCCGGCTTCGGCCGCCTCGTCTTCGTCATCCGCAAGGAGATCGAGCAGCCCTTCCGCGAAACCGTGGGCGCGCGCTTTGAGAAGCGCATCGCCGTCAACTACGTCTTCCAGGAACTCGACAGGATTCCCGCGCCCTTCCCTGTTCCCGCCGGCCGCACCAAGCCCTGGGGCACCACCCACGCCATTCTCATGGCTGCCGACCAAATCCATGAGCCCTTCGCCGCCATCAACGCCGACGATTTTTACGGCGCCGCAAGCTATCGCCTGCTCGCGCAGCATCTACGGCCCGGCGTCGAAGACTATGCGATGGTAGGTTTCATTTTGCGCAACACGCTTTCCGAGTTCGGCTCCGTGGCCCGCGGCATCTGCCGCATTGACGACGAGGATCATCTCGAAAGCGTGGTCGAGATGACCGCCATCGCGCGCGACGGCGCGGCCATTCGCAACACCGACGCCGAGGGCCGCATCACCCCGCTCACCGGCGACGAGCCGGTTTCCATGAACATGTGGGGCTTTACGTCGCGCATCTTCCCGCAGCTCCGCGAGCGCTTTGAGGTTTTCCTGCGTTTGAGCGCCGCCGACCTCAAGCGTGAGTGCTACATTCCCTCGACGGTTAACGAACTGGTCGCCGCCGGCGAGGCGCGCGTGAAAGTTCTACGCACGCCCGACGCCTGGTTTGGCGTCACCTACCGCGAAGACCATCCCCGCGTGGTCGAAAGCATTCGCCGCCTCATCCGCGCGGGCGCGTATCCTGAGCGGCTGTGGCCATGAGCCCTCCGCCGAATTTCGGCGCCATCACCCGCTCCTTCGCGATCGACGGCGAGTTCGGCGATTTTCTCTGCGCCGAGTCCTATGGCAACGGCCACATCCACGACACCTATCGCGTCTTCTTCGCGCCCGCCGGCTCATCCGCGCGCATGATCCTGCAGCGCATCAACACCGAGGTCTTCCGCAATCCCGATGTGCTCATGGAAAACATCGCCCGCGTCACCGCGCATCTGGCCGCGCGCCTAGCCGATGCCCCGGACCGCGCTCGACGCGCGCTCACGCTCATCTCCTCACGCACCGGCGATGCTTTGCTCCGAGATCAGGAAAAGAATCTCTGGCGTGCCTGGCATTTCATTGGCGACGCATTTTCGCGCGAACAGATCGACTCGCCCGCCCAGGCCTTTGAGGCTGCTCGCGCCTTCGGTCTCTTCCAGCAGCAGCTCGCCACGCTGCCTGCTCCGCGCCTGCACGCCACAATTCCCGATTTTCACTCGACGCCCAGGCGCTATGCTGCCTTTGAAGACGCGGTTGCGCGCGACGCGGCCCGCCGCGTGCGCGCCGCGCACGCTGAAATCTCCTTCGCCCGCGCCCGCCAATCCATCGTCGGCCTGCTCACGAATGCGGGCCTGCCCGAACGCGTGACCCACAACGATACCAAGTGCAACAACGTGCTTTTCGATGACAAATCCGGCGAAGCCATCTGCGTCGTCGATCTCGATACCGTGATGCCCGGCCTGGCCGCTTACGACTTCGGCGACATGGTGCGCACCATGACCTGCCCCGCCGCGGAAGATGAGACCGACCTCTCGCGGGTCTGCATGCATCTTCCGCTCTTCGAGGCCGTCGCCCGCGGCTATTTGAGCAC
>DATJRT010000044.1:0-29342 GCA_035504495.1 Occallatibacter sp.
TGGACAGACGGGACTGCTGCGCCTGAGCTGGGACAACGGCGACCGCACGGTGCTGGTGAATCCGGAGCTGGGCGGCGTAACCCTGGGCTGGAACCTGGTGCACACGGCGCAGGACGAGCTGTTTGCGGCCATTGAAGGCACTGCGTTTCACACGCGCATCATTCTGGAGCGCATGGCCGAGCCTGGCGTGCGCGGAGAAAGCAAAGTGAAAATCGATCGCGTGATCAACGCCGGCGGCATTCCGCAGAAGAACGAAGTGCTCAACCGCGTGTACGCGAATGTGCTCAATAAGCCGGTGCTGGTGCCGAAAGGGATTCCAACCAGCCTAGGGTCGGGCATCTTCGCGCTGCTGGCGGCAGGGGCGTACAAGACCATTGAGGACGCGCAGGCTGCGGTATGCCTGCCGCTGCGCACCGTGGAACCGGATGCGCGCGCGGCTGCGGTATACGAGCGGCTTTACCGGCTTTATCGCCACGTGTACTTCGCCCTGGGACGGCGCGAGGCGCCGGCCGCGGCCTTGGGCGCGGTGCTGCCGGATCTGAGGAAGATTGCGGCGGAGGCGCGCGGAGCGAGGTAGCCTCCGCTATGCGCGCGTCTGCGCGTCATCAAGTCAGAGGGGCGCCGGCCCAAAACCTTCTAAGATGAGCGCAGCCGCAGCACGAGTGAGGCCCCGACCAGCACCATCCACACCAGCGGAAAAGGCAAATGTGCGTACCAGCGGACGCGCAGGGCCGCCGCCATTGCGCAGACAAAAAATAGGACGAGGCCGGCTGCGGCGGCAACCCCAATCCAGGGAATGACAATGCCGGCGAGCAATCCAAGCGCACCAAGTGCTTTGAGCAGGCCCAGGGCTGGAAGCCACCGTTCCTCAATTCCCAGCGTCTTCATGTTGCCGAGGATCCATGCGGGACGAGTGAAATCGCTTGTGGCCGCATAAATGTTCAAAGACGCGGCCAGGATTACGACGATAAGATAAGCGCGATGCATGGGAAATTCTCCTTGCCTGACTCATGAAAGCGAGCTTCTTTCGCCTCCGCAACCCCGGTTTTCTCGCTTGAGTTCCGGTTGTCACAGTGGGGCGGGTTCATGTGTCACATACATGACACCTGGCGAGGGGAGAATGTGACCGATGCGGGGCGACGAGTGGTTGGCGGAGCAATTCGAGGCGAATCGAGCGCATCTGAAAGCCGTGGCTTACAGAATGCTCGGCAGCGGCTGCGAAGCGGACGATGCGGTGCAGGAATGCTGGTTGCGGGTGAGCCGCGCGGATACGAGCGTGGTGGAGAACCTGGAGGGATGGCTGACATCGGTGGTCGCGCGGATTTGCCTGAACATCCTGCGTTCGCGGAAGTCGCGGTGCGAGGAGTCTTTGGCAGAGGGAGGGGAGCATTCAAACCTGCCGGATCCCAGGCGGAGCGACCCTCAGAACGAAGCCATGCTCGCGGAATCCGTCGGGGTGGCGCTGTTGGTGGTTCTCGAAAGGCTTACGCCGGCCGAGCGAGTCGCGTTCGTGCTGCACGACGTCTTTGGCTCGACCTTCGATGAAATTGCTCCCATCGTGCGCCGATCGCCGGAGGCCGCACGCCAGCTCGCGAGCCGGGCTCGCCGCCGAGTGCGCGGGAAGGACGTGGCGAAGGACACCAACTTCTCCGGGCAGCTTCGAACCGTTGCGGCGTTTCTCAGCGCCTTGCGCGCGGGCGATCTCGAGGGGCTTCTCGCCGTTCTGGATCCGGAGGTTGTGCGCCGGGCTGACCCGGCCGCCTTGCCTTCCGGCGCAGCCGGAGAGTTGCATGGCGCGGCTGCAGTAGCCAGGGAAGCCATGGCTTATGCCCATGCTGCCGGCTTAGCGCAGCCGGCACTCGTCGACGAATCGGTCGGGTTCGTTGTGGCGCCGCGCGGGCAGCTGCGGATCGCCGTCCGTTGCGTCGTCAAAGAAGGACGGATCGCCGGGATGAACGTGATCGCCGATCCGGGACGTCTGCCCAGGCTGAAAATAACCGTCCCAGCGGAGTGCCGGCAGGTCACTGAGACGCGCGGAACCCGCTAATAATCGATGCGGAGACCGAACTGCATGCGGCGATACGTGCTCAGCATGCCGCTGTAAGCGCCGAGCGTGCCGCTGGTGAGGCTTGGATTCAGATTGATCGGGCTGTCGTCAAAGCGCACATCGTTGCCCACGTTGTAAACCTCGGCGTCGAATTTGAGCTTCATGCTCTCGTGCAGGTCCCAGGTCTTGGCGAGCGCGGAATCGACGTCGAAGTAGCCATCGCCGCGGAAGTTGTTGCGCTCGCCGGCCTCGCCCGGATAGGGCAGGCGCACGGGATCGCCGTAATAAATGCCGTTGTTGATGACGCTGGCCTCGTTGCCGGCAAAGACCTGTGGTGCGCCGTCAATGATGTGTTTCTTGACCGGAACGTTTCTGGTGGCCACGCCGAAGCCTTCGAGCTGCCAGTTGGTGGCCCAACCGGGCGCCGCGAGCGAAAACGGCAGGGGGCTGGCCCAGCGGCTGAGGCCGGAGATCTGCCAGCCTCCCAGCAGCGCCTGCGCGACGCCGTTGGCGCCGCTCATGATTGCATTGCCGCGGCCGACGGGCAACGCATAGACGCCGTCGACGGTGACAAGCTGGCGCGAATCGTAGTCGGAGACACCCTTGTTCAGCTTGGGATTCCAGGAGTTTTGAATTGCCGAGAAGCTCCCGATCGAGTCGGAAGAAAACTCATTGGAGTGCTCGGCTTCCGATCCCATGTCGATGGATTTCGAAAGCGTGTAGGCGATGTCGGTGGTGAGTCCGTGATTCGCCGGGTGGCGGAGCGAGACCTGCAGCGCGTTGTAGGAGCTGGTGCCGATCGAGGACCAGGCGTAAAGCGAAGAGAACTGCGGCTGCCAGAAGTCGTATTGCGGGCCATTGGGGTTTTCATAGAGGTCGAGATCGTAGAGCGCAGAGGTTTCGCCGGCGCCGTAGCGGTAGTAGGTCCAAAGATCGGAGTAGATGGCCTGCGTGGCGCTCTCGGGGGTGTAATCCGTGTTGGCCATGAAGGGAAACATATCTTCGAAGTACTGGATGGGCGCGACGGGTGACGTCGGATTGCCGCCGTGCAGGTCAGAGATGCGCGAGAGCTCATCGGCCGCGGCGAAGTAAGAGCCGCCGCCATTGGGATCGACAAGATCGACGGGCTCGGCGAGATCGAGCTGCGTGAGCAGATGGCGGCCGAGGCGGCCAACATAGTCTTCTTCAAACAGGAAGCCGCCGGGAAGCTCCGTCTGGAACGAGAGATCGAAGGCGTAGGCGTAAGGAGTTTTTAGATGGTTGTCGATGCCCCAGGTGATGGCCAGTCCGCAGTTGAGGTTGGCGGCCGGAGTATAGGGATAGGTTACGGTTGCAGTGGGATTCGGGCAGCCCTGCAGCGGCGGAATCTGGTGTGCACCGGTGAAGCGCGGGGAATTTTCCACGTAGTAGTAGGAGGCAGGGCTGACGGTGGAGTTGGAGAGGCCAAAGGAGCCTTCTTCGTCGAACGAGTTCACGATGGCTTCGCCGAAGTGATCGAAGTACATGCCCGCGCCGGCGCGAATCGAGGTGCGCGCGTTCGGAGCCCAGACGGCGGCGAAGCGCGGGGCAATGTTGTCCTTCTGCTTGGCCCAGTAGCCGGGGCGATGGTTGGCTTTGCCGCTCGGCGCAAACGACAGAAGCTGAGCCGGGGTTACGTTGCCCGCGGTCAGTTCTCCGGCGGCGGCTGCGGCGCCCCGATTCAGGAACCACTGGTGCGTGTCGACCGTGGGTGACACCTGCTGGCCGTGGCTCTCATAGGGAGTTTGCAAAATGGAGTGGCGCATGCCCAAGGTAAGAGTGAAATTCGGCTTGATGCGCCAGGCATCCTGGAGATAATACTCAAACTCGTTGGCGCGGAAGTGGCGGCTGATCATGGCGCCGTCGGGCTCGAGGGTTCCGCTGGTGGGGCTGGAGACGGTGTAGTTGTATTGCTCGGTGGTTTGGGGCACAAGGCCCACCAGCGTGTCGTAGGCAATCTCGTAGGAGTTTTCGAAGCCGCTGCCCACCAGAGGGCTGTCAGTATCGCAACTCGACGACTGGGTCAGCACGCAGGGATCGTTGGGTGCGTCGTAGAGCCAGTAGGGGTTGGTGCTTGCGCTCGAGTAGGAGTTGCTGTCGTCGGCGCGATTGTTGGTGATGCCGCGCCAGTTGCCGCCGAAGCCGAGCGTGTGGTTGCCTTTGGTCCAGGTGAGGTTGTCGACGATGTTGTTTACCGGCACGCTGACAATGCTGGTCAGCGCGTGGCCGGTGGGTTGATCGAGGAAGCGGAAGATCACCCAGTCGCCCTGGCCGGTGCCGATCCCGCGGGTGGAGTAGCCCTGGCGGATAAAGGCATAACGGATGTCGTTGACGATGTTTGCCGTCGGGGTCCAGGTGTGGCCGGCGGCGAAGCCCTTGGTGTTGTCTTCAGACCAGGTGTTCAGCGGTTGGCCGGGAAGATTTTCCACGCCGCAGGTATCCGTGCTCACCAGGCCGGGGCAGCCTGCCGAACTAAAGCTGGACTCGAGGTTGCCCGTGTCTTTTTGCAGATTGCCGCGGAAGAAAAGATGCTGCTTGGAGGTGAGAATGTAGTCGATCTTGCCGATGGAGGTGTTGAGCGTCTTGGGCGCCGGGGCGGAGAAGACATAGCCCTCGCTGTTGACGCCGTCGCCCACGGTGTTGAGAAAACCGTATTCACCCGCGGCGTTGAGCGCCGAATAATAGGAGATCACGGCAGCATCCGGACCGCAGCCGATGCTGGGCGTGCAGGGGATGCCGCTCCCCGGGTTCACGGTGTTGTCGATCTGCGTAACCTGAGATGCGGTGAGCCATTGCGTGTTGCCGTTCTGGTCCTGGTAGCCGAGTTCGCTGTCGTAGAAGTTGGCTGTAGGCAGAACGCGCGTGACCACTTCATTAATGGCCTGGCGCTGGCCCTCGTAGTTAAAGAAGAAAAAGAGCCGGTCTTTCTTGATGGGGCCGCCGAGGGTGCCGCCGAAGGTGTTCATCACGTATTTCTGCGGCACGTTAGGCTCGCCAAGGTAGAGCTGGGTGTACTTGTTGAACCACTCGTTGGCCACGGTGTTGGTGGGACGGTAGTACTCGTAGAGCGCGCCGTGGAAGGAGTTGGTGCCGCTCTTGGTGATCAGGGAAATCTGTGCGCCGGAGCTGCGTCCGGCGTCGGCATTGCCGTTGGAGGTGGTCACGCGGAACTCCTCAGTGGAGTCGAGCGTGGAGCGCAGAACGCCGGTGAAGGCAGTGCCGTTGAGCTGATCGTTGTCGTCCATGCCATCGAGGGTGATGTTGCCCTGGTCGGAGCGCCCGCCGCTCACTGACCCGCTTCGGCTGTCCACGGTGTCGTTTTCGTCGGGATTGCCGAGATAGAGGACGCCGGGCTGCAGCGTGAGCAGGGCCAGCGGATCGCGGCCCTCCATGGGCAGCGCCTGAATGGTCGAGTTGCCCACCGAATCGCCCAGGGTTGCGTCGCTGGTGTTGAGGGTCTGCGCCGCGGAGGTGACGTCGACGGTCTCCGCCGTAGCCTGGATAGAGAGCTTGAAGTCGATGGTGGCGGGCTGATCGACGAGCAGCTCGGCGGATTTCACCACCCTGCCGAAACCGGGAGCGGAGACGGTGATGGTGTAGCGCGCCGGGGAAATCTGCGAAAAGACATAGGAGCCGGAGCTCGAGGCGGTGGTGCTCATGGAGGTTCCGTCCGCGGCGTTGGTCAGGGTGACGGTTGCGCCGGGAACCAGAGCGCCGCTTGGATCGGTGATGGTGCCGCGCAAAGACGTGGTGGCGGTCTGGGAGAAGACGAGGGCCGAAGCCGAGAGGAAAAACAGGAAGATGCATCCCCGACGGGAATGTGTCACGGCGATACCTCCAGAAAAGCAGTGAGCTGGAACAGATTCAGAGATTCCGTGTCCCGGAAGAGATCCTGCCAGGCGGCTTTTACTTCCACCCCACGGTCCAGGACCTGCCGGCGGGGACGCCGCAAAGAAAAAGCTACAGGGCCGCAGCAATTCCGCCCACGGTAACTCTGAATCTGCTGAAGCGTGTCTGATCTTGCCGTCTTGCCAACGCACTCGTGTGACTTGCGGCGATGATTCAGCCGCACCGGGGAGAATCCCCCGTTGAACGCCGGCGCCGGGGCTGGGCTTGCGCGCGACGGGCCGTGCGCTCCACCCGGCTCAGGGAAGAATGAGACTTGAATGAGCCGAGTTACAGGTTCCCAATATCTTGCAGGAGAATCCCTAAGGATTCAATAAGAAAGTGACAGACAGCGCAGAACCGGGATGAGAACTGGTTTATAAGGCGCAAGGAAGGTGGCGAACCACCGGCAGGCAGGGAAAAAAGCCGCAATCAGGCTCACTGCTGCTGCTGCATCTGCTGCATGTCGAGGTGCGGAGCAGGGTCTTCGGGAGCCTGCTGGGCGCGTTCGACGAGCACGCTCCAGTCCTCGGGGATGGGCAACTTGCGGTCGAGGGCCGGCGGGGCGGCGTTGGCCTCCACCTGTACGGCCACGTAGAGCTCGCTCGAGGTCTTGCCGCGGAAGATGCCGTGCGTGGGTGGAACGTCGGCGTAGTCGCGGCCCACGGCGGTGCGCACGTGGCGGCGCTGGGCAATGAGGTTGTTGGTAGGGTCGAGGCCGATCCAGCCTAAGTGCGGGAGCAGGGCTTCGACCCAGGCGTGGGTCGCGTCAGGTGTGGAGCGGTCGTGGTCCTCCCTGCCGCGATAGAGATAGCCGGAGACGTAGCGCGCGGGAATGCGCACGTGGCGCAACAGCGCAATCATCGCGTGGGCGAAATCCTGGCAAACACCCTTGCCGCTGACGATGGCCTCATCGACGGGCGAGTCGACGCGTGTCGAGCGGGGGACGTACTCGAAGTAATCGTAGAGGCGCTGGTTCAGCTCCTGCACCAGCACCAAGGGGTCGTCGCGGCGGGAGACTTCCATCTGAGCGGCGAGCATTTTCACAGCCGGCGTCTCCACGGCAAAGGTCGAGGGCAGCAGCATCTCCCAATAGTCGCCGTTGGCGATGAGGTCGTCGAGGGCGTCCCAGGCGTCGGGCGAAAGAAAGCCGGGCAAGTCGGCCGTGGGCTGCAGCTCGACCACGGACTCGGCAACGATCACCAGCTGATTGTGCTCGCCGGGAATGTCGAAGTGCTGGACATTGTTGCCGAGGTGGTCGCGGTAGCTGAAGACGCGGCAGCGCGGGCTGACGGAGAGCGAAAAGGTGAGGCAGTGCTGGCTCGAATCCGAACGCGGGTGCATGCGCGTTTCCATGATGCTCTCGCTGATGGGGCGGGAGTAGCGGAAGCGGGTGAGGTGACGGATGGAGAAGAAGTTCATGGCGAACCAGCGTGGCTAGCGGGGCTAGCGGAGTGAGCGGCGCTAGACAGCAAGCGCGGATTGAATGGAATAGTGGACGTAATAGCGGTACGTGAGCTCATGGATGTGCACGCACTGCTGGCGGATGGTGTGCAGAAGCGCGGCCGGGTCGGCAGAGAGGATTTCGCCGATGGTGGTGAAGCCGAGCATGGCGTGGAGGCGGCCAATGACGGCGGTCAGCTCCTCCGGGGCGCGGCGTCCGCCGGCTTGCTGAATAGCCTGGACGGCGTCGCGCATGCCGTCGACGCAGTAGCGGATGGCGTGAGGAAAGTCGCGGTTGAGAAGCAGGAACTCGAGGATGCGCCCCGGGGAGAGATCGGCGGTGTAGACCTGGCAGTAGGCCTCGAACGAGGTGCAGCAGCGCAGCAGGCCGACGAGCTCGAGGTACAGATGGCCGGTGCGCTCTTCGGTGGTCTGGTGGAAGAGATCGGGCTGGTAGACCTCAAGCAGCGTGGCCGTGGAGTAGGCGCGTTCAAGATAGCGGCCGAGGCGGATGAACTGCCAGCCCTGGCCATGGATCATGGTGGTGTCTGTAGTGCCCTTGAAGAGATAGATGCCATCGATGATCGAGGCTAGGGTGTCACTGACGCTGGAGCTGAAGTGCGCCTGCGCGTGGGGCGAGTGGATCTGGTGGAAAAGGCGGTTGAGGCGCTGCCACTGCTCGGTGGAAATCTCCTCGCGCACCTGGCGGGCATTTTCGCGTGCCGCGTTCACGCAGTAAGTGACCGAGGAGGGATCGAGGCGGTCGAAGACCAGCTTGCGCGCCATGGCGTCGAGGGTGCCCTCCCACGCCATTCCCGCCGGATTGCCTAGCGCGGCGGCCATGCGCTGCCAGCGTTCGCGGGCGTTGGCGCCGCCGGCGTCGAGCATCAGGCTCATGGTTACGTCGAGCTGGCGCAGGGTATTTTCGGCGCGCTCGAGGTAGCGGCTCATCCAGTAGAGGCTGTCGGCAACGCGCGATAGCATCGTCGTACCCTCCGGAAGTTTCCGAGTGCCAGTCGCTATTCCAGAACCCATGTGTCCTTGCTGCCCCCGCCCTGCGAGGAGTTGACGACCAGCGAACCCTTTTCGAGGGCGACGCGGGTTAGTCCGCCGGGAACGATGTTGATCTTGTCGCCAAAGAGGATGTAAGGCCGCAGGTCCACGTGGCGCGGCTCCAGGCGATCGCCGATGAGGCAGGGCGCGCGGGAAAAGTCGAGCGTGGGCTGGGCAATGTAATTGCGGGGATTGGCCTCGATCTGGCGCGCGAACTCCTCGCGCTGGCGGGCGGTGGATTGCGGGCCGATCAACATGCCGTAGCCGCCGCTCTCCCCCACGGCCTTGACCACAAGCTTGTCGAGATGGGCGAGCACGTGCCGGCGCTCCTTCTCGTCGCTCAGGAGGAAGGTTTCGACGTTGGGCAGGATGGGATCTTCGTTGAGATAGTAATGGATCATGCGCGGGACGTAGGCGTAGACGGCCTTGTCGTCGGCGAGGCCGGTGCCGAAGGCATTGGCCACGGTGACGTTGCCGGCGCGATAGGCGTTGAAGAGTCCGGCGCAGCCGAGGGCGGAGTCAGAGCGGAAGATGAGCGGATCGCTGAAGTCGTCGTCGACGCGGCGGTAGATGACGTCGACGCGCCTAAGGCCGTCGGTGGTGCGCATGTAGACGATGTTGTCGTGGGTGACCAGGTCGCGGCCCTCGACGAGGTCGACGCCCATCTGGCGGGCAAGGTAAGTGTGCTCGAAGTACGCGGAGTTGAACACGCCGGGGGTGAGCAGGACGATGTTCGGCTCCGGTCGCCCTTCGGGCGCAAGCGAGCGCAGCGTGGCCAGCAGCAACTGCGGATAATGCTCAATGGGCTTGACGCCGTAGCTCTGGAAGAGCGCCGGGAAGGTGCGCTTCATGACGCGGCGGTTGGTGAGCATGTAGCTCACGCCGGAGGGAACGCGCAGGTTGTCCTCGAGGACGACGAACTCGCCATTGTTGAGGCGCAGCAGGTCGGAGCCGACTACGGCGATGTAGACATTGCGCGGGACCTGCAGGCCGCGCATCTGGCGGCGGTAATGGCGGCAACTGTAGACAAGGTCGCGGGGGACGATGCGGTCGCTGAGAATTTTTCCGTCGGAGTACACGTCGCGGAGAAACAGGTTGAGTGCGGTAATGCGCTGGGTAAGGCCGCGTTCAATCCGGTCCCACTCCGCGGCGGTGACCAGGCGCGGCAGAAGATCGTAAGGAAAGATGCGCTCGGTGCCTTCTTCGCGGCCGTAGACAGTGAAGGTAATGCCCTGGGTGAGAAAGGCGAGGTCGGCTGCCTGTTTGCGCCGCTCGAGCTCGTCGGCAGGCAGGCGGGCCAGGGTTTCAGCCAGGGCGCGATACTGCGCGCGGACTTCGCCGCCGGCCTCGCGCATCTCGTCAAAGGCCCGGTCGAAGGGGTAATCGCCGAAAAGCGCATCGAGTTCGACTGTAGGACCGGCGCTCAAGGGAGCTCCCCACTGCCAATTCAGGGTTGCGAATCCGGGGCTGCGAAATCGGAAGCAGCGAAGAAACGGCGATGTTCCGGCGTGCCCAGCGCCGCAACGTGCCCTGCCCGGACTTCGGGCAAGCTCCGCCTGTGCCCTGTTCTCTCGTTTCTAACATGACGGGGATAAAGGAGCCATCAGGAAAAGGAAGGTGGCGCGGGGCGAAAAGAGCCGTCCCGCGAGCCGGGCGACTGATCCCGGATTTGGCCCCTGAAAGAGTGCGGACATTGCTTCCTGCCACAAATGCGCAGAACACGGCATGGGAGGCGAGCGCGCTGCTGTAACCTTATCTCTCGAAAGAAGGTTCATGCAGATGAAAAGGATAGGTTTGGGAGTGGCTTGCACGATCGCGCTTTTGGCCGGAGTGTTGACCGCTGCTTATGGCGAAGAAGGGATGTGGACCTTCGACAACCCGCCGCTCAAAGCGCTCGCGTCGAAATACGGCTTCACCCCCACGCAGGCGTGGCTCGATCACCTTCGGCTTTCGAGCGTGCGGATCGGCGAGCTCGGCTCGGGATCGTTTGTGAGTCCGGACGGATTGCTGCTGACCAATCATCACATAGCGCGCTTTGAGTTGCAGAAGAACTCGACCCCGGAGCACGATTACCTGCGCGACGGTTTTTATGCAACCAGCGAAGACCGGGAGATGAAGTCGCCGGATCTCGAGATCGACGTGCTGGTGGGCATGAAGAACGTGACCGGGCGCGTGGAAAACGCGGCCAGGGGGATTGCCGGCCCGGCGCAGGCGCTCAAGGCGCGGCAGGCGGAGATTGCGGCCATCGAGAAGGAGAGCAAGAACGCGACCGGCCTGCGCTCCGAGGTGGTTTCGCTGTACAACGACAGCGAATACTGGCTCTACCAGTACAAGGCCTACACCGACGTGCGTCTTGTGTTTGCTCCCGAGGAACAGGCGGCATACTTCGGCGGCGATCCCGATAACTTCACCTATCCGCGCTATGACCTGGACATGGCGCTCTATCGCGTGTACGAGAACGGCAAGCCGCTGCACACGGAAAACTACCTGAAGTGGAATGCGAAGGGCGCGGCGCCGGGAGACCTGGTTTTCGTTTCCGGCAACCCCGGCTCCACTTCGCGGCAGGAGACGATGTCCGAGCTGCTGTTCGAGCGCGACGTGGTGGAACCGGACCTGCTCGAATACCTCGGGAAAATCCTCGGCGCGGAGCAGAATTTTGCCAAGCAGGATGCGGCGCAGGCGCAGAAGGTGGAGAGCTCGATTTTCCATTACCAGAACGACGTGAAGGCGATCCAGGGCGAGCACGAAGCGCTTCTGGACAAGGAAGTGATTGCCAAGAAGGAGGCCGAAGAAGCGGACCTGCGCGCGAAGGTGGCGGCGAATCCGGAGTGGGAGAAAGAGTACGGCGGCGCATGGAATACGATTGCCCAGGTCATCGCACCCGATAAGCCGGATTTCGAGAAGCGGCTCTTCCGGCGCACGAACAGCCGGTTGTTCGACATTGCGCTGGAGATTGTGCAGTACGTTGCCGAGGTGAAAAAGCCGGATGGCGAACGGCTGCCGCAGTATCACGAAGCCGGGTTAAGCTCGCTGCGCTTCCAGCTGCTTTCGCCGGCGCCGATCTACCCCGACGTGGAGAAGCTGGACATGACCACCACACTCAAGCTGGCGGCGGAGAAGCTCGGCGCCGACGATGCCTACATTCAGGCGATCACCCAGGGAAACGGGATCGACAAGTCTGTGGACGCGCTGGTGGACGGAACCGGGCTTGCCGATCCGGCGATGCGCAAGGCGCTGCTCGACGGCGGCGAAGCGGCGGTGGATGCGTCCGCCGATCCCATGATCGAGGCCGCGCGGCGCGTGGACCCGGTTGTGCGCGCCGAGTATCTGAGCTATCGCGATCGCGTGACCAGCGTGCTCACCCCGGCCGAAGAGGAGATCGGCAAGGCGCGGTTTGCGGTCTACGGGAAGAATACCTATCCGGACGCGACTTTCACGCTGCGCCTGAGCTACGGCACCGTGGAGGGTTACCCGTACAACGGGACCATCGCTCCACCGTTCACCACGTTCTACGGGCTCTACGATCGCGCGGCCAGCTTCAGCAACAGAGCTCCCTGGAACCTCACGCCCAAGGAAGCTGCAGCGCTGGGCAAGCTGGACCTGGCTACGCCCATGGATTTCGTGTGCAGCGACGACATCATCGGCGGCAACTCCGGTTCGCCGGTGGTGGATCGCAACGGTGAACTGGTGGGCTTGATCTTCGACGGCAATATCGAGTCGCTGGCCGGCGACTTTGTCTATGACGGCGCCAAGAACCGCGCCGTGGCCGTGCATGCGGCGGCGATGATCGAGGCGCTGCGCAAGATCTATGGGGCCAATGCGCTGGCGGACGAGCTGGAGGGCAAGCGATAGAGCGATTCCGGCGTCGAGCAAAGCCGGTTCGGGCGACAACGGCTGCGGCGCGGAACAATCCGCTTGACAGAGCTTCCGGCGATTCATATTCTTGGCACACTTCCGCCTTAGTTGAGGCATTCCCATGAAAGCTCACCCGGTAGCTCTTGCGGCTCTGGCTGCCGTGCTCGTGTCTGCGCCTTTGCCATCCCAAACGGGAGGGCAGGCCGGCGCGAAGCGTGCCCTGCTGGTGGGAATCGACCTCTACCAACCCACGGGAACCCAGGCGCAGCATCCCGCCGGATGTCATGGCGGCCGCTGCGACCTGCCCGTCTTCAACAATCTTGACGGCCCGCTGAACGATGTGGCTGCGATGCGCGACCTGCTGAGCAGCCCCAAGTTCGGCTTCGATCCTAAAGACATTGTGATCGTGACCAACCCGGCGCTCCCGCCCGCGCAGCTTCCCTTCGCCAATCTTCCCCCTGCGGCCACCACCCACGACGGCTTGCTGGCAGCGATGCAGAAATATCTCGTCGATGTGCCGCAGAAGGGCGACACGGTGGTGTTTTACTACGCCGGGCACGGCTCCTTGCGGGTGAACAGCAAGGGCACCAAGCTGGCCATGCTGGTGGATGGCAAGCCCAGCCACGCCGACAGCACGCTGGTGCCTTCCGACGCGTGGACGGGGAACTATGACATCCGCGATCGCGAGATGACGCGCATCTTCAATGCTTCCCTGGACAAGGGCGTGCGCCTGACGGTGCTGCTCGATAGTTGCCACAGCGGCTCCTTCACGCGCGGCGTGGAGATCGGCAAGCAATACACGGAGCGCTCGCTGGGCTACGATCCGCGCGACATCGACGAAGGGCCGGACCTGCTGCCCAGCGGCGACGAGGCTCCGGCGCCGACGGAGCGCAAGACCAATCCGGCGCTGGTGTTCTCTGCCGCGCAGCAGGATCAGACGGCGAAGGAGCGCGACTTTGGCGACACGCCTTCGACCACGGTGGCGCATGGCGCGTTTACAGTGGCGCTGATCAAGGCGCTGGAGACGCTGCCGGCGGATGCGCCGGCCTCGGACGTGTACCGCCAGGTGAGTGCCACGCTCGAGGGCGAGCAGGTGGGTGACCAGACGCCGGCCTTGGATGCGAGCGAAGACCGGATGCGCGAGCCGCTGTTTGGGGGCATGAAAGCCGACGCGGGCAAGACGCGCGCCGCCGTGATTGGCGTGGATGAGGACGAAGGTACGGTGCTGCTCGATGCGGGCCAGCTCTCGGGCATCGACGCGGGCAGTGAGTTTACCTCCCTGGGCGCCGACAGCGAGGGACGCCACACCAAGCTGAAGGTCGATAGCCTCGACGGGCTGGCGCACGCCACGGCCAAGGTGGTGACGCCGCTGAAAGCAACGGTGACGGTGGGGCAGGTCTTCGAGCTCAGCAAGTGGGTTCCCAGCGAGATTGACACGCTGCACGTGTGGACGTGGCCGGCGAACCTGGGCGTGCAGGCGATCGAGGGCACGGTGGAGCAGGTGAAGACCGCGGATGTGTCTGTTGTCGACGATCCGGTGGAAAAGCCGTGGACGGATATGCTCGCCTGGAACGGGTCGGCATGGGAGCTGCGACACGCGGGGCAGACGGTCGACACGCCCATGGGCGCAAGCCTGACGGCGGATGCTGTCCAGACGTCCGCCGGCGGAGCGGCGCGAATCTGCGCAGACAACTCGCTGACCGCGGACGAGAAGCAGGCGCTCAGCGCGGTGAAGAACCCGGCCATTTCCTATCAGACCGATGTAAAAGGGTGCGACACATTCTTGCTCAAGCAGAACGGCGCGTGGTTGGTGCGCCACGTGGAGCGGGCTTCAACCAGGACGCTGGGTCCCACCGTGGATGCGGCGGCGCTCAAGCAGGCGCTGGGCGCGGAGGCGAAGCTTTGGGTGAACCTGCCGCCGCCGCAGGAACTCGCTGCCAGGCTGGCGCTGCACGTGGACGGGAGCCTGGTGAAGGGCGTGGACGACGTGGCCGGCGCGGATTACATCCTGGCCGGCAGCCTGAGCGATGACGGGCCGCAGTGGGCGTGGTTCCACAAAGTGGAGTACATGGCCGGACCGCGTGCCGCGCAAACGCACGATCACAGCCCGGGGTGCTCCACAAATTCCAAATATCCCGTGGCCAGCGACTGGGTGGTGCTCGCCGATCCGGCCTCGGCTGCCGATGCCAGCTCGGTGCTGAACGGCTACGCCGAGCGGCTGGCCAAGGTGAACGGATGGCTGAATATCGCCGACAATCTCTCGGGCGCTTCCGACGCCGAGTATTACAGCCTGGTCTTCAAGCGCATCACCGATCAGTCGGTACTTCCGGAAGGCGTGGCGGCCAAGCAGAACGAACGCTTCAAGATGTACCTGAGTTCCGACGATCAGATCATTGAGAAGCGCTGGGTCTACGTGCTCGACATCGATTGCCACGGCAAGGGCTCGCTCCTCTATCCGCTGGACACGGCCGACAACCGCTTCCCCAACGATGCCGATACGCCCATGCAGTTCGTGCTGCCGGGCGCGCCCACGCTGCGCATCGGGGCGCCGTACGGAGTGGACACGGTTCTGCTCATCAGCACGCAGGAGCCGCTGCCCGATCCCTACGCGCTCAATTTTGAGGGAGTGAGCACGCGCGGCGGAAGCGCGGGCGCGAGCAATCCGCTGCAGCAGCTTCTCTCGGGCGCCAGCGCGGGCACGCGCGGGCCGCTCCCGGAGATGCCGACCAACTGGAGCATCGACGCCATGACGCTCAAGAGCATTCCCGAGGGGGCGCAATGATGCGCGTTCAAGACGCGTGGACCCCTGGCCGCGCGCAGGCAACGCGCCGCTGAAGTGAGCGCAGTGAGAGGGATTCCGGGCCCCAACCGATTTCCGTGGAGGATTCAACGTATGACCGTCCCGCGTCGTCAATTTCTTTTGGGTGCCCCAGCGCTGGGCCTGCTGGGAATGCTGTTCACGCCGGAGCAACTGCGCGCCATTCAGGACGCGCAGACCCAGAACGCGCAGGGTGATGCCGCGCAGGAAGAAGAGGAGCTGCCGCACTCTTCCACTGGATTCTGGGGCGGATTCTACGACCAGGTAAACCCCAACAGCCCCGACTACGGCAAGCCCGAAGCCACGCGCGGCGCCGAGAGCCTGGCCAGTCCGGAGCTGGAAACGCAATATCTCCACTACCTGAGCGACGCCAAACAACTGCGCTACGCCACCGCAATCGATAAGAGCGAGCTCCTGGATCATGACGGCGATGTCTCGGTGAGCATCCTGATGAACCAGTTCCGGCCCGGCAGCGAGGACAGCAAGGACAAAAACGCCTCGCAGATGCGCGTGGATACGACCCAGAACCATCCCTTTATGAACCTGCTTTCGCCGCTGGCGTGGACGGCGATGGCCTCGCTCCGGCCGGACAAGGCGGGCCAGATTCCGCCGCTCGATCAGCTCGGGTTCAAGTCCGACCAGGTGATGAACTCTTCGAGCCACATCCTGCTCACGCAGGGTAGCGGCAAAGTTGCCGTGAATATTTCGCGCGCGGCCAAGAACTCCGGCTTTGTGAAGGCGCTCGCTGTGATGGTGGAGGCGGCCAAAATGGCGGCGCCGTTTGTGGCTCTGCCGGCCGTGAGCGTACCCGCGATGAGCGCATTTTCAGAGGCATTCAGCTATTGGGAAAATCGCACCCAGTTTCTTATCAACGGCAACCTGGTAAACGCCGCGGCCACGCAGCAGGCCATGGATGACCCCGACCTGCACTCTCCGCTCATCGGGCTCATGGCCGGCGATTATGTGGTGGTAGCCAAGAAAGACACCGACCAGCTGCAATCGGTGTTGCCGCAGCTGCGCATTTTTCAAGGCTACCTGGTGCATGCGGACACGAACTTGAACCAGCCGCTGGACCAGGTGCTTACGGACAAGCGCATCCCGGATATTACCTACGCGACGGTGAAAGTAGGGGTGAATGCGATCGATACCTCCGCGCCGAAGACGAGCCCGGCGGCTGCCCCGGGAGGCGCGTCCAGCAGTAAACCGAAAAAGAAATCGGCAAAAGACTGAGGAGGAGGCGGCGTTTCAGAGAGTCGCACAATTCTGGTTCCGCAATTCCGTTTTCGGAGTACCCTGTCCGTATATGCGGTATAGATTAGTTCCACCGGCCCCGGTTCTGGTTCTGGCCTTCGCCATGGTTACCGCTGTCTGCGCCGCGCAGGCGCCGTCCGCAACGCCTGCGCCCGATGCGTACAAGAACGAGTCCATCGTCCTCGAGCGCTCCGAGACCACATACAAAATGCACGCCGACGGGACCGGCGAACGCGATGTGCATGTGATCGTGCGCGTGCAGTCCGATGGCGCCGCGCAGCAGTTCGGTGTGCTCACCTTCCCCTACGCTTCGGCTTACGAGACCCCGGCCATCAACTTCGTGCGCGTGCGCAAGCCCGACGGGACGGTGGTCGACACGCCGGCGTCGGACGCCATTGACATGCCTGCCGACGTGACCCGCGAGGCGCCGCTCTACAGCGATCTCAAGGAAAAACACGTGCCCGTGCGCGCCCTCGCCTCCGGTGACACCCTCGAGTACGAAGTGGATACCACGATCAACAAGGCGGAAGCTCCGGGCGAATTCTGGGGCGCCGACCACTTTACGCCTCCGGGCACGGTGGTGGTGCTCGCGGAGATTCTCAATCTTGAAGTCCCTGCGGACAAGTACGTGCAGGTTTGGAGCCCGAACCACAAGCCGGCGATCACGGATAAAGACGGCGTGCGCACTTACACCTGGAAGGTCTCCCAGCTTGTGACCGCTCCCCGGAACAGCGCCGACGCGAAGGCGGTTCCTCCCAAGGACCCCGACGAGGATGAGGACGGGCGCAAGGTGCCCTCCGTTGCCTGGACCACCTTCCACAACTGGGCCGAGGTCGGCGACTGGTACCGCAGCCTTGCGCTCCAGCAGGCGCAGCCGGACGACGCCATCCGCGCCCGTGCCGACGAATTGACCCGGGACGCGAAGACGCCCGAGGAACAGGTCCGCGACATCTACGACTTCGTCTCCACGCACACGCGCTACGTGGGCATCGATTTTGGCATCGGCCGCTATCAGCCCCACCCCGCCGCCGAAGTGCTGGCCGATGGTTACGGCGACTGCAAAGACAAGGACACGCTGCTCGAAGCGCTGCTGCGCGCCAAAGGAATCTCGACTTCGCCGGCGCTCATCGGCGCCGGCATCGCGCCCGTCGCCGACGTTCCATCCCCCGCCGTCTTCAACCACGTGATTACCACCGTAAATCTACCCGGCGGCCGCATCTGGCTCGACAGCACGCCGCTCGACGCTCCCTATCGCTATCTCAGCGCCGTCATCCGCGACCAGAAGGCGCTGATCGTGCCCTCCGACAAGCCGGCCTCGCTCGAATCCACGCCCGCCAACGCGCCCTATCCCTTTACTGCGCGTTTTGAGGCCGACGGCGTGCTCGACGCCGAGGGCAAGCTCACCGCGAAGATGTCGGTGAGCTATCGCGATGACGACGAAGTATTGATCCGCGCACTTGCGCGCGGCATGGCGCCCGCGGACTGGGACAAGGCTTCGCAATATATCTCGTCCATCACTGGCTTCGGCGGCACCACCAGCGACACCAAATTCCAGAACGCAGAGAACGCAACCCAGCCCATCGTGATGACCTACGATTACGCGCGCCATCCCTTCGGCGACTGGGACAATCTCCGCATCGTTCCTCTTTTCCCCGCGCTCGAGTTCACCGCGCTCGACAGTGACGCCTCCGAGCCGGAGGAAGACATTCAGCTGGGCGCGCCGCGCACGCTCACGGCCATCTCTCGCATCCGCCTGCCCGACGGCTACCGTACCGACCTGCCTGACGCCATCCACGTGAAGACCGGCTTCGCCACCTTCGACAAGACCTACCGCTTCGAGGGCGGCGAGGTCGTGGTTGAGCGCACCATCGTGGTGCTCAAGGAAAAGGTGCCTCGCGCGGACTGGAAGCAATACCGGAGCTTCACCAAGGACATCAGCCTCGACGGCGAGTCCTGGATACAGCTCATCCGGCCGTCGAAGTATACGGTTTTGAACGAGTCCAAGCCGGACCTGACTTCCAGTGGAAGCGCCGAATCCGACAGCGAATCGAAATCCCCGCCCATTGTCGCCGAAAAAGTGCCCGCGCCGGAAAGCCCGTCGGCCGCCTCGTCCGCCGCGTCGTCCGCCGCTGCACCTTCTGACGAAACAGCCTCGGCGCTGATGGAACAGGCGCAGGACCAGATGAAGCAGGGCGACTGGACCGGAGCCAGGCAGACCCTCGACGAGGTGAAAGCCAAGAATCCCGACGAGGAGAATCTCTGGAGCGGATACGGGGTCATCGCCGCCGCCCAGCAGCGGAACTTCGAAGAGGCCGAAGCCGATTTCCGCAAGGAAATCGCGGCGCATCCCGACAATGCAGGCGCGGTCATGGCCCTTGCCGGCGCAGAGTCGCACGAGGGCGACGCGGCCGGGGCGCAGAAAACCTTGCAGGACTATCTTGCGCGCAATCCGGGCAACCTGCAGCTTACGCTTGACCTCGCCGGCCTGGAGCGCACCGCGGGCGATTATGCCACCGAGCTCAAAACCCTGGAAGCAGCCGCCGGTCAGGCTCCCGACAATCGCGAAATCCGCGTGCAGGAGAGCGAAGCCCTGGTGCGCCTGAACCGCAATGAGGAAGCGGCCGCGGCGGCCCGCAGCGCGCTCGACGGCGCCGACGATCCCGGCGTGCTCAACGATGCCGCCTACGAGCTGAGCGAGTCCGGTCTCGACCTCGACGTTGCCGAGGACGCTTCGCGCCGCAGTGTGGCCAAGCTCGAGGAGAAAAGCGCCGCGATGACCACCGAGCAGGCCAACAACAACGCCTTCTTCCAGGCCAATCTCCTCATTGCGTCGTGGGACACGCTGGGCTGGATACTCTTTCGCGAAAGCAAGACCGACGCGGCCAAGCCCTACCTGAGCGCTGCGTGGCGCTCGGGGTTGGCGGCCGAGGTGGGCGACCACCTCGCCCAGCTTTATGAGAGCCTGGGGCAGAAGGACGAGGCCTGTTCGACCTACATTCTGGCGCAGGCGGCGCTCACCCGCAACGATTCACCCGACGTCCGCGCAGAGATTCAGGACGGCATCCGGCGTCTCAAGGCCGCGGGAGCCAAGTTCGGGCCCGCCAACCCCACGCAGGCGCTGCAGGATCTGCGCACCTTCAAGGTGGCGCGGCCCGCGGGCGTCAGCGGCTGGGGCGCCTTCCGCCTGGAGGTGACCACCGCGGGCGTGGTTGAGGCGCAGAAGATGAGCGGAGAGCAACCGATCGCCGCCATGGAACCGGTTCTCGAGCAGATGAAGCTACCCGAGCTGCTGCCGCCGGATTCAAAGGCGCATCTGCTGCGCAGCGCGGTGGTGAGCTGCTCCATGGGAAAGACCTGCGAAGTGGTGCTGGTTCCCGGCGGCGGCCTGCAAACGGAGCAGCAGTAGGCGGCTCGCTTGACGTTGCAACTCTTGCCGCCAAGCGAGTTTTTTAACCCTGATGGGATTTTTCTGGACCTCATGGAATTTTTGTAGATCGGCGCGCCTCCCCGGATTTCAAATGAAAGGACCGGATCGAAGCAGTCGGCGTAGCCGGTCCGGGTTCGATTCCGGTTCGGAGGCATTCATGCAGAAGGGCAACGACGCGGAGGGACGCATTTCACCGCTCGAGATGGCGTCCGAGGAGTTTCGCGCGCTGGGGCACCGGCTCGTCGACCGTATTGCCGCATTTCTCGAGTCGCTCCCTTCGCGTGCGGTTACCCCCGGCGAATCGCCCGCCCGCATTCGCCAGGCGCTCGCGGCCGAACGTTCCATGCCTGAGGCCGGCACTGACCCGGCCGAGCTGCTCGACCGTGCTGCCGATTTGCTCTTCGCGCACTCGCTCTTCAATGCGCATCCCCGGTTCTGGGGTTATGTCACCTCTTCCGCCGCGCCCATCGGCGCGCTGGGCGACCTGCTCGCTTCTGCCGTAAATCCCAACGTGGGCGCATGGCCGCTCTCGCCCATGGCCAGCGAAATCGAAGCCCAGACCGTGCGCTGGATCGCGGAAATGCTTGACTACCCCGTCGATTGCGGGGGCCTGTTTGTGAGCGGCGGCAACATGGCCAACCTTGTCTGCTTCCTCGCCGCCAGGCAGGCCAAGGCCGGCCGCGATGTGCGCACGCTGGGCGTCGACGGCGCGCGCCTGCGCGTCTACTGCTCCACCGAGACGCATACATGGATACAAAAGGCCGCGGACATCTCCGGCCTGGGCACAGATGCCGTGCGCTGGATCGCCGCCGATGGGGAAGGCCGCATCAGCACGCAGGCGCTCCGTGAGCAGTTGGAACGTGACCGGAAGGCCGGTGAGCGGCCCATCCTGCTTGCGGCCACCGCCGGCACCGTGGGCACGGGCGCGATCGATCCGCTTCCGGAGCTCGCGCAAATCTGCCGCGAGTTCGGCCTTTGGCTGCACGTAGACGGCGCCTACGGCGGCCTGGCCGCCATTGTGCCCGACGCGCCCGCCGCCCTCCGCGCCCTGGCTCAAGCGGATTCCGTTGCCGTGGATCCGCACAAATGGCTCTATGCACCGCTTGAGGCTGGATGCGTCCTGGTTCGGGACGCGCGGAAGCTCCGCGACGCTTTTTCTTATCATCCGCCTTATTACCACTTCGGCGACGAAGCCACGAATTACTTCGATCTTGGGCCGCAGAACTCGCGCGGATTCCGCGCCCTCAAAGTTTGGCTTGCGCTTCAGCAGGTGGGGCAGCAGGGCTACGTGCAGATGATTTCGGAAGACATGCGCCTTTCGCGCGAGCTCTTTAACCTGATTCCCCGCTTCCCTGACCTCGAAGCGATGACGCAATCGCTCAGCATAGCCACCTTCCGCTTTGTGCCTGCGGATCTCGAGCCCGGCGAAGGAACGGAAGTGTACCTCGACCAGCTGAATCGGGAGCTGCTCACGCGCTTGCAGAACGGCGGCGAAGCGTATATTTCCAATGCGCTCGTCCAGGGTAGGTTCGCGCTGCGCGCCTGCATCGTGAACTTCCGCACCTCCGCGTCCGATATTCGTGCGCTTCCGCCGCTGGTGGTGCGCATCGGCAGGGAAGTCGATGCGGAACTCCGGCCGGAGTCGTTGCGCACGCGCGCCTCAGCCGTGTAGCGGGCAGTCGGAGCAGACCGGCTCAAAGCGAGCAAGCAGCTCCCTGCACGGGGCCGGGAAACTCAACATGGAACCTTGGGCGAACCGGCTGTCCCGCATCGCGGCCAAAGCGGGCGACCCCCGCGCCGGGGAGTGCCGGCTTGGTATCATCAATGCAGGCCGCGCCGCTTGGTCCGTTTCCCGCTCCGCAATGTCTTCCGCCTTCAAAATCGCCGCATCTGCCGATCTGGCCGCGCATCCTAGGGAGCACGAGGTGGAAATGCGCAACGCGCTCACGGCCGCCAGTCCTCCCGCCGCGGAAGCTCATGCTGCCGTTCTCCACGCGCCCACGCCCGGCGCTACGGCCACGCTCATCCACGACCTGCGCGAGCTCTTCAAGATAAAGGTAGTCGGCCTGGTGCTGGTCACCGGGTGGGGCGGCTTCTATCTGGGCTCGCTGGCCTCGGGAATCTCCAGCATGCAGCGCGGCCTCATCGATGCCCTGCTCGGCATTGGCCTGGTGTCGGCCGGAGCCGGGGCGCTGAACCAGGTGCTCGAGCGCAAGACGGATGCGCGCATGCGGCGCACCGCCGACCGTCCTCTCGCTTCGGGCCGCATCTCGCTGGGGGTGGGCCTTGCCGCCGGCATGGGCGCGCTCGCGCTGGGCGCATGGTGGCTGCTGATGCACACCAATCTGCTCACCGCTGCCCTGGCGCTGCTTACCGCGTTCACCTACGTGGCCATCTACACGCCGCTCAAGCGCGTCACCACCCTGGCCACCTTCATTGGCGCGTTTCCCGGCGCCATGGGTCCGCTGCTGGGCTGGACGGCCGCGCGGCCCGAGCTTGACTGGAAGGCCGTCGCGCTCTTCGCCATCCTCTTCGTCTGGCAATTTCCACATTTCATGTCCATCGCCTGGCTCTACCGCGAAGACTACGCCCGCGCCGGCATTCGCATGCTGCCCGTGGTGCAGCCCGATGGATGGTCCACCGTGGTGGAAGCGCTCTTCTATGCAGTCCTGATGATTCCCGTGAGCCTGGCGCCGTGGCGTCTCGGCATGACCGGCCCAGCCTACGCCGTCATCGCCGTTGCGCTTGGGTTGGTCTATCTCGGTTACACCATCCGCTTTGCGCGCATTCTCAAGGTGCGCTCGGAGACGGAGAGCCGCATGCTGGCGCGCGATCTACTCAAGGTGAGCGTGCTCTATTTGCCGCTGCTGTTCACCGCGCTCATGCTCTGCGCCAACGGAAAGCGATAGGAGCGCCATGACCGCGGCCGCGCCCGTCACTCGATCGCAATCCGGCGCCGGACCGGCCATCGCCGCCATCCTGGCCATCAGCGCCGCGGCCACCACCTTTCTCTTCTGGCTTATCTACTTCCACCCGGCGCTCGACGTGACCGGCAGGGAGCTCTCCTTTTTGCCGGCGCTCAACGCGGTGCTCAACGCGCTGGCGGCCACGGCGCTGGTCCTGGGCTACCGGTTTATCCGCCATCGCCGCATCAAGGCGCACCGCCGGTCGATGATTACCGCATTCGCGTTTTCAACCCTGTTTCTGATCAGCTACATCGGCAATTACGCGCTCCACGGCGAGAGCCACTATCCCGGCCACAGCTTTATCCGCATCGTCTACCTCGTAATCCTGGTCAGTCACGTGCTTCTCTCCATGGTGGCCCTGCCGCTGGTGCTCGTCACCTTCTTCTTTTCGCTTTCTGGCCGCATACCCACCCACCGCAAGGTGGCCCGCTGGACCTTTCCCATCTGGCTCTATGTCTCGGTCACCGGAGTCATTGTGTATGCCATGCTGGCGGCTGCGCGAGGCTACAGCGGTTCCGCAGTTACCGTATCCCCGAGCCATGGGCATCAAGTGGATTTTTCCTTAACAGAAATCCACCCTGCACGGACGCTGGAAACGGCTACAACACCTGCGGAACCGCTCTAGACGCGAAGCAAGATGCCCGCTCCCAACCTTCCCGACGACGGCACTCGCCAACTTTTGAAGTGGGGCGGCTCAATCGTGGGCGCGGGCGTAGTGGCGGGCGTGTTGCTTGAGAGCATGCTCGGCGGCTACTCGCGCACCGGCGCGCATACGAACGGCGGCTGGTTCGCGCTGATCGTCGTGCTCGCATGCATTCCCTTCGGAGGCATGCTGCTGGCTCTCGGCCTGGCCAAGTGGCTGCGCAACCGGCGCATTGCGCAGGGAAGGGAAGAACCCTGAGAAACAGCACAGCCCCGCACTGAAGAAATCGATCTGCTTCAGTGCGAGGCTGCCGCAGCGCGTTGCCTTCCTCCGCGCCGCTGATTCGTTGCTTACCCGTTCTGCTGCGGGTTCTGGTCCGGATGAAGCACCAGGAAGCTGGTGCCGCCGTTCGACCACACCAGCAACAGGACGTCCCTGTCGGCCGGCAGCGCGTGGATGGCGTCCACAAAGCTGCTTGCGCTGTCCACCGGTTTCCGGTCGACCGAGAGAATCACGTCACCTGCAGAAAGGCCGGCATCTTCCGCCGCGCTTCCCGGCCGCACGCTCTCAATGGCCGCGCCATGCACCTGGTCGGGAATGTTGAACTGCTGGCGCACGTCCGGCGTGAGGTTGTCGACGGCCAGGCCGAGCTTGCCGCCCTCCTGGTGATCGGAACCGGAGTTCTCCGCGACCTCAGTGCCTTTTTGGTTGTACTCGCCCACAGTGGCGTGCAGGGTCTCCGGCTTGCCGTTGCGCATGATGCCCAATTCAACCGGGGTTCCCGGCGTCATCTCACTCACGGCCACCTGCAGGGCGCTGCTGTTGGGGATCTCTTTGCCGTTCAGCGTGCGAATCACGTCGCCGCTCTCAAGCCCGGCGCGGCTTGCGGGCGAATCCGGCGTAACCTGGCTGATCACGGCGCCGGACGCGGTGGGCAGGTTAAAGAACGTGGCGTTGTCCGGCGTCACGTTGTTGATGCTGATGCCCAGGTATCCGTGGTGCACCGTCCCCGTCTTCATGATCTGGTCAACCGATGCGCGCACCATCTGCGAGGGAATGGCAAACCCTGCGCCGGCAAAGGAGCCGCTGTTGGAGATGATGAAAGTGTCGATGCCAACAAGCTGTCCGTAGGCGTCCACCAGCGGGCCACCGGAGTTGCCGGGGTTGATGGCCGCGTCTGTCTGGATGAAGTCGCCGGGCTTGCGCGCGTCGTCCGAGTACGGATTGGGCCGGTCGAGGCCGCTCACGATGCCGCGCGTCACGGTGAAGGGGAAGTTGCCGAAGGGGTTGCCGAAGGCCAAAACGGTCTCTCCAGGATGGAGCCGTGTCGAGTCGCCCCACGCGATCGTCGGCAGGTCGTGCGCGTCGATCTTGATCACGGCCAGGTCGTCGAGTTTGTCCACGCCCACCACCTTGGCGGGAAAGATGCGGCGGTCGTTGAGGGTCACGCGAATCTGCGTAGCGCCGTTCACCACGTGATCGTTGGTGACAATGTAGCCGTCGGGCGAGATGATCACGCCGCTGCCAATCCCGTGCTCAAACTGCGGCTGCGGTTTCATACCCTGCCCGCCGAAGCCGAAGAAGAACTGGCGGAATCCCGGCGGGAGGTCCTGCGGATCAATGCCGCCGAAGCCCTGCCCCTGGCCCTGGCCGTTGTCGCCATCGGAGGTTTCGTCCGCGCCCACGCGCGAAGTCACCGCCACGTTGACCACCGCCGGCGTCACCCGCGCGGCCACCGCTTCCACAGCGTTGTCGAGGGCCACGAGCGGCGCCACGCTGGACTGATCCAGCGGCGGCGCAGATGTGATGGCGGCAGCGCGCGCCGCGTTGCGGCCGGGGAAGAAGGCGAATGCGAGAATAAGCACCGCGGCTGCAGCCAGCGGCGCCACCACGGATTTCGTCTTCGTTATTAAAGAATTAGTTGATGTTGACATGAGCGCTCTCCATTCGGGTTTGAAGGTTGACGTTTAAAGTTGAATGACCAGCCAGCCGTTGTCGAGCGGCAGAACGGCCTGCCGGTGCAAGACGGAACTGAAACCTGTATTAGCCCGCACGGAGCTGGCGCCGGAGGCATGCGCCTTGCGGCCCGGCGCGGAAAGCGCGCTCGCCGGATAAATCCGCAGAATCAGCTGGGTGATCGTGACCTGCCGCGTGATGCCCTGCCGCACGCCGCTCTGGGGGGAATGCGCCGGCTCTGTGCCAGCGTCCTCCGCGTTCACGCTGAAATCCGATACCCTGCCTGAGCCGGCAGACGGGGTTTCCACCTGCTCCCACGTGGTCAGCACGATCCACTGCTGCGGCAGTGCGCTTCCCGGCGCTTCGGAGCCATTCGCTTCGGCTTGAATCAACTGCTGCTGCGGCGCCTTGGAAGCCAGGCTCACGGGACTTGCTTCGTGGCTCGCGCGCGCAATCGCGCTCGCTCCCACGGTCGGGCTCGGCTTGGTCGCGCCGTTTCTCATTCGCCGTTGCGGCCCAGCCGGCACCATCGCGACTGCATTCACCGCGCGGAAGGCTGAAACATTCCGGCCATCCAGCGCGACCAGGCGCTCGGGTGAATCCGGCGTTTGCGGCAACGGAGCCATGCGTGCCTGCGCCGCCGGCGCGCTCACAAAGGCGACTACCTGCGGCGACCGCGCCAGCTCCACCGCGCCCACCAGCAGCCCGCAGCCCACCACGCCCACAAGCGCGCGTGAGCCGAGCGGACTCAGCACCTTCCGGCGCCACAGAATGCTGTGCACGCGGCCGGCCAGCTCCGAGCGGCCCTCGAAGGCGCCGAGCGAAAGCGCGGCGGCTCCACGGCGCGCCAGACTTCTTTCCAGCCTCCGCTCGGCCATGCTGGCCAGGCAGGCAGCGTAGGCGCGCGGCGCGTGCGTCACCCGAACCACGCCTTCGTCGCACGCCATCTCGCGCTCGCGGCACAGCCGGTGCTCCATCCACGCCAGCGCCGGATTCAAAGGGAAGAGAACCAAGGAAAGTTTCTGCAACAAATTGGTCCAGTCGTCGCGCCGGCGCAGGTGCTCGCACTCATGCAGAATCACCTGCTCCAGTTCGCCCGGCGTGAGCCGCACATAGAGCCATTCGGGAATGAGAATCCGCGGCGCAAAGAAACCGATCACGCTGGGCCGGTCGAGCTCGCCGGTGGTGCACACGGCAACCCGCCCGCGCCCTTCGGGGCAGTCCGCAAACATTCCATCGATCGGGCTCGCGTTCTTCCACAGCCTGCGCAGCCTCAGCGTGTGCAGGGTGAGATCGATGGCGCGCATGAAGGCGAGCGCAAGCCACAGCGCCGCAATCGCCAATGCCCAGCGCGCGTCGAGTTCGAGCCACGGCCGCGCGGCCGCGCTGCTCAGGATTGGCCCTCTGCCCGCGGCTGCGGGATGCATAAGCAGCGGCATCGTTTGCAATCCCAGCAGAACCAGAAATCCGCCCGCCCACACGCCAAAACGATGGGTCGCAGACAGACGCGGGGCCAGGCGCAGGCAAGTTGCCAGGCCCGCGGCGACCACCGCTCCCTGCCACAGCGCCGCAATCGCCACCGGCGCTGCTGCATGCGCCAACCGGGCAAACGCGGCGGTCAGCTCCTGACCGGCGGCTTGCGCCAGGGAGAAAAAACCGGCAATGGCGGCGAAATGCATGCGCTTATGCCTCTTCCCTTTCCGGCCTCGCTGCGCCTTTCACCCGGAGCACGGCCGCATCGCCCGCGTCGGGCGCTGCGCCGCGAATCAACTCTCTCAGACGCGCCAGCTCCTCGGCCGAAATCTCCTTGTCGTCCAGCAGCGAAAGCAGCAGCCGCTCGCGCGAATTGCCGAAGAACCGGTTCAGCACGTGGCGCACCTCCGAGCGGCTGGCCTCGTGCTCCAGGACGCAGGGCCGGTAAACGAACGCGCGGCCCTCCTGCCTGTGTTCGACGTATCCCTTTTGCTCGAGGATGCGAATGGTCGTCAGCACGGAGTTGTAGGCCAGAGTTTCGCCTTCGGGCATGGCCGCCACCAGGTCGGTCACGGCCGACTCGCCGCGCCGCCAGAGGATCTTCATCAGCCTCAGCTCGGCTTCCGTCAGCGTATTGGACTTCTTCGGAGGCATCCTTTTGATTCCATGGGAACGAGCCCGTATCCAGTCCGCGCCTACACCAGTATAGACGCAACAACTAAAGGATTAGTTATGCAATTTCAAAAAATATTTCTGCCTTGGCCGGGCCATCGCGGCGCGCTCCCGCCGGTCTGCTATGCTTGCTCCAAACCGGAGAGCACAACGATGGCCAAGAGCGTGAACAAAGTCATCCTTTTGGGGAATGTGGGCAAGGACCCCGAGATTCGGTCCACCGCCGGTGGCACCATGGTGGCCAACTTCACCCTGGCCACCAGCGACCGGCAAAAGGATGCGCAGGGCAACTGGCAGGATCGCACCGAGTGGCACAACCTCGTCGCCTTCACCCGCCTGGCGGAGATCGTCCGCGACTACGTGAAGAAGGGCTCCAAGCTCTACATCGAGGGCAAAATCCAGACCCGGAGCTGGGACGACAAGGAATCGGGCCAGAAGCGCTACCGCACCGAGATCATCGTCAACGATCTCTCCCTGCTCTCCGGCCGTGACGACGGAGGGGGCGGCTATACCCGCTCGTCGAGCCACCAGTCCTCAGGCTCGAATTTTGATCAGCGCCCGCCCGCCGGAGCCGACGATGTGACCCAGGCGGCCGAAATCTCCGACGAAGATATTCCTTTCTAGCGCGCCAGCGCCTGCATCGCCACGGCGCCCAGCAGCGCAACCAGCAGCGCCGCAGGCATGGCCAGCGCGCCCACCTTCAAAAAGCTCCCGTAACTCACGTGCAGCTTCTCTCTTCTGAGCGCAATCAGCCACAGAATCGTGGCCAGCGAGCCGCTGACCGAGAGATTCGGCCCCAGGTCTACGCCGATCATCACCGCCGAGGCCATCAGCCGCGAGGCATGGGCGTTCTTGAGCGCCTCGCCGGCCATCAATCCCAGCGGCAGATTGTTCACCAGGTTGTTGGCCACGCCCACGGCGAACCCCGCGGCCAGCGCGCCTGGAACGGCGGCAAGCCTCTGGGCCCACGCGAACGCCGCGTGCGCCCAGGTGAGCGCGCCCACGCCTTCGACGGCATCTACCATAACAAACAGCCCCGCCACGAGCGCAATCGTGCTCCAGCTGATCTCCCGCGCAAAGCGCAACGGGTTGGTGCGGGTCTTGACGGAGAGAATCGCCGTGACTCCGAGCGCCGCCAGGCATGTGGGCAATCCAAGATTGCGGTTGAGGGATGAGACCGTCAGCAGAATTGCGGCCGCGAGCCCCAGACCGGCGAGCACCAGCTTTCCGTCGATGGTGAGCGCTGTGTCAACATGATCCTCGGTCGCGCCGGCCAGGTCTTTGCGAAAGACGAGCCGCAGCACGATGTACGTCGCAACGATCGAAAGCGCCGAGGGCAGGCCGAAGCCCGCGAGCCATTGCCCCAGCGGCGGCATACCCAGCCGGAAGACCACCAGGTTGGCCGGGTTCGAGATCGGCAGCACAAACGAGGCCGCGTTGGCAATGAAGGCGCAGGCAAAGAGATAGGGCAGCGGCGGTACCTTGGCCTTGCGGATGGCCGCGAGAATGGCGGGCGTGAGCACCACGGCCGTGGCGTCGTTCGAGAGGAAGACCGTTACCAGCGTGCCCAGCCCGTAAACCAGCGCAAACAGCCGCGCGCGCGAGCCGTGCGCCAGTTCGACAGCCTCTGAAGAAAGCCAGTCGAAGACGCCGTACTCGCGCGCCAGTTCGGAGAGCAGCATCATGCCGGCGAGAAAGAGATACACATCCGTGCCTTCGGCCACCGCGCGCCCGGCAAGTCTGAGCGGCGCCAGCCGCAACGCGAGAATCAGGAAAACGCCGCCGCCGATCCAGTAAACCTCTGCAATGCCGCGCGGCCTCGTCAGCATGAGCAC
>DATJRT010000045.1:0-15568 GCA_035504495.1 Occallatibacter sp.
ATGAATCTCTTCGGCATGATGGATGCCTCCGGCGAGGCGATGGAGGCCGAGCGCATGCGCGCCGAGGTGGTGGCCGCCAACATGGCCAACGCCGAAACCACGCGCACCGCAACCGGCGGGCCCTACAAGCGCCAGCACGTGATCTTTGCCGCCTCGACCGGCGACGGCGATTTTCTTGACTCGATGAACACGGCCGCCACCGGCTCCGCTCCCAACGCGTTGCCGCTGCTCCCGTTGCCCGGAAGCCTTCCTCCGCTCAATCCCATCACCACCCCCGGCTCGGCCGCGGTCGCGCCCACGGTGCAGATTGGCGGCGTGGTCGAGGATCCCGGTCCGCCGCTCAGGCGCTACGATCCCGGCCATCCCGATGCGGGCCCCGACGGCTATGTCGCTTATCCGGACATTAATCCGCTTACAGAGATGGTGGACCTGATGGGCGCGACGCGTGCATACGGATTGAATGGCTCCGCAGTGCAGGCGGAAAAGGAGATGATCGGCTCGGCGCTCGAGATTGCCAAGTCGTAGCGAGGCCGCGCCCTCAACACCTGCGCATCGGCATCTCGGGGCCGTCGGCTGTGAACGGTCCGTAAAAGGGGGAACTCATGTCGTCCGCCGTCAGCTCCATCGCTGCCGCATCCAGCGGTTCCGCCGGTCTTGCCGCGCAGGCTGCGTCTTCGCTCTCACCCTCCGCCGCCAACGACCAGGAACAAACGCCTTTTGCCGATCTGCTCACCGACGCGGCCGGCCAGGTCAATCAGCTTGAATCGCAGGCCCAGTCCGCGGTTACCGGCCTGATGACCGGCAACGGCGTCGACGTGCATCAGGCCATGATTGCCACGCAAAAAGCCGACATGGCCTTTGAGCTTGCGCTCGCCGTGCGCAACAAGGCGGTGCAGGCTTATCAGTCCGTGATCGGCATGCAGTTCTGATTCTTCCGGGACGACTCTAAAGAAACGAGCACCCGCCGCGCGCCATGGCTACCGCCACGCAACTTGCCAAATCGTCGCAGACTCTCGCCGCGCGCCCGCAATGGACGGACCGGCTGGGGGCGCTCTGGGGACGCACGCGCATAGCCTGGGCGCAGCTTGCGCCCCCCCAGCGCAACCGCCTTGTCACTGCCACGGTACTTCTCGCGGCGCTCACGGGAGGCCTGCTTTGGTACGTTCTGCGCACGGACTGGCGCACGCTTTACACCGGGCTCGATCCCGAAGATGCGCGCCAGATCGCGCAGACCCTCACTCAGGCGCAGATTCCCTTCGATCTCGCTGAGGACGGCGCGACCATCCGCGTTCCCGCGCCCGAACTCGACAAGGCGCGACTGGCTACCGCGGCCAAGGGCGGCGTGAAGAGCGGACGCCTTGGCTTCGAGCTCTTCGACAAGCCCAACTGGGTGGGCTCGGAGTTCGACGAGCAGGTTAATTACCAGCGCGCACTCGAGGGCGAGCTCGAGCATACCGTGGGCACGCTGGCCGATGTCGAGTCGGCGCGCGTCCATCTTGTCCTGCCGCACGACTCGCTCTTCCGCGATCAGGACCGTCCGGCCAAGGCTTCCGTCGTGCTCAAGCTGCGCCACGGTTCGCTCGCCGACGGCGAGCCGGAGGCTATCCGCAACCTGGTCGCTGCGGCCGTCGACGGCCTCTCTCCCGATCACGTGGTCCTGGTCGATGCCGACGGTCGCCTGCCTCTCGGCCCCAAGACGCCTGAAGCTCTCGAGCTTGCCGCCGAGCAGAGCCTCGAAGACAAGCTCATCGCCACGCTCGAACCCGTCACCGGGGCGGGCAATGTGCGCGCCTCCGTGGTCCTCGCCTACGATCCCTCCGCCACTGACACCACGCAGGAGATCTACGATCCCAGCCAGACGGTCACGCTCTCCATGCAGCGCACCGAGCAGGTCAGCGGGCCGCAGCCGGTCGCGGCCGGCGTTCCCGGCACCGCTTCGAACGCGCCCAACTCCAACGCTTTGCCTGTCTATCCCCAGCAGAGCACGCAGCCCCAATCGGCCAAATCCGAGTCGGATACCTACGGTGTCTCGAAGACCGTCAAGCACGTGGTCGAGAATCCGGGCCGCCTGCGCCGGCTCACCGCGGCCATCGTCGTCAACGATCGCTTGCTTTCGCCCGCCGTGAAAAACAAGCCGGCCGTCTGGCAGCCGCGCTCCGCCGACGAGCTGCGCCAGTTGACGGCGCTGGCCCAGGCCGCCGTCGGTTTCGACTCCGCCCGCGGCGACGCGCTCACTGTCCAGGATCTGGCCTTCGACCAGAACCGTCCGCAGCCGGCCGCGCCTTTGCCGGCGCGCGTGCTCACCACGGCGGAAAACGCGCCTCTGCTGGTTAAGTACATCGCCGCGCTTCTGGCCCTGCTGGTCGTTCTCTCGCTCGGCGTGCGGCCGGGGCTTGCGCACGCCCGCGCGCTGCTGGTGGAGGCGAGCAAGGCCGCGCCCCGCGATCTCTCCGCCGCTCGCGCCGCGGCGGCTCTTGCTGCCGCGCCCGCGGCCGAAACCGATCCCGAGCGCCTGCGCGCGCACGCCGTCTTCGAGCAGGTCGCCTCGCACCTCAAGCGCGAGCCTACACAGAGCTCACGCCTGTTGCAGAGCTGGATTCACTCCGAGTAGCGCGCGGAAAGGAACATTGCTTTGGCCGATCCCGGGAACGGAAACGGAGCCGCGCGCCAGCGCCCTTTGGCGAATTTTTCCGGGGTGCGCAAGGCCGCCATCTTTCTCGTCGCCATCGGCGAGGAGCGAGCCAAGGAGATTCTCCGCGCCCTGCCCGAAGCCGATGTGCAGCAGCTTACCGAGGAACTGGCCGACCTGAGCGGGGTCACGCCCGAGATCTCGGGCGAGATTCTGGAGCAGTTCTGGGAGCTGCTGGAGACGCAGAACTACGTCCTCCACGGCGGCCTGGATTATGCCAGCCGCCTGTTGATCGACACCTTCGGCCGGGAACGCGCGGAGGATCTGCTCATGCTTGTCCGCCGCTCGCAGGAGGCGGCGCACGGCAACCTGGCCAAACTGCAGCACACCGATCCGGCGCAGCTGGGCAAGCTGCTCGACGCGGAGCACCCGCAGACCATCGCTCTGGTGCTCGCGCACCTTGACCCGCGCCGCGCTTCGCAGGTGCTTGAAAGCCTGAGCGAGGAACACAAGGTTGTCTCCATCCAGCGCCTGGCGGAGATGCGCCAGTTCTCGCCGGAAATGGCGCAGAAGGTGGCGCACATCCTCCATCGCCGCGTGGAGTCGGTGGGCGACAGGGCGCGCGAGAGCTACTCCGGCTTCAAGGCCGTGGCCGACCTGCTCAACCGGCTCAACGCCGAAGAGTCGAAAAAGATTCTCGAAGCCATCGAGGAAACCCAGCCCGAGCTTGCTCTGAGCGTGCGCAATCTTATGTTCACCTTTGAAGATCTCGTGGCCGTGCCCCCGGCCAGCATCCGCGAGATCGTCTCCGGGGTGGACAAGCGCCAGCTCGCGCTCGCCCTGCGCGGCGCCAACGACGAACTGCGTGCCCAGATCTTCAAGGCCATGAGCTCCCGCGCGGTGGAGATGCTCAAAGAAGATATGGAAGTCCTCGGCCCCGTGCGCACGCGCGAAGTGGCGCAGGCGCAGCAGGAGATCCTCAATCTTGCGCGCCGTCTCGAGGCTGAGGGCAAAGTGATTCTCAAGCTCGAGACCGGCGACGAGATGCTGGCTTGAGCCTTGACCCTGGACTTTGGAGCCCGAGTTATGCCGACCCCGCCCTTCTCCGGCCCGCAAACCCCGGCTCCCGTGGTCGAGCCCGTTGAGGTCTTTTCTTATCCCTCCGATCCCGGCGCGCCGTACTTCTCTTCTTCGCCGGATCCCTCTTCTCTGGACCCTTCCTCGCTGGACTGGACGGACACGTCCGCCTCCCCCGCCACGCCTGCGCCCGCCGGGTTCGACGAGCGCCTGGCCGAAGAGTCCCGCCGCGCCTTCGAAGCCGGACGCGAGCACGGGCTTGAGGAGCAGCGCAAGGCCCACGCCGCCGAGCAGGCCGCCGCACGCGAGCGTGAGAAGCGCCAACTTGCCTCTGTGATCGAAAACTTCCAGGCCGAGCGCGACCGCTACCTGCACCTGGTCGAGCCGGAGGTCGTCCGCCTCGCGCTCGCCATCGCCGCGCGCATCCTGCGCCGCGAGGCGCAGATGGATCCGCTACTGCTCACCGGCGCCGTGCGCGTGGCCCTGGGCCAGCTCTCCGCATCCACGGAAGTCCGCTTGCGCGTGCCCGTCGCCGACCTCGCGCTCTGGACCGAGGCCATCGCCTTGCTGCCCAATCTCCCCGTCAAACCCGCGGTCGCCGGAGAAGACGGCTTGCGCCTGGGCGAGTGCCTCATTGAAACCAAGCTGGGCAGCGTCGATCTCGGCATCCGCTCGCAACTCGGCGAGATCGAGCGCGGCTTCTTCGATCGCGCCGGCGCCGCGCCGCAGCCGATTCTCGATGCGAACTCTCGCGCAACCACGCCTCCCGAGGAGCGCCGCGCGTGATGCCGCCTTCCGCCGCTCCGCTTCCCGCGGCTTCTCTTCTCGGCCGCTACTTTGCCCGCCTGGAGCGGGGCCAGCCCTGGCGCTGGCGCGGGCGTGTCACCGAGTCGGTCGGCCAGACCATTGAGTCCGAAGGACCGCTCGCAACCGTGGGCGAATGCTGCGAGATTGTCGATCAGTCCGGCTGGCCGCATCCGGCGGAGGTGATCGGCTTCCGCGGCTCGAATGTTCTCTCCATGCCCGTCGAAACCACGGACGGCATCCGCTACGGCGACACGGTTTCGGCCCTCGGCGTCCGCGCCGCGCTCGAAGTTGGCCCCGCACTCGTCGGCCGCGTGCTCAACGCCCTCGGCGAGACCATCGATCCCGATCCCGCGCCGCATCGCGGCCGCGCCCACACGGCCACGATTTCGCTTCCCCTCGACGGGCAGGTGCGCTCGCCGCTCGAGCGCGCGCCCATCCGCGCGCCCCTCGGCACCGGCATCCGCGCTCTCGATGCGCTGCTCACCGTCGGCCGCGGCCAGCGCGTGGGCATCTTCGGCGGCTCGGGCGTGGGTAAGAGCACCCTCATCGGCATGATGACGCGCAACACCGGGGCCGACATCACCGTCGTCGGCCTCGTGGGCGAGCGCGGCCGCGAGGTGGGCGAGTTTCTTTCGGACTCGCTCGGCGCTGAGGGCCGCGCCCGCTCCGTCGTCCTTGTCTCCACCTCCGACGAGTCGCCGCTCAAGCGCATGCGCGCCGCCCTTGCTGCCACCACCGTGGCCGAGTTCTTCGCCGCGCAGGGCAAGCACGTTCTTCTCGTGCTCGACTCGCTCACCCGTTTCGCCATGGCCGCGCGCGAGATCGGCCTCGCCGCCGGCGAGCCGCCCACCGCCAAGGGCTATACGCCTTCGGTCTTCGCCCGCCTGGCGCGCCTGGTGGAGCGTGCGGGCGAGTTCAAGACGGGCTCCATCACCGCCTTCTACACCGTGCTCATGGAAGGTGACGACCAGCAGGATCCGCTCGTCGACGCGGTGCGCTCGCTGCTCGATGGCCACATCGTGCTCTCGCGCGCGCTCGCCGCCGAGGGCTGGTACCCGCCCATTGAGATCCTCGACTCCATCAGCCGGCTCATGCCCGTGGTCACCGTGCCTGCGCACCGCGAGCAGGCTGCGCTCCTGCGCAAGCTCATGGCCGTCTATGCGCGCTCTGAAGACCTGGTCCGCATCGGCGCTTACAAGCCCGGCGCCGATCCCGATCTCGACCGCGCCCTGCGCGCCCGTCCCGCGCTGCGTGCCTTTCTCACCCAGGACGCCTCTGACCGGGTCGCCTTTGCCGACTGCCTTGCGCGCCTGGCCGCGTTGGCCCGCGAGATCTAGCCCTATGCCCGTCTCCCGCCCCTTGCGCCGCCTTCTCCGCCTCCTCCATCTCGAAGAAGAAGAGACCCGGCGCACGCTCGAGTCCGCAGTCGGCACCCTGCGCCAGCTGGAAAACGCGCTCGCCGCCGCCCAGCAACGCGACCGCTCCGGCCGCGGCCTGGTCCTCAAGAGCGCCGTCAGCGGCGAGCTCGCCGATCGCCTCGCCGGCCTCGAGGAATCGCTTGCCGCCGCGCGCCGCACCGCCGCCCTCACGCCGCGCCTCCGCGACGCAGAACAGCAGGTCGCCGCGCGCCGCGAAGTGTATCTTGCCAAGCGCGTCGAGCGCCGCCAGGCCGAAACCCTCGTCGAGCAGGCCGAGGCGCGCGACGCCTTTGAGACCGCGCACCGCGCCCAGCGCTCCCTCGATGATGGGCACCTCAGCCGCCTGCGCCGCGCCGGCGCAGATGCCCACAAGAAAGCCGAAGCTGGAGACGCACATCCTTTCGATTCGGGAGAAACGAATCATTGAAGAGCCGGCTCGTATCGGCGCGCTTCTCCCAAAAGCTGAGAGAAAATTCTCATGGGTACGCCCTCGCTTCCGCAATAGGAATCAACGTTCCATTCCTGACAAGGTTCTAACCCGCAGGTACCCCGTTTGGCACTGCGTCTGCATCGTTTTCGGACATGTCCGCAACTCCGGCTATCGAAGTGGATACAGGTGCGCCTGCCGCAGCAGCCACGAGCGCCTCGTCGGCCTTCGCCCGGAGCGGTACGAGGCCTTTTGCGCAGCCGGGTGAGGGAACTCCGCGCGCCACCTGGCTGTCGGTGCTCGCCTCCGCTGGTGCGGGCCTCACCGCACCGGGCAAACCGCCGGCCGCCAAGGGTGTTGAAGCCGCGCGATCGGCCCCATCGGCGGAGGCAGAGAGCGAAGTACCGCTCCAATCCTCGCTTGAGACGCAACCTGCCTCTTTCTCTGCGTCGCAACTTGGTTTCGCGGGAAACACGATTGCAACTGCGCAGAACGCCGATCCCGCTCCCGCTGCCGCGCAAAACGGATCTTCACCGCCGCCAGCGAGTTTACCGGCGCGCGCACAGCCATCCGTCATCGCGGCGCAGTCACTCCTGCCGGAGACGCCGATCGCAGGGCAATCCACCGGCTCGGCCGCGAGTACGAACTCCGTTGGCCCCAGCAAATCCTTGCGCCGCTCAACCGATTCAGAGAAGCCCACGGCAGCGATCAACGAAGCCGCGGCAACAGCGGTTGCCCCAACAATTCCCCTCGGGCACATCCCTGTTCCGCTGCCGCCCCCACCTTTGTCCGTAGTCTCGCAAACCGCTTCTCTCGTTACGCACGCCGAGACTGGGGCCGAATCGCTCTTCGGGAGTTCACCCTTGGGCGGTTTTTCGACCGGCCTCACGCACCTCTCGCAAGTCTCTTCCGATTCCGCGCAACCCTCCGCTCACGCAGTACCGGGAATCGCCCCCGCGGCGCTGGCGATGAGCGGCGCCGGCTCCGCCGCCGGCAATCCCGGAATCGAATCAACCGAGCTTCACGCCACGGGCCCGGCTACGCTCAACGCAGTCTCCTCTGCGCCTTCTTCAGCTTTTCCGCGCGCGTCAGACACTCCATCCGCCGGAATTGCACCCGTGCCCACGGCCAACGCGAACGCGGGCCCGCTCGACTCTCAGCCCGTCGTCAGCCAGGCCAACACCAGCCTGGCCAATCCCAGCGGCGTCAACGCCAATGGCGCGGATGTCGATTCGCTCCCGTCTGAATTGGCTGCCGCAGCCCAAACAAGCGCAGCGAATAGGAAGGCAACGGGCGACCGAACTGCACCCTCTTCATCCTCCCTGCGCACGGCACATGCAATTGCCGCGGCCGGATCCGCTCTTTCGCCGCCGCAGGCCGCGCCTGTTCCGCCCGCCTCCGTGCAGGCTTCAGCCTCTTCCTTCGCGCACAATGACGCGGCCACGCGCCCGCCGCAGGGCACAACCCTCTCCATCGCATCAGGCCCCTTCACCCGCGAGACCTTCGCCTTGCTCGACGGCGATGCTGCTTCCGGCGCGGCCAATCTTGCCAACTGGACCCGCACCGGTGCGCACAGCGTCGAGGCCGGCTTCGAAGATCCCTCCCTCGGCTGGGTCGGCGTCCGCGCCGATCTGGGCGCAGGCGGTGTTCACGCCGCTCTGGTTCCCGGGTCGGCCGAGGCAGCGCAGGCTCTCGGCAGCCAGATGGCCGGCTTGCACATGTATCTGAACGAGCAGCGCACTCCTGTCGGTTCGCTCACGCTGGCCGCGCCTGAAGCCAGCAGCGCATTCTCCGGCGCGAATCCCGGCTCGTCCGGCAACGATCACAACCCGCAACAGGGCGACCCGGCGCCAACGCCGACGCCTGCATCTTCATCCGGCACAGCCAACGAGCGTGCCGGCGGCGCAACCCAGGCCACACAACAAGCCATGGAACAAGACTTGGAATTTGAACCGCGCACGCCGCTCTTTGAGTGCGCCGGCGCTTACATCTCGGTCCTTGCCTGAGCCGGATGCACAGGTGCAGGGAATAACAGACCGAAAAGGGAAGGGAAGAAGGGAATCGGACCCGGCATCAACTCGGTTTGACAAACCGGTAGTAAGGCGCTCGATTCGATCGCAGGCAACACCCGGAAACGCAAACAACGCACATTACGCATTCACAGCAAGGGGAACGCATGGCGGCAGCAGCAGGATTTCTGAATCACTCGATGACGTCGGGGCAGGCGCTCATGCCGCTCGATAGCTCCACCTCCGGAACCAGTTCCACGTCCAGCGGCAGCAGCAGTTCAAGCAGCTCCTCAAGCGACACGGCCGTCATCTCCGCCAACGATTTTCTCGAGCTCCTGGTCACGGAGATGCAGAATCAAGACCCGACTGACGCGACCGATCCGAACGAGTACATCGATCAGCTCGTCGATGTGAACAGCCTGGAGCAGCTCATCGACATCAATCAGACGCTGAGCGGAGCCTTCCCCGCAGCGTCGTCGACCGACACCGGCGACGCGGCCGCCGCGCAGACCTCTGGCGCCTCGGCCACGCCGTTGAGCACGTCCGCGCTCACCGCCGGGCCGCAGGCAACCGGCTCTGCCGCCGCGCCCGCTCTCTCGGACAACTCCGTCTCCGGCGCGCTCGCCGCGCGCCATCCAGCCGGCGCGCAAGCCGCCGCAACGCCGCAGGCGGTTCGCCGCGCGTCCGGCAATCTCAGTGTTCCCGCGGCCAACCCTGCTGCCGAGCGCGTGGCCCACGCGCTCGACGGCCGCCCGCGCGCCCGGCCCCTCGGCGGCAAGCTCACCCAAGTCGAACAAACCACGCTCAACAACCGGCCCTAACGGCCCGTACCCGAACCCATCTCAAAGGAGATTCACCATGGCCAGCTTTTCCATCCCGCTCACGGGCCTTGAAGCCGATTCCACCGCGCTGAACACGATCGCCAACGATCTCTCCAACATGAACACCACCGCCTTCAAGGCGCAGACCACCAACTTCTCTGATCTCTTCTATCAGCAGATCGGTTCCACCGGCTCGGGCGATCCCATCCAGGTAGGCGCCGGCGTAAAAGTGGCCTCCAACCAGACCGAATTTACGCAGGGAACCATCAACTCTACCGGCAATGCCACCGACGTCGCCCTTAACGGCAGCGGCTTCTTCCTGGTCAGCGGCGGCAACGGCGCCTACGAGCTCACGCGCGACGGCAACTTCACCCAGGCCGCCAACGGCGACATCGAGACCTCCGCCGGCCTCAACGTCATGGGCTACCCGGCCGTCAACGGCGTGGTCAACACCAACGCGCCGCTCACCGCCATCAATATACCCGTGGGCGCGGTGCAGGAGCCGCTCGCCACCAGTTCCCTGAGCATGACCGCCAACCTCGACGCCGGTGCCACTGCCGGCTCGACTTTTCCCGCCCAGCTCACCGTCTACGATTCGCTCGGCGAGCCGCACGTGGCCACGATCACGTTTACTGAGACCGCGCCCAATACCTGGAGCTACTCGGCCGCTCTGCCCGCGGGTGACTTTGCCAGCGGCGTGTCCACGCCGGTGACCGGAACCCTCGGCTTCAACGCCGACGGCGTTCTCACCACGGTCACGCCCACCGGCGGCGCTGCGGAAACGGTCGGCACCGCGGCCGGCGACGTCGCCTCCATTCCGATCGCCTTCACCGGTCTCGCCGACGATGCCGCGGACCTGAATATGCAGTGGAATCTGCTCGGGACCAACGGCACGCCCACCGTGAGCCAGGTCGATACCGCCTCCGCCGTCTCTTCCACCACGCAGAGCGGCTATCCCAGCGGCCAATACCAGAGCTTCAGCATCGGCTCCGATGGCACCGTCACCGTTACCTACTCCAACGGCCAGCTTGAAAATGTCGGCCAGCTCGCGCTCGCCAATGTCGACAACTTGCAGGGCCTCTCACTGCTCGGCGACGGCAACTATGCCACTACGCTGGCCAGCGGCACCGCTTCCATCGCCGCCTCCGGCACCGACGGCCTGGCCACACTCGACGATGGCGCCCTCGAAGCCTCCAACGTCAACATCTCCTCGGAGTTTTCCAACCTCATCATCGCCCAGCGCGCTTTTGAGGCCAACGCCAAATCCGTAACCACCTTCGACACCGTCACCCAGGACACCATCAACATGGTCCACTGAGCGCGCATTCGGATTTTCACCCGAACTGTTTGCGCTCTGAGAATTGTCATCCTGAGCGACCCTGCCGCGAAGCGCAGCTTTGCGGCAGGGGAGCAGAAGGATCTGCGGTTCAAAATCAACTCAAACCGGGAAGCCTCCCGGGTGGCCCAGGTCTCGCTTCTGAGACCTGGGATAGCAAGCATCGACTGGCGGGGGGCGATTGCCATTTCTATCGCACTACGATATATCCTCGACTCTACCTCTTCACCTCCAGAAACAATCCCTTCCCCTGCGCCAGCACCATTCCCTCCGCGTCGCGGATCTCCGCCTCTACCCAATGCTTGCGCCCTTCGCTGCGCACCACGCGTCCTTCCGCGCGCAGCGGCGCACCCGAGGGCACCGGCCGCAGGTACTCCACTTCGAGCTTGCGCGTCATCGTGGTCAGCCCCCGCGCCCGCGCGCTCTTGCTCATCGCCTCGTCCAGCAGCGTGGCGATGATGCCGCCGTGCAGATAGCCGGGATGGCCCTCGAACCGGTCCGCAACCGTGGGCAGCGTCACCACCCCTCCATCTCCGGCCAGAAAAAACTCGAGCCGCAGCCCCGCCGCATTGGCCTGTCCGCAGCCAAAGCAGCGGTTCTGCGCCGAGTGCAGCATCGGCTTCAGGTTCTCTTCCGATTGCTTCACGCCCCCTCCCGCGCGCCGCTCAATACCGCCGCATACACGGCCCGGTCCACGTTGCCTCCGGTTAGCACGATCCCGATGCGCTTGCCGCTCAGCGCCTGCATTTCTTTCATCGCCGCAGCCATCGCCGCCGCGCCCGCGCCCTCGGCCACGTTGTGCGTGTCCTCGTAAAGCGCGCGCATGGCCTCCCGGATCTCCTCCTCGCCCACCTCGACAATGCGCGCCACCTGCGCCCGGATGACCTCGAGCGCCTGGGCGTTCGGCCGGCGCACGGCCAGCCCGTCGGCAATCTCCGTCTCCGCCGGCGCCTGGATCAATTGGCCCACGGCAAAGCTGCGTGCATAAGCGGGCGCGCGGGCCGCGGTCACGCCTACAATCTCCGTCCTCAGGCCCAGCGCATTGCGCGCCGCCGCCACGCCGCAGATCGACGATCCTAGCCCGATGGGCACATAAATTGAATCAAGCGACGGCGCTCCCTGAAAAAACTCCAGCGCGTAGGTCGCCGTGCCCCGCACCAGCAACTCATGAAACGACTCGACAAAGGCATATCCGCGCGTCTCCGCCAGCCTCTGCGCAAACTCGAAAGCCGCCTGGAAATCGTGGCCTTCCTCGATCAGCTCCGCGCCCTGCGCCCGCATGGCGCGATTCTTCTCCACGCTGTTGCCGTGCGGCACCACGATCGCCGCCTTCAGTCCAAAGAGCCGCGCCGCCATGGCCACGCCCTGGCCAAAGTTGCCGCGCGTCGCTGCGGCCACGCCGGCAAGCTCCGGCCGCGTCCGGCGCAGATCATCGAGATACACCAGCCCGCCGCGCAGCTTGAATGCGCCCACCGGCGTCGTGTTCTCGTGCTTGATCCACACTTCCGCACCCAGCCGCGCGTTCACCAGCGGCCACGTGTACTGCGGCGTCGGCGGCATATACCGGTAGACCAGCTCCTGCGCGGCGCGAATTTCGCCCAAAGAAGGAAGTGGCATGAGATGAGAATAATTGCCCGGGCGTCGGAAAACGACAGCTTCACCCATCCCGGGCATGCGATTCCGCGTTCCCGCGTAGCCGCAGACTTTCCCATTTTCTGCTTGCGGCAAAGTCATTGCAGCCCAATCTTGCCCCGGGGTGCTATCCTTACATCCCTCCCCCCAAACCAAACGCCAGGAGGCGATTCATCATGAAGCTTCGCAGCAATCCCGCAGCACTTCTCTGCCTTTTCTTTACAGGCTTAGCGCTCCATCCCACCCCGGCAGCCCTTGCGCAGCGTGAAGCCGGCCAGGTTCAGGGCCCCGGCAAATACCTCTTCCTCAATAACGTTGAGCTCAAGCCCGAAGTGGGCAACGCTTATGCGAAGATCGAAGGCGATGAGGTGGCGGCATTGCGCGCGGCCAATGCCCCAAGTCACTATCTCGCTTTGTGGCCCATCACCGGTGGCACCAACGTCCTCTTCACCCACACCTTCGAATCCTTCGCCGACCTGCAGAAGAATCACGACGCAACCGTGGCCATGTCCAAGCTCGAGGACACGCTCAAGGCAGACGACGCCCAGGAGGCTCCTCTCATCGCGGAGCGTCACAGCAGCATCTACTCCTACGAGAAGGAACTCAGCCTCAACCCCGACCTCGATCTCTCCAAGATGCGCTTCATGCGCATTCTTCTTTTCCATGTCCGCTCCGGCCAGGACCAGGAATTCCGGCGTCTGGTCAAGCTCTACAAGAAGGCCTATCAATCGGCCGTCCCCGACGCGCGCTGGGCCGTGTTCCAGAAAATGTACGGCGTGGGCAGCGACAACACCTATATCCTCATCACCCCCATGGAATCTCTCTCCTACGTCGACGGCATCGAAGCCAGCGACAAGACGTTCACTGCGGCCGTGGGCGAAGACCAGCTCCAAATGCTCGAGAATGGCGCTTCCGCCGCGGTCGAATCCTCTGAGAGCGACCTCTACGTTTTAAGCCCCGATACCAGCTACGTTCCGGATTCCTGGCTCACCGCTTCCCCCGACTTCTGGGGTAAGAAGTAGCCGGCTGCGTTCGCGGTTAAGAAGGCCCATCTCGCAAGGGTGGGCCTTTTTACTATCGGTACCTCGATCGCGCAGCAACCATCGGCGCGGCTGGCTATCTCCGAATATCCCAGGGCGCGCGCTTGACCGGCATGACCGGGTCCGCTCAGACTGGAAGAGCGGGTCTGGCGCCGCACAAGCGCCGTTTTTCTGCCCGGTGAAAGACAACACCACCCGGAGGTCTTTCCCCTAACTCAATGACCCATCGCAATGGAACGATCTGGCAGGGCGGATGTCTTTTCCTTGCCGGCGCAGTTTCTACCTTTGTGCTCGGCACATTCCTCGCCGGTTGCCGCGCCAAACCCGCCCTGACCTCAGAACAGCTTGAGGGCCAGCAACTTTATAACGTCCGCTGCGCCCACTGCCACGAGTACAACGATCTCGCCCTCAAAAAAGTCCCGCCCAATCTTCACGGTGTCTTCGATTCGCCTACCCTGCCCAGCGGCGCGCCGGCGACCGACTTGAACGTCGTGCGGACGATTCTTTCGGGCAAGGGTATGATGCCGTCGTTTGCGGGACGATTTGACCAGGAGCAGATGGACGCGCTGATCTCCTATCTACACGCCGGCATCCGCTGAGGCCCGGGATTTTTCCGGCCGTTGGAAACAGATGCCGAATCCATCGGGGTCAGTGAGGTAAAGCTGCTTCATCCCATACCACGCAACTTGCGGCGGGCCGATCTTAAGCCCTTTCGAGATCAGGTGCCCGTAGGCCCCATCTACGTCCGGGCACGTGAAATAAAGACAGGTGTCCTGGTGCCCCGACCATCGGCCCACGTCGGGAGCCGCGGGCAAATCGCCGTCCGGATCGTAGGCCGTATTCAGCATGATGGTCGCCGCGCCCAGCTCCAGCATTACCCAGTTCACATCGTCGGGATCGTCCGACAGGAGCTTCGATTTCCCGGTCACCGTAAAGCCAAGCACGTCGCGATAAAAGCGGAGAGAGGTGGGTATATGAAAGACCTGAATCAGCGGGGAACAATCGCGCACTTCGATCGGCATGGCAGAATCCTCGTCCACAACAACGGCACTTCTGGCCCTGAGATGCTACGGGACAATTGCGCGGGTTCTGGTTCAACTTCACTCACGCTATACTTGATTCATGGCGACCGACAAGACGTTCTATCTCGAGACCTTCGGCTGCCAGATGAACGCCCACGACTCGGAGAAGGTGATCGGCACCCTTCGGCAGCAGGGCTACCGCCAGGTCGAGTCTGAAGAAGATGCGGGCCTCATCCTCTACAACACCTGTTCCATCCGCGACAAAGCCGAGCAGAAGGTCTTCCATCGCCTCAACGACTACAAGAAACTGCACAAGGAAGGGAAGCGCTTCGGCGTTCTCGGCTGCGTGGCCCAGCAGGAAGGCGAAAAGATCTTCGACAAGGCGCCCTACGTCTCGCTTGTCTCGGGCTCCGCCTCGTACCGCCGCCTGCCGGAGATGCTCGCGCGCCTGGAAGCCGGCGAAACCCGCATCACCGGACTCGACGACCGCCAGACCGACGAGACCTTCGAGACCGAATTCACCGCGCGCCAGAACCCCTACCGCGGTTACATCACCATCATCGAGGGCTGCGACAAGTTCTGCTCCTACTGCGTCGTCCCGTACACGCGTGGCAAGGAGCGCAGCCGGACGTCTTCGTCCGTCCTCGCCGAGGCCCGCCGCATCGCCGATCTTGGCTACACCGAGATCCAGCTCCTCGGCCAGAACGTCAACAGCTACCGCGACCCGGATGGGAAGTTGTCCTTCGCCGAGCTGCTTGCCGCCGTCGGCCAGGTTCCCGGCATCCGCCGCGTCCGCTTTACCACCAGCCATCCCCGCGACTTTACCCGCGACATCGTCGACGCCATCGATGCCGTGCCGACTCTCTGCGACCACGTTCATCTCCCCGTCCAGTCCGGCTCTGCCCGTGTCCTCAAACAGATGGCCCGCGAGTACACCCCCGACTGGTACCTCGAGCGCATCGCCTGGATGAAGTCGGCCCGGCGCTCCATCTCGCTCTCCACCGATATCATTGTCGGCTTTCCCGGCGAGACCGAAAATGAGTTCATTGAGACCATGGACCTGCTCGCACGCGTTCAATATGATTGTGTCTTCGCCTTCAAATACTCGGCGCGGCCCAATACGCCCGCCCTCGTCATGATCGATTCCATCCCCGAAGGCGAGAAGTCCCAGCGTCTCCAGGTCTTGCTCGACCGCCAGCGTGAAATTCAAAGGGCCAATTATTCCCGGCACATCGGCGAAGAAATGGAAGTGATGGTTGAGGGCTTGAATCCAGCGCGCGGCCAGGTGGCCGGCCGCAGCAGCCAGAACAAGGCCGTCAACTTTACCTGCGCCCAGCCCATCGCTCCGGC
>DATJRT010000046.1:0-20017 GCA_035504495.1 Occallatibacter sp.
GCAAGCGAGACCTGGTCCGGCGCGCCGCGGCGAATAAGCCACGTGCGTTTCTCAAAAAGCTCTTCGGGATAGTCGAATGCCTCGGTCTGTACGTCCTGGGGGAGGGCCAGCGTGACCGCGCCGCAATCCGCGGGCGAGGTCAGCACGCGCATCGCTTCGGGCAGTGCGGTGATGAGCTGCTCCGCGCGGTAGATGCGGTCCCAGTAGCGCGAGACCGGCTTGAAGCAGTCGTTTACGCCGGTGTCCTGCGTGGACGGCGATTCCAGTTGTTGAAGCACCGGCGCAACCTTGCGCCGCGCGAAGATGTCGCCTGGAAGCAGCAGCACCGGCAGGCGATTGATGGTGGCCAGCGCCGCGCCGGTAATCATGTTGGTTGCTCCGGGGCCGATGGACGAGGTGCATGCGAAGGTGCGCAGCCGGTTGCTTGCCTTCGCATAACCGGCGGCCAGGTGCACGCCCGCCTGCTCGTTGCGCACCAGGATGAACGGCAAATCAGGCGTCTGCTCGAGCGCCTGGCCGATGCCGGCAACATTGCCGTGACCGAAGATGCCCAGCACGCCCGCGAAGAATTTGTGCTCGCGGCCGTCACGCTCCACGTACTGCTGGCTGAGAAACTGAATCAGCGCCTGGGCCATGGTCAATCGGCGCGCCTTCATGCGTTCGCTCCTCGCCCTCAGTTGCATTCGCTGTGCCGCGCGCCTTCGCCGCAGCGTCTGCGCTCAGCGGCGAACCATCGGCAGCCGCGGGTCTTTTGTCTTCCACTCGCCGCGCACCCACGCGTGTTCGGGGTCGTCGGTGCAGGCCAGCGATCGCGCCGATCCGGCGAGCGCGTTCAGATAATACACGTTGTATCCGTGCGCAGCCACCACCGGATGATAGCCCTCCGGCACCACCACCAGGTCGCCGTCGCTCACCGTGAGCGTCTCGTCGATGCGCCCGTCTGCGGTGTACACCCGCTGCACGGCAAACCCCTCCGGTCGCTGAACACGGTAGTAGTAAATCTCTTCGAGATCGACCTCGTCCGGCGGATCGTGCACGTCGTGCTTGTGCGGCGGATAGCTTGACCAGTTGCCCGCGGGCGTGAACACCTCCACCACCATCAGCCGGTGCGCCAGAAACGACGGCGGCAGCATGGAGTTGATCTGCCGCGTGGCGTTGCCGCCGCCGCGAATCTCGATGCCCACATGCGCCGGATACACCAGCCGGGCCGGGTACTCTTCTTCAGCCTTCGAGTAGCAAAAGGCCAGGTCGCAGGACGAATCGGCCTTCACCGTGAAGCGCGTGTCGATGGGCAGGTAAAGTGTGTACGGCAGCCCCTCGAAGACGGTGGCGCGCCGGCCAATCCTGTGCCAGTGGCCGCGCGAGCTGGTAACTGAGCAAATTCCGCCCAGAACCACAATCGCCAGTTCTCTTTCAAACGTCTCGGCGTGATGCACTTCACCGGCTGCGAGCTTGCGGTTCTCAAAAGACAGAAACTCGTAGCCAAAATCGTCAGTCCGGTCGCGGAATCTCTCCGGCCGGATAAGCAAACTGCTCATCTCTTCTTGCATTTCTCCTTATGGGGAAGTACGGATTTGCGGCTTGTACTGACCACTTCTGCCCCCATTTTCCGCCCGCGCTCGCGGATCCGCGGCAAGGCGCGTCTTCCCGCCCCGCCGCGCTTGGCCGGAACGGAACAAAACAGACCAGGAATCGGCCCATAGCCGGCCAGAGGCGCGCCGTCTCAAATGCGATGCGAAATCCCTGGTCAAGTCATTGGGGAAGGACCTAAGCTGGCTCAAATAAAGAGCTTATTCCTCCGGGGAAGCGAAGGAGCAACTGCGGCCGTGCACACGTGTGCAACTCTCCCATTTTCCTATGAACAACAAAGTTTTGTCAAACCCGGAAAACCGCTGCGCCCCACGGTTTCGCCTCGCCGCAGCCTCTGTTCCTCCCAGCATTCCTTGCATGGTGTTAATCGTCGCGGCACGCCTTCTCCCAATCGCTCCGCGTTCACCGCGTGCCGACCCCGGATTCTTGACCGGCCGGTTGGCGCGGTGTTACGTTTCATTTGCACACGTTTGCACCCCACGGAGGCTGCATGACCGCGGCGCCTGCCTCGCTCCGGTTCAAGAGTCCGCTGCACCAGATGACGCAGACCACCCCCACCTGCCTCTGGAACGACTCGGCCTCCACGGAAGAGCTCGCCTACTCCATCGAACACGGCGCCGTCGGCGCCACCTGCAATCCCACCATCGCCGTCACCGTTCTCAAAAAAGAGATGGCGGTGTGGAAGCCGCGCATCGCGGAGCTGGTGCGCGCGACGCCGCAGGCCACCGAAGACGAAATCGCATGGAAGGTGGTCGAAGAGATTTCCGCCGGCGCGGCGCGGCTGCTGCTGCCTGTCTTCGAGCGCGAGAAGGGCCGCAACGGCCGGCTGTCGATTCAAACCGATCCGCGCAATTACCGCAACAGTGGCGCCATGTTTCTCCAGGCGCTGCACTTCAGCCGGCTCGCGCCCAACATGATCGTGAAGATTGCGGCCACCCACGCGGGCATGGCTGCAATCGAGGAAGCGACGTACCGTGGCGTGAGCATCAACGCGACTGTAAGTTTCACTCTCCCCCAGGCGATCGCGGTGGCCGAGGCCGTAGAACGCGGCCTTTGCCGCCGCGAATCGGAAGGCGGCGATATTTCGACGATGGGCCCGGTGTGCACGCTCATGGTGGGCCGGCTCGACGACTGGCTCAAGGTGCTGCACGACAAGCACAATCTCTCCGTCGACCCCGGCTATCTGGAATGGGCGGGCGTGGCCGTCTTCAAGAAGGCGTACAGAATTTACCGCGAGCGCGGCTACCGTCTGCGGCTGCTCTCGGCGGCCTTCCGCAATCACATGCACTGGAGCGAGCTCATCGGCGGCGATGTGGTCATCTCCCCGCCGTGCTCCTGGCAGAAGCGCTACAACGAAAGCGACATCGCGGTTGTGAATCGCATCGACACTCCGGTGGACGCGAGAATTGTCGACACGCTGCTCGACAAATTTCCCGACTTCCGCCGTGCCTACTCCGAAAACGGCCTCAAGCCGGAGGAGTTCGACGCCTTCGGCGCCACGCGCCGCACGCTGCGGCAATTCATTGCGGCCGTCGCGGAGATGAACGCGATTGTCCGCGACGTGATGCTGCCGAATCCGGACGCGGAATGACAGGGCGCAAGGGCGCCATTCGCGGCAGACGAGATGCCGCGGTACCCAATGTACTGGGGAAGAAAAGAAATGAGGCCTGTTCTCCCCGCTAAATCTGCGTCCAGGTACGCCGTTTAACTCTTCAGCAAGGGAAGCTTCGCTAAAGGCCGCGAACCGGCCACGAATGCGGCCCATGAGAGGCTCGCTGACGATTATGGCTTTCAAAATCTCCCTTAAGGGCGCCTCACATCTGTCGGCGTGCGCCTAACCCATTCCAAGGATGATCTTCAAAGCGGAGCTTATACGACGGTCGAGGTCATTCCTGCATATCTCTACCCTCCCTCCCGATAGATGCCAACTCGACACTCTCTTCCCGCAGCAGGAAAATTCGATGTGGTACGTGCCATTCTCCGGTTGTTTTTCAGAGTCATAGAAGAACGGAAGGCGATGTTTATTTCCATCATGCCTTTTCTTTACGGATTCAAGCCTCGTTTTCGACAGGAATCGGTGTGTCTTAGGCTTCTTGTCAATCTTGGCAAGTGGGCCTTTCGCATGTTGCTGACGGAGCCGGCCCGTCCGTCTGGTGACCCCGACCCCGTCCTCGAAATACAAGGTCTCTTCGCGGTCATTCTCTTTCGTACTGAAAAGATAATTACTTGACCTGAAGAGCCCATCAGCTTTGTCCCGAGCGATAGGCCTCAGCGTTTTGCGGTTTTTGTCAACTGCCTCAACGAAATCGTCTTCGTTGCTGAAGCGATGTTTAATCATTGACTGGTGCCAGGGTCGTACGATTTTCCCCGCAAGATCGCCTCGGTCTAGGATGATGTATGTTGCATCCCTTTCGGTTATCTTCTTGCGATTGATAAGAATCGTCATTGATTGCCAACCCCTACCTCGATTAGCTTTGTCGAAACGGGGCCCGGCTGCACGTCGGCGATCTTTACATCGCTGCGGAGCGAACCCCAAGGGGCCGACCACCCCTTTGGGCACGCAGGACGCCGGACTCCAATGCTGTGCATCGGTTTCGAAAGCGATGGAAACGATCTTCGCTCTTCGGTTGTGGCCCTTCTTCGGATGTTCTCACTGCGTTTTTGTATTTACAGTAAAAGGATGACTGTACTTTTCGCGGCCTTTCTTGTCCTTATAGCCTTTGTCAATATAGAGATCTAAATAACCCGCCACATTCTCAAAATGGCCACGCAGTGTGTCCTTGGAGCGAATTGCCCCGCATTCGTATGCCCAACCAGTCGCCCAATACGTGGCCCCGAACGCGTCCCTTACGCTCAGAGAACAAAGATTCCCACTAATGCTGACAAATTCAACTGTAAACTCCGTATCGACCGGCGCCGGTTTCTTAGTAGCCATTAGCGGTAGTGCACAAAGCAGCATCACAGGAGCACAGGCAACCGTCACAATTTTCATCGGTCCCCCAATGCCCTTTCCCTCTTAGCCAGAATTTCCAATAAGGCCTTGCGGATGCTGCAATCATATATGCCTGCGCCGCCCTTGTAGGGTAATCTTCCGGGGATTGGTATTGCCTCGTTCCCTTGTTCCCTCGTTCCCTCGTTCCCTTGTTCCCCTTTTCCCTCGTTCCCTTGTTCCCTCGTTCCCTCGTTCCCTGCTTCACCGTATCCACATCTGCGGGTTGCTGGTGGAGATCGCGCTCAGTCCAGCGGCCAGCAGGTCTTCTACTTCTTTCATGGTCTGGATCAGGCCGCCGCCCACGATGGGCAGGTCGAGCGCGAGCGAGCGCACGCGGTCGAGCATCTTGGGCGCCACCTGCGCGGGCAGCACCTCCAGCGCATCCACCTGCGAGTTGCGCAGCTGGTTGGTGATGGTGTCCATGGCGCCGGAGTCGAGCAGAAACGTGCGCTGCACCGCGTAGAGGCCGATGGAGAGCGCATGCCGCAGGGGATCGAAGTGAGTGGAGATGATGCCGCGCGCGCCGGCGCGCTTCAGGTAATTTACGGCGTAGCGGTCGCGCGAGAAGCCGTTGAGCAGGTCGAGATTCACGATGGGCAGCTTGTCCGCGGAGAGAATCTTCCGGATCATCGACTCCGAATTTTCGAGGTCGCCGGTGAGCAGGTAAACGATTTTGCCGTTGGCGGCGATGGCCTGATCGACATGCTCCACCTTGCGCACCGCGGGGATGATGAGCGTCTGCTGGCAGAGCGCGCGCAGCGCCCGCGACGATTCCAGCTTGAGTTCGGATTTTGACGATTCTTGCCTTGACGAGGGCTGTTTCGACGATTCCTGCACCGTCTTGCCGCGCCCGCCGTTGCCTTCCGTCGCAACCGTCATTCCGCCTTCACCCTCCCCCGTTCCCGCGCGCTGTCGACGCGCGCACCACCAGCTCCGCTTCCACCCTGACTTGCGAAACCGGCTCCTCGCCGGACATGAGCCGGAAGAGGCTTTCCATCGCCATCTGCCCCATGCGCCGCATGGGCTGGCGCACGGTGGTGAGCGGCGGCTGCAGATAGGCGGCGAAAAACAGGTCGTCGAAGCCGGCCACGGAAATGTCTTCGGGAATGCGCAGCCCGCGCGCGCGAATCTGCCGCATCGCGCCCAGCGCCGTCATATCGTTGTAGCAGCAGACGGCTGTGGGCCGCGCGCCAAGCAGCGTTTCCATGGCCGCCATGGCCGCCTCCGGCCTGCCGTCTCCGTGGGCAACCAGCTCCGCCGGCGCGGGAAGGCCCGCGGCTTCGAGAGCCGCGCGGTAGCCGGCCAGCCGCTCCGCGTCCGACTGGTAGCCGAACCGGTCACCCAGGTACGCGATGCGCCGGTGGCCCAGCGCGATGAGATGCTCCGCCGCGGAGCGCATGCCTTCGAGGTTCGCAATCATGACCGAGTGCACAAACGCGCCGGGATACTGGTCGTTCACCAGCACGATGGGCACCTGCATCTCCTCGAGCATGGGCAGATAGAGCGCGCCCACGCGCGACGAGGTGACGAGGATGCCGTCCACGCGCCGCTCGGCGAAGGCCTGCACCACCTTGCGCTCCCGCTCCGGGTCGGCATTGGAGTCGGCCAGGAAGACGCTGTAGCCGTGGTCGTTGGCCGTCTGCTCCACGCCGCACGCCACTTCGCTGGCAAAGGGATCGGCCACCGTGGTGACCACCAGCCCGATGGTGCGCGTGCGCCGCGTCACCAGCCCGCGCGCCACGGCGCTGGCGCGGTAGCCGGATTCATCGGCAATGCGGCGGATTTTCTCCGCGGTCTTGGCGTTCACCAGCGGGCTGTTTTGCAGCGCCCGCGAAACCGTGGGATGGGAGACGCGCGCAATCCGCGCAATGTCCTTGATGGAGAGCTGGCGCTGGCGGGACGCGCGCTGCCCCGGCGCCACTCCCGCCACATTGCCCGTATCCTTTTCCGCCATCCGCCCCTCGCCGTTGCACACGTGTACGGTCCATTCAGTCTGAATCAGCGCATCGACTTACGTCAATGCCGGGCCAAGCCAGTGCCGGGTCAACTCAGGGCTGCCATAAGACAACGCCGCGCAGGCAGAGCCAGCCACTCGAAAAAAAGAGCACCGCATGGGCGCGGTGCTCGTCATGGGAGGATTTGCTCAACCGGCGCGTCCCGGGCGGATTTTCCCGGAACCCGCCGCAAGAGGTCAGAAGTTGATGTGCCCGGCAAATTGCCAGTCGCGCGCGCCGCTCGCGCTGCTGATGGTGCCGAAAGTGGACGAATTTGTAGACCAGGAGGCATTGGGGCTTCCGAACGTATTCTTGTTCCACACATTGGTGCAGTTGGCCTCAAAGACGAATTGAGTGTCTTCAAAGTGCAACGGGAACGTTCTGCGCAGGCCGGCATCCAGATCCTGCGTGCCCGGATTGACCAGGTCGATCGCCTTGGTCCGGGGCGCATTGCCGATCAGATACTGCGCTGTGCTGGTGGTGGAAACGTTCTGAGGCGCGATGAACGCGTTGACGTCAACGTAGGACACCTTGCCCAGGTTTGCGTATTGGAAACCACCCGGACCTTGTCCATAGCTTCCGTGGATGCGGGCGTTGTGGTTCAGCACCGAGTCGGAATTGGGATTCAGGTCGGGCATGGCAGTGCCCTGGCCCACATACGTTGAACCGGTGCTTCCTGACCAGGTAATGGCCATGGGCGTGCCGGATGAATAACTATAGATGCCCGAAAGCTGCCATCCGCCGGCGAGCGCCCGTACCACCTTCGAGCTGTCGCCGATCTGCCCCTTCCCGAAGGGCAGCTGCCACACTCCGAAAGCGTGCACGAGCTGAGGTTGTGAGTTGGCTGTCCACGAACGGTCCATGCGGTCCTGCGCAAAGCCCGCGCCTGTGAAGCGGGAGATGGCATCCGCCGGAATGGGAAAGCCGCTGCGGAAGGTCCCGTCGTCGCCCACATTCTTGGCAAAGGTGTAATTCACCGTGAAGTTCAGCCCATGGCTCATACGCCGCTCGAGAGCGACCTGCAGCGAGCTGTAAGCAAAATTGCTCACGTCGCCCCAGGTATCGGTGACGCCGCTGTATTGCGGAAACGCGACCAGCATGTGGGCGATGGTAGCCGAGCTGTTGATGGCCCCGGCCGCCTGGTAGAACGCCGGCGCCGGTGCGGTGGGGATTGCCTTCAGGAGGGTTTGCACATTGGTTGCATCGGCGGGCGCGTCCAGCAGCGGCGCACCGTTGTCGCCCACCAGCGGCCCCAGCATGGCAAGGTAATAGGGATTGAGCTGGTTATTCCAGTACCCGCGTGCATTGCCCGCCGTGGTGCCGGAATTGACGATGAAATGGCTCTCGTTGCCCACGTAGTTCACAGCCAAAGTCATACTGGGCGTGATTGCGCGCTCGATGCCCAGGTTGTACATCTCCATTTCCGGAGCACGGCCGGAAAGATACGGGTCCGCATAGGAGACGCCGCCGGCGCTCACCATGGTTCCGGTCAGGGGATTCACGTAATAGCCGGTCTCCAGTTCCTGCGCGGTTACGCCCGGAACCGGCGCAGCGGGATACGTCGTCGTCGGCCCGAACAGCGATGTGTTGGCGTTGGCGCCCAGGTAGGAGCTGTTGTTGCTCAGCCAGTACGACGGCCCGGCCGCCGCTCCGGTCCCAACTTCCGTGGGGCCGAACACGCTCAGATTGAAGCCCGTCTGTCCAGTGCCGTTGTAGGCTCCGCCGCGCCCGCCGATGCCACCGGCTTGCGAAAACACCTGCGCATATCCCGCACGAAGCACGGTCTTGTCATTGATGGAATACGCGAGGCCCAGACGCGGCCCCCAGTTCCCAAAGTAGGATTTCACGGGCGTATTGCACTCGCAGCTTACTCCCGGTCCGCCATAGCTGCCGTCGAACTGCAGCAACCCTGCGGTCCCCGTCAATGGATTCGTCAGCGTGGGGTTGAGGAACGTCCAGCGGTTTCTCAACTCATGGAAAGGCGGCAGGTAATCCCAGCGCAGCCCCAGATCCAGAGTGAGCTTGTTGGTGATCTTATAGCTGTCCCGGACATACGGAGAGATGGTCTTATACCGCCCGGCCAGCTCGCTCACGTAGTCGAGGCCGATCCCCGGCGCCGTCGTGTCATTGCCGGTTGACCCTGCGACCGCACCCAGCAGGAAGCTGGCGTAGGAAAATCCGGAGGGGCCGGTAGCCGTTCCGGGGGCGCCTGAACCACCGGTGCTGAGCGTATCCGAACCTGCCCCGAAATTCGCCGTCGAGTAGGCGTTATAGGCGAGATCCAGAACGCCCGTGAGGGTGGCCGGGTTGGCGTTGTTGATCTCCTGCCATTGAAACGTCAGCCCGAACGTGAGCGCATGCTTTCCCTTCGTCCACTCCACGTTGTCGGTCAGGGCGTAGTTATTCGGCGTGGTGAGTTGGGTCGAGGCAGCGTTGCTGTTCTGCGTCCACCCCGTCTCCGCGCTGCCGAAGTATGCGGTGGTGCCGAAGGCTGCTCCCGGAAACTCCTGGGAGGCCTGGCCGCCGGGAAGATTCGTGATGCCCAGCGCCGTAGGCTCCCACTTTGACACGCCCTGGGTGGCGTCGTGGATGTTCTGGAAGAATCGTGTGAACCCGAATTTCAACTGGTTGACCAGGTTCGGCGAAAACGTGTACGCATCCTCGACGATGTACGTCTTCGGGAAAATATTGGCCAGGTCGCCGCCGATGTAGGGAGGGGGGAGAAATCCGTACGCTGTTGATCCCGATCCGCCCGTCCCGTAGTTATTGAGGTAATTGACCGCGCCCATGGCGCCCACCGCAGAAATGCGATGGTTCTCGCTCAGGTTATAGTCCACGCGCCAGTCGATCGCATGGTTGTTATAGCCGCTCGGATAACCGCCCAGATAATTGTTATAGAGGACGGAAGAATCCGTAGGCGAGGGAAGAAACGATTCCATCTTTTGCGCGATGGGCGAGAGATCGCCCGGAGGAATCACGTTGTAGGTTCCGTCGTACTCGAAAGGCTGCCGGGTGCAAACCGTGCCTGCACAGGTAGTCGTTGTGGGATCGTAGAGAATCGGGGGATTGTCGGGGCCGGTTCCGGTGAGCCCCGTGCCCACGCCGCCGTTCAGTTCGGTGAAGTTGCCCTGCGTCATCAGCGTGCTGGGAATGGTGTAGAGCTGATATGCTGCCCCCTTTGTCTCCGCGTAGCGATCGTAGGCGGCAAAGAAGAACAGCTTTTTTCCCGTATGCGGAACCACGCCTCCCAGGGATGCGGAGAGCTCATTCTGGTGTTCCGCGGGCTTCGGCGCAGGTACGGTCTGGCCCAGCGCATTCCTTGTGGTGGCGTGGGGCGCGATGAATCCCCAGGCGTCGAAGGCCGTATTGCGCAGAAAATCGGAAACCTGCCCGTGGTATTGCAGCCCGCCCGACTTCATGGTGAAGTTCTCCGCGCCTGCGCCCGTGTACTCCGCCGGCGGCGTGCTGGTCACCACTTGAAACTGATCCACGGCGTCGAGGTCCATCGCCTCTGACACCAGCCGGTTGTCGCCCTGCTGGCTCACCGTTTCCGCCGGCATGCCGTCCAGGTAGAGCTGGCCAAGATAATTTCCCGTGCCGCCGATGACAGGAAGCCGCGTTCCGCCCTGCGTCCCCGGCGTAAGAGTCGCGAACGCCGTTGGGTCCCGCTGCAGATTGTTCATCAGGATGGGCAGATTCGAATAGGTCGAGTTCTCCATCGTCTGCTCGATGGTGGCGTCCGCCGTGTCCAGCACGGGCGGTGCGCCGGTCACGGTGACGGTTTGCGTGGCCGCTCCCACGGCGAGCACCGGATTGATCGTCCTGGTCTGCAGAGCGTCCACCACCACGTTGTCCTGCACCAGCGTCTCAAATCCCTTGGCCGCCACCTCGACCGTATAGGCGCCGGGCAGCACGGGCGAGATGCTGAAGAAGCCCGCGCCCGTGGCCGTGCGCACGGTCTCGACTCCGGTGGCGGTATTGGTGATGGTGATGGCAGCGCCCGGAACCACGGCCCCGGTGCTGTCAGTCACTGTGCCTTCGATTGAGCCTTCACCGGCCGTCTGCGCCAGGGCCGGAACCAGGCAAACAAGCAGCACCAGCGCAAGGGCGGCTGCGCCTGCCCACAATTTCTTCAGCAAGCTGGATGGTTCTGTGAACGTTTTCATGGATTTGCTTGAAGAACCTCCTTGAATTGAAGTGGAAAGGACCGTTCGTGATTCTCATGCCCACGGGAACAGCGGGAGTTCCGGTCTCGAAGGCCGGGGAGCGGGTGGTCTGACCTCAGCAGCGTATTCAACGCGCGCGCAGGTGCGATTGTCAATAGAAAAATAATTTAAGACCCGGTTCTCAAACTTCCTTCACGGCGTCCGGCGTTCTCCTTTTTCTTCAATCAGTTCCGCGGTGCGGCAGGCCGGCGCGCTGGACGGCGGAAAAAGTTCAAGTGCCGAAGAATATGCGATACTGTCCCTTAAGATGGAGACGCTCCAGGAAAAACTGGCTGACTCCTCGCGCTTTCTGGTCGCGACCGAACTGGTATCCGTGCGCGGCTCCATGGGCGAGGAGAGCGCCATCCGCGCGCGCGACTTCGCCAACCAGCTCATCTCCAGTCCCGCCATCGACTGGATCTCGATCACCGACAACGCCGGCGGCAATCCCCAGCTTGCCCCGCTCGCCCTCGGCCGTCCCATTCTCTACGCGGGCAAGGAAGTGGTCATTCACCTCACCTGCAAAGACCTCAACCGCAATGGCCTGGAGAGCGAGGCGTGGATGCTCTCGAGCGAGGGATTCCACAATATTCTCGCTATGACCGGCGATTATCCCGTGGCCGGACTCGATGGCCTGGCCAAGCCCGTCTTCGATCTCGACTCCGTCGGCCTGATCTCGCTGCTCGACAAGATGAATCGCGGCCTCGGCTTGAGCTCGGCCCGGCCCGATGCGCGCCCGCTGGGCAAGACCCAGTTCTGCATCGGCGCGGTCACCACCAATTTCAAGCTGCGTGAGGGCGAAGTCATTCCCCAGTACCTTAAGCTGCGCAAGAAGGTGGAGTGCGGCGCGCAGTTCATCATCAATCAAATTGGTTTTGACGCGCGCAAGATCTCCGAGCTGCGTGCCTGGATGGACGCGCACAGCCTCCACGGAACCCCGCTGATCGGCAATGTGTACCTTTTAAGTTCGCGAGTCGCACAAATCTTTAACGAGGGCCGGATTCCCGGCGTGGTGGTCACGCCCGCGCTCCTGGAGTTGTGCCGCCAGCACAGTTGCTCGGCCGACGGCGGCAAAAGCTTCTTCCTCGAGTTTGCCGCGAAACAGATCGCCGTTTACCGCGGCCTCGGATTCCGCGGCGTGTATCTGGGCGGCGCGCACAGCTTCCCGGCCATCGAAAAAATCCTTTCCATCGAACGCTCCTTCGCTCCCGATGACTGGAAGCAGTTCGCGCGCGAGATTCAGTTTTCCCGGCCGGGCGAGTTCTATTACTACGAGAGCGATCCCGCAACCGGACTCGCCGACCCTGCGCGGCAGACGCCGCCAACCGGGACGCGCTCCAAGCACGTCACCGCGCTCTATCAGATTTCGAAGTGGTCGCACGGCTCGATGTTCGTTCCCGGCACGGCCTTTGCCCGCTGGGGCGCAAAGCTGTGCGCGCACGCCAGGGACCCGATGCAGGGGCCGGCGCCGCTGCGCGCGCTCGAGCACCTGAGCAAAGCCGCTCTCTACAGTTGCAAGGATTGCGGCGATTGTTCTTTGCCCGAGATCGCCTATCTCTGCCCCGAATCGCAGTGCGCCAAGAATCAGCGCAACGGCCCCTGCGGCGGCACGCGCGAAGGCCGCTGTGAAGTGGACGGCTACGGCGATTGCATCTGGCTGCGCGCCTATGAGCGGCTCAAGCACGACCACCGCGAGCAGTCGATGCTCGATTATGCGCCGGTGGTTCAGAACCAGGGCCTGCGCGGCGCCTCCGCGTGGGCCAATCAGTGGCTCGGCCGCGACCATGCGGCCAAACGCGAGACTGAACCGGCGAAATCGCCGGCCCCGAAACCGGAGTTGCAGGAGCGATGAGCAGAAAACTGACTATCGTTGGCGAATTGATGAACAACTCGTACGCCCGCGCGCGCAAGGCCTTTACCGAGCGCGACCCGCGCGGTTATCAGGCGCTCGCCGCGCTGCAGACGGATCTTGGCGCGGATTATCTCACCCTGAATCTCGACGGGACGCAGCGCATCCAGGTACGCCGCCAGGAGATGCTCGACCTTCTTCCCGAAGTGATTCCCGCCATCCAGGAAGCCACTTCCACGCCCATCGCCTTCGACAATCCCTCGGTCGAATATCACAAGATCGCGCTGCGCCACTACGATCGCAAAAAAAGCGGCGCGCCCATTCTCAACTCGCTTGCCGCCTCGCGCGAGCGCCTCGAGGAGATGGTGGAGCTGGTGAAGCACTACGACACCCTCGCCGTGGTCATGGCTTCAGAGACCTTCGCGCCCGGCGGGACTGCGCAGTGCCTCAACCCCCAGGATTCATATCGTGCGGCAAAATACTTCGTGGAACTGCTCGTCACCAAAGCCGGCCGCCGCAACAACCAGATCATCGTCGATCCGGGACTCGCGCCGGTGGGCGCAGACACCTACGGCCTGGTCAATATCGGTCTGGACGCCATGCGCCTGATCTCCGCCGACCCCGATCTTAAGGGCGTGCATCTGATCGTCGGCCTTTCGAACTTTGCCTGGGGCACGCCCAAGGGTGCGCGTGAAGAGCTCGAAAAGGCGTACCTCACCCTGGGTATGGAAGCGGGTCTCGATTTCGCGTTGGCCAATCCGGAGAAGACTCCGGCGCCGCTCCCGAAAGACCACCCCATGGTGGCGAAGCTGCGGGAAGCGCTCCACCAGGGCCGCGTGCGCGCAGGCGAATCCAACGAGATCGCGGGCTTTCGCCAGGCGGAAGCGATTATGGAAATCTGCAGAGAAACGGAGGCGGTGGATTTCTGAATGCCGCAGATCGAATCGCCGGCCGCCAACTCTGCGGCCGCCAACACGGACGCATCCCTCGGCATTCCCGCCGCAACCCGCCAGCGCCCGGTCTGGCTGCGCGTGGGCATGCTGCTCGATGGCGTGAGCACCACTCCCCTCAAAAATGCGCACATCGTCTACGATGACCGCCGCATTCTCTTTGCCGGCACGGAAGCGCCTGCGCGCGATCTTGTTCCTGCGGGCCGCAGCGCGCCCGATCTCGACCTGCCTGAGTTCACCCTGCTGCCCGGATTGATCGAGGCTCATGCGCATTTTTTCCTCGAGGGCGGCGAACTGGACCTCGAAAAGCGTTCCGCTTATCTGGAGCGATCGCCCGAGCAGCTTCTGCGCCTCGCTATTCCCCGGCTGGAGAAGCTTGCGCGGCTCGGCATTGTGGGCGTCCGCGACGCCGGCGACCGGCACGGCGTGGGCCTGGCGCTTAGCAAGCTTTACGCAAGCGCCGGCCGCCCGCTCATGCCCTACGTCGACAGCCCCGGCGCGGCCATTCATCATCGCGGCCGTTACGGCGGATTCATGGCCGAACCCATGGAGGATTTCCCTTCTCCGGCCGCCTGCGTCGTGGCGCGCGTCGAGGCGGGCGCATACCGCATCAAGCTCATTCCCACCGGGATTATCAACTTCAAGAAAGGCGCCGTCACCGCTGCGCCGCAGATGACCGCCGAGGAGATTCGCGCCCTGGTTGTCACGGCGCAATCGCTCGTGCGGCAGACGCTCGCCCACGCTTCCGGCGACGAGGGCATTGAGCGCGCGCTCGACGGCGGCGTCGACACCATCGAGCACGGCTTCTTTGTCCGCAGCGATCAGCTCGCTAAGATGCGCGACCGCGGCATTGCCTGGGTGCCTACGTTTGCGCCCGTGCAAAAGCAAGTCGACCACGCCGGCCGTATGGGCTGGGATTCGGAAACCGTCTCCAACCTTCGCCGCATTCTCGATGCTCATGCGGCGTCTCTCGTGAAGGCGCACGCGATGGGCGTAACCATCATCGCCGGCAGCGATGCGGGTTCCGTCGGCGTAGCCCACGGGTTGGACTTCTTTTATGAGTTGGAGCTGATGGAGCGCGCCGGGCTTTCTCCCCTAGCCGTGCTCAACTCCGCCACTGGAGCGGGCTCCCGGCGTCTGGCCTTCGGCGAGAAGTTCGCCCGCATCGAGCGCGGTTTTTCAAGCCGCTTTCTGCTCACATGCCACTCGCCTCTTGAAAGCGTGGCCAACCTGCGCAAACCCAAGTCTGTCATCTTTAATGGCGTTCTTCTCGAGAGCCGCGCGACCCTCGATCCGTCTGGTCTTTAACTCCAACCTTTAACTCCAACCCTTAACTCGAACCCTTAACTCGAACCATCGGCCAGCGATATCTTTCGGCACAAAAGGGAGAGAGCCTGCCCGCCGGTCACGGCTTCTTGGCAGGGCCCGGCCGGATGCGCGCCGCCGGCACGATGCCCGCGCCTTCGAGAACCGAGTAAAACTTGTCCGCGTCCAGGTTATGCATCGTGTCGACTGCGCCCGAGGGCCAGTGAACCTCTACCGAATCGATCTTGGTCGCGGAGCCAAGGCCGAAGTGCACGCGGAGATCGTTCTGCGAGAGATAGCTTCCCCCGCTCAGCACCCATGAGGTCTGGGTCATGCCCCCGGCTACGATCTTCACCCGCGCATTCAGCGCCAGGCGGTTGCTCCTGGTTCCGGCGAGTTCGAAGCTTACCCAGTGCCGGCCGGCAATGCCGCGGTTGCGCAGGATCACCGGCTTGCCGTCGAGGTTTTCGATGACCGCGTCCATGTTGCCGTCGTTGAACAGGTCGCCCACGGCCAGCCCGCGGGAGACGCGCGGCGCCATCAGCGCAGGGCCGGCCTCGGTGCTCGCGTCGCAGAACTTACCGTTCCCCTCGTTCATCTGCAGCAGCGCGGGCTGCCTGTACCCCCCGCTGTTCGCGAGCTTGTCCACCTGCGGGTAGACGTGCCCGTCCACGGTGAGCAGATCGAGCCAGCCGTCGTTGTCGAGATCGACGAATGCCGTTCCCCATTTCACCCAGGGCAGCGAGGCCGCAGCGGCGCCGGAAGGGTACGAGACTTCTGAAAAGTTCCAATCGCCGTCGTTGCGGTAAAGGTCGTCGTTTTCTTCGGAGAAATCGGTCACGTACAGGGAAGGACGCCCGGTGTGGTTGTAGTCGCCCACGGCAATCCCCATCGAGGCCTGTTCCGCGCCGTCGTTGCTCAGCGCCGTGCCGCTTTCGAGCCCGATGTCTTCGAACTTTCCGTGGCCCAGATTCTTGTAGAGATAGTTGGGGGTTGAGTCATTGGCAATGTAAATGTCCGGCCGCCCGGTGTTGTTGAAGTCGACCCAGACCACGCCCAGCCCGTAGTATCCGCTGGGGTCGTCCACGCCTGCGGCTTTGGAAACATTGGTGAAGGTGCCGTCGCCGTTGTTGTGAAAGAGCGCGTCGCCGGCGCCGCGCAAGCCGCGCGGCCCGCACTGCACGTCGATGCCGCGATACTTGCAGTAAGGCGCGCTGCCGAATTGCGGCAGATCGCTCAGACTGAAATCCACGTAATTGGCCACCATCAGGTCGGCGTAGCCATCGTTGTCGTAGTCGCCGAAGGCGGCGCCGGTGGACCAGCGCCCGTCGGCCACGCCCGCTTTCGCGGTCACATCGGTGAAGGTGCCGTCGCCGTTGTTGTGGTAAAGAATGTTTCCCCCCAGGCAGGTGATGTAGAGGTCGGGCCAGCCGTCGTTGTCGTAGTCGCCCACGGCGCCGCCCATGGCCATGCAGGCGTGGCTCAGGCCGGACTTGGCCGTCACGTCGGTGAAGGTGCCGTCGTGATTGTTGTGGTAGAGCGCGCCATAGCGCTTTTCGCCGTGCAGCGCCATATCCACGCTGGGGGCGTTGGTGAAGTAGATGTCCGGCCAGCCGTCGCGGTCGTAATCGATCAGCACCACGCCGCCGCTCATCGATTCGACGATGTAGCGCTTCTCCGGATCGGATGTGTGCTCAAAGGTGATTCCCGCCTTCTCCGTCACGTCCTCGAGAAGCGGAATAGCCCGCCCCGTGCAGCGCGCCGACTTTGCCCCCGGCGGAGGAGGCGGCGGCGTGGGATGGCCTTCCTGCGCCCATGGAGAAAGCGGCAGCGCCGCAACAGTGGCAAGCACCGCAATGAATCTGGTTCGAGAGAACGGCAAAAAGTCGGCTCCTCGCGGCGTCCATCGCGCATGCCGCGGGCTTTCAGATGAGACGCGCGTCAATTTTAACGGAGAGCCTTTTCAGCTTCCATTTCAGGCGGCTTCCATTTCAGGCCGCTTCAGGGGAGAGGCGGCCGGCGCCGACTCCGGTTACCAGAATTGCGCGGCCACGATCCGGGGCGGTCCCGAGCTGCCGCGAATGACATCGGTCGAAAGCACGATCTCCATATTCTTCTTCTGCCAGCCCGGCGGGGCGATGGCAGCGAGCTTCCGCAACTCCCGAGGGCTGGTCAGAAAGTCTCCGGCTGCGGTGGTGCCGAACATGGTAATGCCGGCCGCCACCACCACAATCTGCTCCGTCTTGGGATCCGCCACTCGCAATACCAGGGCGTAGTCGCGGGTGACGTTGAGATAAGGCGTTCCGTAATCGATCGACCAGTCGTTGTTGGCCGGATTGCTGTGGTCGCGGATCGTCACCTTGTCGGGAGTGGGCTGGTCCACGGTGAAGCGAAGATTGGAAAGCAGCCGCTCGGTCCAGCCGTTGTTGAGCAGCCCGACCAGGATGGCCGGACCACTCTGCAGGTCGGCGTAGGTTGCGTCCGACTGCGATTTGAACCGGAACTGCCTTCCGTTGGCTTCCAGCAGCCCCGCAAGCTTGGCCAGCGCAAAAGCGTCGGACACGTTGACCGTTTGACCCGGGGAATTATGGAATTCCCGGAGAGTGGACAAAGGAGTGATGGGGGGATTCGCATCCTGCGGCCGCTTGCCGCCTTCCACGTTGCCGATGCAGAGCAGCACCGGCGCGCGGGAAGAGAAAACGGGATTCCAGAAATCCTCTAAGGGTCCGCGCGGGCGTTCGGTCATCACCAGGGCGCCGGCGCACGCAGCAAGAATCACGCCAGCCGCAACCAGCCACTTTGCCTGAAGCCATGCGCGCCTGGTCCGCGGTTCGCCGGCCCGCGGCTCAACCGGGGGCTCCAGGGCCGGTTGCATGTGAATCGGAGCGCCATGCGGTCTGGCGTAGGTCCGTTCCTCCTCAACCCGGCGGAACTGCGGCGTATAGGAACCGGGCAGAACCTCGATCCGCAATTCCACATTGGCTTCGCCCTGGTAATACTGCGCCAGCCGCTTGCGAATCTCAGCCATGGCGCTGCGCACGGCATGGTCGATTGAGGTGTCGTAGTCCGGCGGGCGATTGAACACCTCAATTCCGATGGTGCGTTCCTTCAGCTGGTCTCCAAATCCATTCAGAGTTTGATCCACAATGTATTTGAAGACCGCGGCGTACCGCTTGCTGTTCTGGAAGGCCGGGCTTAAGAGGATGCGCTGCAGCTGGTTCCGGACTTCATCCCGATCCGCCTCGGTTTCGGGATGAAAGGTGCCGTTCTGCGCACGCGCAATTGGCCAGGCCTCTTGCAAACTCTGAGAGATCATTCCCATCTCCATTGAAACCGCAAGGGGAAAATGGTCGCACCACCAGGAAGCGGAAGCAGATCGTCCGATTGACCGTCTGGACGTCCTTCTCTCGCCTTCTCTGCGCTCCGGGAGGACAAGGCGCTCCCGGGAGCTGCCGCTCCGTATTTAAGCCTCATACCAGAGATGGAAGGGCGGCTCGTGGTTGAGATGGAGCCCTGTCTCCTGCGGATGGCGCAGAAGTAGACCCCCGAAATGACCCATTTGTGAGGTAAACATGACCTGAAAGTGCCCGTCACAGACCGTCCGTGACCTGAACCCAGCGAAGAGTCTAATCGCAACTAAATCGATTAGTCAACCGGAAACCGAATCATGAACAAATGGTTGAAGATACAACCTGAATCGCGATTCCTGTACCTGGCGTGACGCGTCACGCGAAGACCCGAACCGCGGCTCGACTGCTTAATAAATCGGTTTTCTTGCCCAAAAATGCCCACTTGCCCTGTTGACAGAGCGATTTTGAGGGGCATATATTCCGGGGCGCGCCAAAACTGGGCCAAATTTCTCGAAGCAAACAACTTTAGCGTCGGCTGGAATGTAAGAAGTTCGCGGCTGCGCTTGGGAGGATCCAATGACAAAAAAGATGAAGCCTGCCAATCGGCGGCTTACGCCTGATTCCGCCAACAGACGGATCGTCAAATCAATCGGTTGGTTGCTTGACCGGTGGCAGGGAGTCCTGCCGCTCGTTGCCTTGGCCTGCGCCTGTCTGCTCTGGCCGCCGGCAGCCCGCGCCCAGGTGACCGCGACGCTCAGCGGAGCGGTGCAGGATACAACCGGCGCCGTGATTCCCGGAGCCGATGTCACCCTCACCAATACAGCCACCGGTGAAAGCCGCGTAGAGCAAAGCAACGGAGCCGGGCTGTATGCATTCCCGTCGCTGGTGCCGGGCACTTACAACCTCAAGGCCTCGGCAAAAGGGTTCAAGTCGAAGTTAATCACCGGGATCGCACTGAACGCCGGCGATGTGAAGACCGTGCCCGCGTTCAGCCTGGAGATCGGCGCGGCTAACGAGACGGTAACGGTTTCCGCAGCCGCGGAAATGATTCCCGTGGAGAACGGCCAACACGTCGACGTTCTCACCTCCAAGGACATTGACAATCTCGCGCTCGCAGGCCAGGACACCACCGAGTTGCTGCGTGTGCTGCCGGGCACGGTAACCCAATCCGGCGGCCTCACCAACACCTCGCCGGCCTTCAGCGACCTCAACGTCACCGTGGATGAAGCGTCGATCGGCAGCGGCTATTACACCAACGGCTCCATCTACCGCGGCGGCACGTCGATCCTGGTGGACGGCGCGCAGACCATCGACATCGGCGACATGGCTTCCTCTCTTGTGATCGTCGAGCCGGAGATGACGGCGGAAGTCAGCGTGCAGTCTTCGAACATGAGCGCAGATCAGCCCTTCGGGCCGGTGGTGGTGAGCACCATCAGCAAATCGGGCAGCCAGAACTACCACGGCGACGCCTTTTTCGACGCCCGCAACAACGTGCTGAATGCCAACGGCTGGCAACAGAACAATAACCATACGCCACTGGGGCCGCAGCACTATTACTACCCCGGCGGCAGCTTCGGCGGCCCGGTTCCGGGCACGCACAAACACTTGCTGTTCTGGGGCGGCTACGAGAAGTGGCTGCAAAACCAGGGCAACGCCAACGTTCTGTCGTCGTATATTCCTACGCCGGCCATGATGTCCGGCGACTTCTCGATGGACGACCCCGGCAACGCGGCCCTTTGTCCCAACGGATTCTTCCAGGGCAATCCTCCGAGCGGCAGCGGC
>DATJRT010000047.1:0-6347 GCA_035504495.1 Occallatibacter sp.
TCCCCGGATTTTCCCGCTCCTTAAGCCCATGGTTTTGAGTCTTATATACTGACCTTGGTTAGGCGCATGGCGGAACAGCAAAGGCAATCGGGCAGACGTTGGCTCTGGGTGGGTGCGGCAGTCGTCACGATTGCGGTATTCTTCGCCGCGCGCTCTCTCCTGCGCACCCGGCTGCAGGTGCGGGTCGCCCAGGCCGAGCGGGAGGTGCTGCTCAGCACCGTGAGCACCGACGGAAAGGTCGAGCCGGAGGTGAATTACCAGTTCTATAGCCCCATTGCGACCACGGTGAAGGCCGTCTACGTGCAGACCGGCGACCGGGTTCCCGCCGGCAAAGTGATGATCGTGCTCGATGATGTGGCCTCGCGGGCGCAGGTGGCCACGGCGGAAAGCGGCGTGAAGGCGGCGCAGGCCGCGCTCGATGCCACCCAGCACAGCGGCACGCAGCAGGAGCGCCAGGCCACGGAGGCCGAGATTGCCCGCGACCGGCTTGACCGCGACCAGGCCCAGGCGAATCTCGATGCCCTCAGCAAGCTGGTCGCCTCCGGCGCGGCTTCTCCCAGCGAAGTGACCGCGGCCCGCCAGCAGCTCGACACCGCCAAAGCCAGCCTCAAAGCCTCAGAGGAGAGCCTCCACCACCGCTATTCGCAGGATGAGATCGCCCGGGCGCAGGCCGCGCTAGCTGAGGCGCAGGCCAATCTGGCCGCGGCGCAGAAGGTCGAGGCGCAGACCATCATCCGCGCCGTGGCGCCGGGCACCGTCTACAGCATGGACGCCGCGCCCACCCAATACGCCGATGCCGGCAAGCTTCTTCTGGAGATGGCCGACCTGAATCGCGAGCGCGTGCGCGCCTATTTTGACCAGCCCGACCTCGGCCGGCTCGCGGTGGGACAGAAGATATCGATCAAGTGGGACGCAAAACCCGGCGAGGAGTGGCTCGGGCATATTGAGCGGCTGCCTTTCACCGTGGTCACCTATTCCACCCGCACCGTCGGCGAGGTGCTGGTGCACATCGACGGCCCAGACACCGGCTTGCTTCCCGACGCCAACGTGACCGTCACCGTAACCACCTCCAGCGAGCCCGACGCGTTGAGCGTTCCCCGCGAGGCCATTCATCTTGAGAACGGCAAAACTTTCGTCTACAAGGTGGAGGGCGATCAACTGGTGCGCACGCCCGTGACTACGGGGTCGTATAACCTTACCAGTCAGGCGATTCTCTCCGGTTTGAAGGAGGGTGACCTGGTGGCCACCGGCTCAATCAACGGGCAGCCTTTAGAGGAAGACGTTCCCATCAAGGTTGAACGCTGATGCGGTACCCGACGGCCAGCTTGGGTTGGAAGCCTGTTTTCGCCGGGGCTGTCTTGTTGGGCGCCGCCCTGGCGTGCGCGCCCGCCGGCATCGCGCAAAAAGTTGTACTGGCGCAGATCAACGCCGCGCTTCAGGATGGCGAAGCCGACAAGGCGCTGGCGCTGGTCAATGCGCTTCCCCAGGCCGGCGTAGACAACGCCGAGGCGCAAAATCTCGAGTGCCGGGTGCGCTTCACGTTGCAGCAGTGGAATGCAGCGGCCAACGAGTGCCAGCAGGCGGTGAATCTGGACCAGGAGAACTCCAATTATCACATGTGGCTGGGGCGCGCGCTGGGCGAGTGGGCTGACCGCGCCTCATTCCTCAGCGCCTATTCGCTGGGCAAGCGCGTGCGCACCGAGTTTGAGACCGCCGTGCGCCTCGATCCGCGCAATCCCGCCGCCCTCACTGATCTGGGCTCGTTCTACGAAGACGCTCCCGCGCTCATGGGAGGGGGACTCGACAAGGCTGAAGGCGTGGCCGATCAGCTCGACAAGATCGAGCCCGCACGGGCCCATCAGCTTCGCGGCGAAATCGCCGGCGAGCGCAAGGATTACGCCTCTGCCGAACGCGAGTTCAAGCTGGCCGTGGCCGCGAGCGCGCATCCGGCGCTCCAGTGGACCGTCCTGGCCTCGTTTTACTTCCATCGCCAGGAATGGCCGCAGATGGAGTCCGCCATTCATAGCTGCGTCGCCGCTGCCGCGCGCGACCCCGCTGCCGGCGTTGCCCTTTACGATGGCGCCGGCGTGCTGATTAAGGCCAGGCGCGATCCGCAGCTGGCCGCGAAGATGCTCGAGGACTACCTGGCTGGCAATGCGAAGTCCGACGAAGCGCCTGCGTTTGTCGCTCACTGGCGGCTGGCTCGGCTGCTTCAGCAACTGGGTGACAGTGCCGGAGCCAAACGCGAGCAGGCCGCGGGCTACGCGCTGGCGCGCGAGTACCATCCCCCGCAGGAACATTGACGAGACCCATGAAGCCGCCGACCGTGAATTCATCGACGCCGGACGATCCGCACCGCAGCCGCGCATCCGCGAGAACGCGCGGGCTTGCGTTCCGGCTCGCGGTCTCTCTCGCCGTGGCTTTGGCTGCGTCGCTCGCGTCCGCTCCGGCGCATGCGCAGGTCTCGCTCACCACCGTCGTCGAGCTGGCGCAGCAGAACAGCCCCGCCGTCAGGCTGGCCGATGCCGATGTGGCCAAAGCCCGCGCCCAACTGGCCCAAAGCCGCGACGCCTTTATCCCGTCGCTCTCCTTCGGCTCGGGACTTCCTGCATTTCCTGAGATCGGCTTCACCGGCAGCCTGCCCTCCATCTGGGGCGCGACCGTGCAGTCGATGGTCTTCAGCATGCCGCAGTTGCGCTATGTCCAGGCCGCGCGCGCCGGCTTTAAAACCGCGCAACTCAACCAGGCCGCGGCCCGCGACCAGGTCGCTCTCGACGCCTCAGAAGCTTACATCGAGCTCGACACCGTAAATGCGGAGCTCGATGCCAGCCGGCAGCAGGAGGATTACGCGGCCAAGCTCATCGAGATCGAGCAGCAGCGGACAGAAGCAGGGGTAGACCCGCTCGCGCAACTGCTCCAGGCCGAGCTGACCGCGGCACAACTCAAGCTCAAGCGCTTGCATCTTGAAACCCGCGCCGCCACGCTCGCCGAGCAACTGGCCGCGCTCACCGGCCTTCCCCTCCACTCCGTCACGCCCGATCACTCGAGCATTCCCGAGATTCCCGCCGTGAGCGGAGATACGGCGCCGCGCTCCACGCCGGCTCTGGACGCGGCCGACATGCTGGCAGCCTCGCGGGCGCGCGTAGCCAAGGGTGACCAGGAGCGCGTCTGGTTCCCGCAGATCGCCTTCGGGCTCATCTACGACCGCAACACCACAGCGTTGAACAGTATCAACCAGTACTACAAACACTTCATTCCGGCGAACAACCTCAGCTCCGGCTTCAACATCAATCTGCCGCTCCTGGATTTCGAGGTGCGCGCCAAGGCCCGCGAGTCGGCTGCCGAAGCTCTGCGCGCCCGCGTGGAAGCCGAGCAGGCCCGCAAGCAGAACGACATCCAGATCACCGAACTCAACGGAACCCTGCGCGAACTGGACGCGCAGGCTGAGGTCGCCAGCCTCAAATCTCAGCTTGCAGCCGAGCAGTTGAAGACCGTGCTGGCGCAGATGGAATTCGGCAACGGCCAAAGCAACACCCCCGGCGCGCTGCCACAGACCACTCCGGCCGCCGAGCAGAGCGCGCGCATCGATGAGCGGCAGAAATATATTGACTCCCTTGACGCCCAGCTCGATCTCAGCAAGGCGCGCCTGAATCTGCTCCACGCCCTCGGCCTTATGCAGAACTGGCTCAATGAGTTACATACAAAGTGACGCGCTCGGACGAATTTCATCTAACGAACAGTCGGAATGTTAGAATGAGAGAGATGCCCATGCCCCTGAAGACGCTTTTCCTGAACCCGCCGTCCTTTGAGAATTTCGACGGCGGCGCAAGTTCTCGCTGGCCCGCGACGCGCGAAATCGAGTCGTACTGGTACCCGGTCTGGCTCGCCTATCCCGCCGGACTGCTCGAGGGCTCGCGCCTCCTCGATGCGCCCCCGCACCACGTCTCCGCGCAGGAAACCATCCAGATTTGCAAGGATTACGGCTTCCTCGTGCTCTTCACTTCCACTGTCGGCTGGGAAGGCGACCAGCGCCTGGCCGAGGCCATCAAGGCGGCCAATCCTTCCATCCGTATCGCCTTCGTCGGCCCGCCGGTCACCACCGATCCTGACCGTGCACTCAACGAATGCTCCGTCCTCGACTTCATCTGCCGGCGCGAGTTCGATCATTCCGTCGTGGAGTTCGCCAACGGCAAGCCGCTGAACGAAATTCTGGGCATCAGTTACAAGAAAAACGGCAAAATCTATCACAATCCCGACCGTCCGCAGGTGGAGAACCTCGACGCCATGCCTTGGGTCACCAAGGTGTACAAGCGCGACATGGATGTGACCCGCTACAACGTGCCCTTCCTGCTCCATCCCTTCATCGCGCTTTACTCCACCCGCGGCTGCCCCGCGCAGTGCACCTTCTGCCTGTGGCCGCAGACGCTGAGCGGTCACGCCTGGCGCAAGCGCTCCTCTGACGATGTGGCCGCCGAGCTCGCCTGGGCCAAGGAAAATTTCCCCTACGTGAAGGAGTTCTTCTTCGACGACGACACCTTCAACATCCAGAAGACCCGCACCATCGAGCTCTGCGAGAAACTCAAGCCTCTCGGCCTCACCTGGAGCTGCACCTCGCGCGTGACTACGGACCGCGAAACCCTCAAGGCCATGAAGGACGCCGGCTGCCGCTTGCTGATCGTCGGCTTCGAATCCGGCGACCCGCAGATCCTCAGGAACATCAAGAAGGGCGCAACCGTGGAGCGTGCCCGCGCCTTCGCCAAAGACTGCCACGACTTGGGACTGGTCATCCACGGCGACTTCATCCTCGGCCTTCCCGGCGAAACCCGCGAGTCGATCCGCAATACCATTAACTTCGCCAAGTCGCTCGACGTCGAGACCATCCAGGTCTCTATCGCCCACGCCTATCCCGGCACCGAGTTCTACGAGTTCGCCAAGGCCAACGGCTTCATCACCAATGAGCGCATGGAAGACGGCGGCGGCCATCAGATGGCGCACATCGAGTATCCCGGCCTGCCTACCGATTACGTGATGGAGATGGTGCACAAGTTTTACGACGAGTACTATTTCCGCCCCAAGGCCGCGGCCCGCGTCATCTGGAAGGCCATCGTCAACCGCGACGTGCCCCGTCTTTACACGGAAGCCAAGTCGTTCCTCAAGCTTCGCCATCAACGCAACAAGATGGTCAAGATCAAGCGCAGCCAGCAGGCGGAGAAGGCCGCAACCGCCGGCGCCGGCGCGTAAGCGTTCTCCTTCGCTGGATGTGGGTACCCCACCTTCGGCGCGCATCTGTTCTTGCGCCCAAGGTGGGCACCGGCAGTTTTTTGGTTGTCATCCTGAGCGAAGGGCACGAGCCTCAGCTTGAAGGGCACGGGCTTTGGCCGCGCATCGAGCGCCAACCTTTCCTTTGTCATCCTGGGCGAAGGTCGCCGTGGCGGCCGAGTCGAAGAATCTTCTTTGCGTACATCACCAACAATTGGCCTGAACCAAGACCGCGAATCATCGCATCCCGCGTGCCCTTCGTGACATCATCAACTCAGCAATGACCCAGCACTCCCTCTCGCCGCGGCAGTACCTTATCCTGGCGCTTGTCGCTCTCTGCGCGCCCCTGGGCGATACCTGCCTCTCGCGCGGCATGACCAATCTGCCGTCCATCGGCCTCGAGCATCCGGCCTCGCTCATCGCCGCCGTCTTCACGCCCTGGGTCGCCGCAGGCATCGCGCTGCTCATCGCTTTTTTCTCGAGCTACCTCACCGCGCTCTCCTGGGCCGACCTCACTTTCGTTCTTCCCGCCACCGCTTTTGGCAACGTGATCGTCGCGCTTCTCGCGCGCTTCTGGCTTCAGGAGCCTATCTCGCTCGAGCGCTGGGCCGGCATCGCCCTCATCACCCTGGGCGTCAGCTTTGTCGCGCAGGGCCCTTCGCGCACCGAACTCGCCGTGGAATCCACCGTTGCTCAGGAATCGGGAAAGTTAGGCACGCGATGACAAACCATCTCGCTGCCGCCCAACCGGGTCTCGCGTCTGCCGCGGCCATGATCGCCGCCATCGTGCTCTGCTCCACCACCGGCGAAGTGCTCACCGCTGCGGCCATGAAGTCCCTCGGCGACCTCGACGAAATCCGCGCTCGCTCCGGATTGACCGGCGCCATTCGCGCCGTCCTCACCAGCCCGCTCTTCTTTTTGGGCGTCTTCTTTCTCGCGCTCGCCTTCTTCGCTCTGCTGCTCGCCCTCAACCATCTCGATTTGAGTCTGGTCGCGCCCGCCTCGGCCTCGCTCACACTGGTCACCAACGCCATCGCCGGCAAAATCTTTCTGAAGGAAAACGTCGACCGCCGCCGCTGGGCCGCGGC
>DATJRT010000048.1:0-8790 GCA_035504495.1 Occallatibacter sp.
CATTTACGATCGTGCTGACCACGGAAAAGGCCAAGAGCGCTCGGGAGTTCGAGTGGCACGAGGGGCGCGACCACATCTTCCAGATTCTTGACGGTTCCACAGTTTACGAGCTGGGTGGAACGCCGAAGGGTGCGCACAGCATGGGGCCGGGCGAGTGGCTGGCGCCGGAGTCAGAGGGTTCAGCGACGGTTACGCTCCACAAAGGCGATATGCTGGTGATCCGCCGGGGAACGCCGCACCGGAGAAAGACGGCGGAGAGCGTGACGTTGATGCTGATCTCGCCCCAGGGGATGGTGGGGCCATAAGAGGACGCCGCAGCAAAAATTCTCCTGCCTGCGACAGAAAAGCCGGTCGTGGATCAGTTTGGAGAATTTTCCCTCAGGGGCTGAAGTCCAGGATTATTTGGCTCAAGTTGTGTAATGGCTGAACAGGCTGCGGAACAACTCATCTGGCTCAGCGAGACTTCCGAAAGCTGACCCTCAGGAGCTAAAGCCCGACTCTTTCTGCTGACCTTATCGGCCCGCGACCCACGCACTGCGTGGGTTCCCCGGCCGTGCCCTTGTTACAAAGCCCCTTCGGCTTAGTTATTCCACAGGCTGTGGAGGCCTGTACCCTTCAAACTGACCCATTACAGAAAAGCCTTCGCGGTCGACGCGAAGGCTTTTTTCCAGCGGAAGCGACTGTGAGACCTTCCGGCAACGTCTTCGGATCAGGCTCTATCGGCGCCTGGGGCTAGCGGCGCGAATTCATTTTGGACAACAGGTTCAAGATTTCGATGTACAGCCAGACCAGCGTGACCATGATGCCGAAGGCGGCGTACCACTCCATGTACTTGGGCACGCCATAGGTCACGCCCTGCTCCACGAAGTTGAAGTCCAGCACCAGGTTGAGAGCCGCGATGCCGACGACAAACAGGCTGAAGAGGATGCTGAGGGGACTGCCGTTGTTCATGGAGATAAAGTGGATGCCGAAGAAGCCGAGCAGCATCTCGGCGACATAAAAGAGCATGATTCCGCCGGTGGCCGCAACCACGCCGATCATGAAATTCCGCGTCACCTTGATGATCCCGGTGCGATACAGGAACAGCATGACAAAGAGCGTGCCGAAAGTAAGGCCCACGGCCTGGATGGCAATGCCGGGATAGCGGAGATCGACCATGGCGGACAGGCCGCCGAGCACCAGGCCCTCGAGAGCCGCATAGATCGGCGCGGTTACGGGCGCCCATTCCTTTTTGAACGCGGTGACGAAGGCAAAGATCAGGCCGCCGAAGGCGCCGATCATGAGCCGACCGGCGATGTCGGCCGGATTGCGCGTTTGCAGGAAAGAGCTCCATGTCCAGGCAGCGGTGGCCAAAGCGCAGAGGAGCAGGATGCCGGTCTTGTGGATGGTGCCGTTCAGCGTCATGCGCGCGGCGGCGTCGATCGTACCGCCGTACTGGAGGTTGCTGAAAGTATTCTGGCCGAGGGCCGGATTCGAAGTCTTGATGAGGGGCATAGGGTTCAATCTCCGTAATGCGGGCGGCTGGTGTGATTTCCCGGCGAGTGGGCTCCGGGAACTGGGCCGCTGAGACAATTTTAATCCCTGGCGGGAAAAGCCGCCGGCGAAGGGGGGCGCCGCGCCGGCGTCAAAAGGGGACAGCGCCGCCGTGGGTTCCTGTCACCTGCGTACCGTAAGCAGCCGGGGAAAAAACGACGGGGAGGCTCAAGTTTTCTTCCGACCTGCCGATGGGTACGCCAGGCAAGCTTCGTACCCGATGCAAACTGGGAGGTTCTATGGGAAGCGTAGCCTCAGTTCTGTCGGCCGCCAAGTTGACGGTCGCGGCAGTGAACGAACTCGTCGTCGACGTCGGGTATTCCACGACGGTCGCCGGCAAAACCTATGTGGCCGATGTAACGTACACCAATGGCGAGTATGTTGCCGAGGATGCCAACCTGGCCGGAGCCGTGGCTACAGGCAACAGCGTGGTGGGCGCGGAGAATAATCTGACCGCGCGCATCGACGTACTGGTTTAGGGTGCTGGTTAAGGGCGCACCCGGGAACGGCCCGGCTGTGTTTGTCGGCGCCTGCGGACCGTAGCCTGCGACCTTTGACGCCGAGTATGACGTGCGCATTTGGCGAGCGGGAAGTGTGCCCGTGCGCTCAGCCCTGGGCAAAGCGGAGATCGAGGCGCAGGTCGCTGGCAGTCTGATAGCGGGAGACCGTCGCCATGAGGTTTTCAATGTCATCGATGGGGCGGATGCCGCCTCGAGCGCCCGCACCCATGCAGTTCATGGCCGCGGCGGCGCAGGAAAAATCGAGTTGCCGCTCGAGCGGCCACTGGTTCAGCAATCCGTAAATGAAGCCGGCGCGAAAGATGTCGCCCGCGCCGGTCGTGTCCAGCACTTGCACGCAATAGGCGGCAGAGTGCAGGAATCGTTTTCCGTCCCAGGCCAGCACGCCGTCCTCGCCCAGCGTGGCCGCGCTCAAGCGGCATCCGTAGCGCGATTGCATGCGGCGCAGCGCGCGCTCGAGGCTGGTGTCGTCCATCAGGCGGCAGGAAAAATCCTTGTTCACGATGAGGTAATCGACGTTTGCGATGAGCTCCTCGACGCCGGGATAGGTGTCATCGAGATCGGCGACCACGGGAATGCCGGCTTCGCGGGCCCAGACGGCCGCTTGCGTGGCCGCAGCGGTATCGTGGCCGTCGAGGTGCAACACGCGCGCGGTCACGATCCACTCGCGGCGAAGCTCTTCCGGGCGCAGGGCCATGCGTTCGTCGCGCTGGCACAGAACCGAGCGTTCGCCGCCGGCATCGACGAGGATGAAATTGTGCAGGCTGGCCGTGCCGGGGACGGTGACGATGCGCGTCTCCGCGCCCACGCGGGCAAATGCGTCCTTGTGCAATCGGGCAGCGTCGTCGTCGCCCAGCTTGCCTACGTAGCGCGTGCGCAATCCCCAGGTCTGACAGGCCACGACGGTGGAAGCGACCTGTCCGCCGGGCATGACCGAGCGTTCACTGTACTCGACCTTTGAGCCTCGCTCGGGATAGTTTGTGAGGGGGATGACCGTGTCCGTGGCGTTGAGGCCCACGCCCACCATGTCCACCTGCGCCGCTGCCGTCATGAGAGTATTGTAACGGGCGATTCTTGGAACGGCGGAGAGTCCAGCGGCGGCTGCGAGCCCGGCACGGACCGCGGGCATTCGGCCGGGAGCAGCCGGATCCTGTACGCTCAGAATATCTTCTAGGATCTGGACTCGATTCGTGCCGGGAAAAATCTCTTCGCGCCCATTCGAACATCCCACGCCGGGCAGCGCGCTCCACTGCGGCAAGGTCTCGCTGGAGACATTGGCGCGGCGGTTTGGCACGCCGCTCTACGTGTACTCGGCGGACGCGATCATGGCGCGGCTGAAGATGTTTGAGCAGGCGCTTGCCGGGCGGGAGCACCTGATCTGCTACGCGGTCAAGGCCAACTCCGCGCTGGCCATTTTGAAACTGCTCGCCGGCCTGGGCGCGGGGTTCGACATTGTCTCCGGGGGTGAACTGGAGCGGGTGGTCAAAGCTGCGCCGGAGGCGATGGGCCGCGTGGTTTTTTCCGGCGTGGGCAAGACAAGAGCAGAGATCGAGCTCGCGCTGAAGGCGGGAATCCTCGAGTTCAACGTGGAGAGCGAAGCGGAGCTCGAGTTGCTCGCGGCGCGGGCGCGCAAGGCGGGCAAGCGGGCGCGATTCTCGCTGCGCGTGAATCCGGACGTCTTGGCCGATACGCATCCCTACATTTCGACGGGACTGCGCGAGCACAAATTCGGCATCGACATCCGGCTGGCGCCCGAGATCTACAAGCGCGCAGTGAAAAACCGCTGGCTCGAACCACATGGCGTGAGCGTGCACATCGGATCGCAGATTCGCTCGGCTGAACCCTTTGGCGCGGCGATCGGACGCGTGAGCAAGCTGGTGAGCCGGCTCAGGCGGGAGGGCATTGCGCTCAAGACCATCGACGCCGGGGGCGGCCTGGGCATCGATTACCATGGCGAGTCTTTCGATGCGGCGGCCAAGGTGCGGGAGTATGCGCAGGCGCTCGATGCGGCGCTGGGCGATTTAGATGGCCGGCTGCTGATCGAGCCGGGAAGATTTCTGGTGGCGCAGGCAGGTGCGCTGGTGGCGCGCGTGCTGCACGTGAAGAAGAACGGCAAGAAGACGTTTGTGGTGACCGACGCGGCCATGAACGATCTCATCCGCCCCGCGCTCTACCAGGCCCATCACGAGATTGTCGCGGTGCGGCCGCGGGCGGGAAGATCGCGCGTGGTCGACGTGGTGGGCCCGGTGTGCGAAACGGGAGACTTCTTTGCGCGCGACCGTGCACTGCGGCCGGTGAAGGCCGGCGACCTGGTGGCGCTGCTCGATGCCGGCGCCTATGGCTTGGTGCAGAGCTCGAACTACAATTCGCGCCCGCGCGCGGCCGAGGTTTTGGTCGAGGGAACAAAGGCGCGGTTGATTCGCCGGCGCGAGACGATGGACGATCTGCTGGCGCCGGAGATCCTGTGACTCGCAACCCATCTGCCTGCTCGCGCAACTCCCGTTCAGCCTCGTATAGTTCTGGATGGAGGATTTGTCTCCCATGCGCTGGCCGCTCCTTTGCGCGCTTTCCCTTGCCGTTCTTGCACTCGGCTTGCCAGTGCACGGGCACGCCGATTCGCTTACGGTGAAAACGGAGTCAGGCAAGGTTCACGGCAAGCTCATCAACAACGGCAAGGTGCGCGCGTTTCTGGGGCTGCCTTACGCGGCGCCTCCCGTGGGCGATCTGCGCTGGAAGGCTCCCGAACCGCCGGCGAAGTGGAAAGGCAAACGCGAGGCGACCAGTTACGGCGCGCACTGCATACAGACGAACGTCTTTCCAGACATGGTATTTCAGGATAGCGGTCCGAGCGAGGATTGCCTTTACCTGAACGTGTTCACGCCCGCCGACGCCATGCCAAAGAGCAAGCTGCCGGTGATGTTCTGGATTCATGGCGGGGGTTACGAGGCCGGGTCAGCGTCAGAGCCGCGCCACGACGGCGATTTTCTTCCGCTCAAAGGCGTGGTGCTGGTGACCATCAATTACCGGCTGGGTGTCTTCGGCTTTCTGGCCACGAGCGAACTGGCGCAAGAGGCAGGTGGCTCGGCAGGGAACTACGGCCTGATGGACATGGTGGCTGCGCTCCAGTGGGTTCATGGAAACATTGCAAACTTCGGCGGCGATGCGGGCAACGTGACCATCTTTGGTGAGAGCGCGGGTTCCTTCGCGGTGAGCACGCTGATGGCCGCCGCGCCGGCCCAGGGGCTATTTGAGAAAGCGATTGGCGAAAGCGGCGGGGCTATGAACGTGGGCACGCAACCCGGCACTTTGCTTTCTGCCCGAGAGCAACGCGACGATGCATGGGCCGCCACTTTGGGCACAAGCTCGCTGGCGGAGATGCGCGCGCTGCCAGCGGCGAAGATTCTGGAAGCAGCCACGGCCAGGGATAGTCCCTCGTTTTCCGCCGATGTGGACGGCAAGCTTCTCACCGAGCCGATTGCCCAAACCTACGCCGAGGGAAAGCAGGCGCATGTGCCGCTGCTTGCGGGGTGGAATCGCGATGAAGGCGCGCCGCTCAGGGAGGACGTGACGGCGGCGGAGTGGAAGGAATTCGCGGAGAGGACTTTCGGCGAGCACGCGGACGAGTTCCTTGCACTCTATCCAGGCGACACGGATGCGCAGGCCGAGCGCTCGGCCATTGACTATCATGGCGACACATTTATCGCTTTCGGCACATGGAAATGGATCGAGGCGCAGGTGAAGACGGGCGATGGGCCGGTGTATCGCTACCACCTGGAGCAGCCCGCGCCACCGAGCAAGTTTCATCCTGGTTGGTACGCCTTTCACTCGGACGACATCGAGTACGTCTTCGGCACTCTGGACACGCGGCCCGGCGCGGACTGGCTGCCGGAGGACCGCAAGCTGAGCGAGGAGATGATGGAGTACTGGACGAACTTCGCCAAGACCGGCGATCCGAACGGCTCCGGATTGCCCCCGTGGCCGCGCTTCGACAAGGACGGAGAAGTGCTGCATCTCGACAACGAAATTACCGCGACGCCGGATACGACATGGGCGCGTTATGAGTTTCTTCTCAAGTGGATGCCGAAACCGGCTGGTTCGTGATGGGCTACTGATTGACGCCGGAGGCTGCGGCAAAGCCGGCATTCTGCGGGGCGGGCGCAGTGCCCGCGGGCGGCGTGCCGCTGAAGGTCGAGTTCCTGGCGTTGAGCGCGTTCGAGTAATCCGGTCCGAGGCCGAGCTTCTTGAGAGCGCGCGAGTCCGGCATCAGCTTGGTTTGCCAGCCCTGGTCGGCCTGGTATTTCTGCATGGCCGCAATGGTGGTTGCGTCCCACTTGCCGCTGGGCTCACCGGAGAGGTAGTGCTCGCGGATGAGCGCCTGCTGAATCTGGGTGGCGCGCTCGGAATCGATGGTCTGCTGCCCGCGCACGCGGTGCGAGCGGCGATGCGCCATGAACCGGTGCGACCGATGAGAGGTTGAGGACGTATGTGCGGTGGTCGCCAGCGCAGGCAACGCCATGAGCCCCGCGGAAACCAGAACTGCCAATGCTGCTCGAAAAGAAGACACGAGCAAGTTCACCTCAAGTAGATTCTCGATAACCGGGGTAATCCCTCGAGTTTATCGGAATAAACCAAATTTCGGCAATGAGAAAAGCGTCCAATAGAGGGACCCGCTACACCGAGGTAACGGTGGAGGCAATGGCCTTTTGCCCCGGTCGCCGTCCTCCTGCGCTTACAGCGTACCTCCCACGTAATTGATTCCCTGTTCCGGATGATGCGGGTCCACGACTTCAAAGACCACGTCGTCGCCGGTCTTGAGCTTGCTTACCTCGGCCTCAAACTGGTCCTTCGTGGCCGTGGGCTGGCGGTTGACGTGGGTGATGACCAGACCGGGCTCCAGACCCTGCAGATCAGCGAAGGAGCCGGTGCGCACCGACTCGATCTCCACGCCTGGAGTGTGAATCCTTCCGGAAACCGTCTGGGAAAGATCGCGAACGACCAGGCCCAGCTTGGTTTCGCTGGGATCGCCGGTGGTTTCCGGGTTCGCCTCCGGCTGGTTTCCGGCCAGCTCCGCGAACACCTTGTCGCGATCACCGATGGTAATCGTGGTTTCGTCCTGCTTGCCGTCGCGCAGGAAGCCCAGGCGGATAGTCGATCCGGGCTTGCGGCTGGCGATGTCGTTCACGAGATCGTCACCGTCTTTCACGGTGCGGCCGTCGATGGAGACGATGATGTCTCCCGCCTTGATGCCACCCTTATCCGCGGGCCCACCCTGCTGCACTTCCTGCACCAGGACGCCGTTCTTGAAGTCGTACACGCGATTCACCGCGCTCGAAAGCCCCTCGCGGAACTGGATGCCGATGGAGCCGCGCGTGACTTTATGGCTGGGGCCGATGAGGTCGTTATAGACGGAAACAACGGTGTTCGACGGCATGGCGAAGCCGATGCCTTCATAGCCGGCCGACTGCGTATAGATGGCTGTATTGACGCCGATCACGTTGCCGTTCATGTCAAGGAGCGGTCCGCCGGAGTTGCCGGGATTGATGGCCGCATCGGTCTGGATGAAGTGCTGGAACTGGCCCGGCGCGCCCTGGTCGATGGTGCGGTTCTTGGCGGAGATGATGCCGGCGGTGACGGTCTGCGCCAGAGCAAACGGGCTGCCGATGGCTTCAACCCAGTCGCCCACCTGCGCCTCGTCGGAATTGCCCATCCTGACGATGGGCAAAGGCGTATTGGTGTCGATCTTGATGACGGCAATGTCGGTGGCCTGATCCACGCCGATCACGCGCGCCGGCCTTCCCAAGTCCTGGGTATCGGGATCGGTGGAAAGCTTGACGTAAATCTTGTCGGCTTTTTCGATGACGTGATCGTTGGTGATGATGTAGCCCTTGGGATCGACGATGAATCCGGATCCCAGCGACTCCTGCACCTGACCGCCATTGTCGCCCTGGTCAGGCTGGCCGGGAATCTGTCCGCCGAAGAAGCGGTTGAAGAAATCCTGAAAGTTGTCGTCTCCCTGGCCCTGATCGTTGTCCTGTCCGTTGTCATCCGGATTCTGCTGGTTTGGCTCGCTGCGAAGATGAAAGTTCCGGTGTCCGCGATCATCCGACTGCTTGGGAAGCGTCTGAGTGTTGATGTTGACCACCGCAGGCGCGACTTCATGGGCAATTTTTACAAACTCATTGGGAGGAATGGCGGAGTTGACGATCCTGAGCGGAGTGGCATCCGTGCTTGTGTCCTGCTGTTCCTGCCCGTGGACGCCATGCGCCGCGTAGGATCCCACCAGAATGGCGGTAGAGAGGGCGGCGAGCGACAGGAAGGCCGAGGCGAGACGGCGGGAACGCAGGCGTTCGAAGAGCAATTTCATACGGTTCGATGACCTCAAAGCTGGGACCTCAAGACTGGGACCTCAAAAAGGGGACCGCAAAAACGGAACCCGAAATGGCCAGCCTCGCGGCGGGCGCCCGGACACATCAATTTTGTGTTTGATGCACCAACTCACAGTATAGCCAGTTGGACACGGGGCGTCTGGCTGCGATGAACGCGTTTTTTCGAACCGTGCCACTCCCGTCATTCATCGCTGCCTAAAGCCGACTTGTTCCCGTGTCTTGCTTCCTGTGTATAGACGCGGCCCGCAGTAAAGAGTAGCGGCGGTAGGCGACCGCTGCACGAGCGGGGCAAAGCTCATTGAATCGAGAGAGATGGGGATTTATTGTTCGGCTGCCCACTCGAGCATGGCCAG
>DATJRT010000049.1:0-10834 GCA_035504495.1 Occallatibacter sp.
TCGGTCACGGAGTCGCATGGGCGCTGCCTGCTGCAACTCTGGAGCGAAGAGCGCAACCTGGTGCGCACGGTGGTGGAAATCCAGGAGCGGGCGCAATGCCTGCGGCTGATAACGCGGCGCATGGGCGCGGCCAAACCGCAGGCGCTGGAGATGACGCCGACGAGCGACCGGCGCACGCCCACGGCGCGCGAGGCGGCGCGGCGCACGTATCAGCGCATCCTGGAACGCGCACTCACGCGGAGTTTTCCCGGGGCGAAGGTGGACGGGCTGCGCTCGGCGATGGATCTGGAGCATAGTTTTGGGCCGGCGTACGTGCGCGGACGGCTGCTGCGCGGGACGGCCGCGGATGCGGTGATCGGGGTGGGCGAGCGGGAGTCCGCGGCCGTGGTGGACGGTGTGCTGACGCTGGGCATTCTGTGGCTGGATTATTGCCGGCAGAAGACGGACGGGCGGCGGCACTTTGGCGGGCTGAAGGTGATTGTGCCCGCGGGCGCGTGGCGGGCAACGGCCGAAAGAATGGCGTGGCTGAACGCGCGGGTAGCGGAATTCGAGCTGTATACGCTCGACGAGCGCAGCGAAGAACTGGCGGCGATCGATTTTCGCGACACGGGCAATCTGGAATCGCGGCTGACGCATGCGTTCTCAACGGGAGCGGCGCTGGAGCGTTGCCGCGCGGGCGTGGAGCGGCTGATGGCGATGGTTCCCGAGGCGGCGCGGGAGCGCGTGGAGGTGCGCGCGAACTCGGCTACCGAGGTGGGATTGCGGCTGCATGGCCTGGAGTTTGCGCGGGTGCGGCAGATGGCCGCGGCGAGCGGGTTTGCGCGCACGGAGGAGTTGAGCTTTGGCGCGGGCGCGAACGAGACGCCGCTGACAGAAGAGAATGCGAGCGTTTGCCGCGATCTGTTGGCGCGGCTGTTTCAAAGCCGGCATGCGGACGGGACGCACAACGATGCGCTCTACCGGATGCAGCCCGAGCGCTGGCTGGAGGCGGAGATGCGCGGCGCCATCGATCGCGTGTTTCCTGGTCTGCGCGGCGATCTGCTGTGCGCGCAGGTTCCGGCTTTTTCAACCGGCGAGCGCGGCATGCTGGACCTGCTGACGCTCGACGGCAACGGGCGGCTGGCGGTGGTGGAGCTGAAGGCGGACGAGGATCTGCACCTGCCGCTGCAGGCGCTGGACTACTGGATTCGCGTGCGCGCGCTGAATGCGGACCGGCAAGCGCCGGCGGGCGGGGCGCGGGCGGGCGGGACTCGGGCGGGCGGGACTCGGTCGCTTTCGGCGTTTGAGCGCGCCGGGTATTTTGCGGGCGCGGAGGTTTCACCGCTCGAGCCGCGGCTGTTCCTGGCTGCGCCCGCGCTGCGCATTCATCCGGCGAATCAGTCGGTGCTCGGCTACCTTTCGCCGCAGGTGGAGTGGGAACTGGTGGCGCTGGGCGAGGATTGGCGGCGTGAGTTGAAGGTGGTGTTCAGGAAACGAGGGAGCAGGGAGTAGGGAACGAGGGAACGAGGGATCGAGGGACCAAGGGATTAAGGGGCCAAGGGAACAAGGGAACAAGGGAACGAGGAGACAAAGGGACAGTCGCCGATTCTGAGTTTGGGTCTCGGCGCATCAGGTTCTTTCCTGGCGCATCAGTCTCTGTTCCCTGTTCCCTACTCCCTACTCCCTGTTTCCTGATCCCTGTTTCCTGCTTTACTCGTGCTGGTCGCCGATGAGTTCGCCGGCGGCGGCGACTTTGGCTGCCCAGAAGGCGCGCTCCGCGTCTTCGGCGGCGAGGTTCAGGGTTCCATTCACGAGACAGGGATTGGTGAAGTCGTTGCCGCTTGCCGAGTTGCCGGGGTAGGTCATGCTGAGCGGGCTGCCCCAGAAATCGGCTGCCATGGGATTGTCTTCGGCGTTGGGGCGCACGAGGCCGCCCGCGGTTGCGGTGACGGTGTTGTTAAAGAAGAGCGCCGGGCCGGAATTGTAGCCATCCCAGATGGACGCGGCGTTGGCGTAGGTCATGGCAAACCATGTGCCGGAAGCGTCCTGGCCGCAGGAGACGATGCGGTTGCCGGTCGCGATCACGTCGTGGCCGTTGGCGATGACGACGCCGGAGCCGGCGGTGTGCACGACGTCGTTGTTCTCGAAGAGTGCGAAAGCGGTGACGGGCGCGGCGCTGCCGCCGTCGGCGATGATGCCGGCGCCGGTGTAGTTGTTGGGGGCCGAGGGCGAGGAGTTGCCTTCGATGTAGTTGTCATGGACCCAGACAGGCGCGCCGGGTGCGCCCTGAGTGCGGAAGATATTGATGACATCTTCAACCGAGCTCTGGCCCATGGTCTGCACGACCTTGTTCCAGCCGATTTCAGCGCCTTCGGGGGCGACGACGCGGCCGAGGATGACGAAGTGGCCGGGATCGGGCCGCGCGGCGAGCAGCCCGCCCTGGCCGTCGCTCGAGCGGTCCTCGAGATTGAGGGCGAGATTGTTGAGAACCTGCAGCGTGGAAACCGTGGAGCCGGCGGCGTAGACGCCGAAGCTGACGCCGGTGACGGTGCAGTTGCGGACGACGAGCGCGACGATGTTTGTGGCGGAGACGAAAGCGCCGCGCTGAAGGCCTTCAACGCCGGGATCGAGCGCGGTTGCGGTGACATTCTCGATGGTGACGTGCGCGCCGGCGGCCGCGCCGAGGATGTGAATGAGGGTGCCGCGGCTGGTGATGAAGGAATCTTCAATGGTGACCGGATCGCCGGTGGCGATGGTGACGGCGGGTGTGGCGGGGTCGTCACTGTTCCAGTTGCCGGAGTACGTTCCGCCGCTCGAGATGACGATGGGACCGGAGACAACCTGCGGAATCACGGTGACAGCGGCCTGCGCAGCGAGCGTGCCGCAGGCCACGGAGACGGTGGCGCTGCCGACCTGCTGGCCTTGAAACTGGCCGCCATCGAGAGAAGAAAGAACGGAAGAGCTGGATGTGGACCAGATGCAGCCGGTGGGATTGTCTGCGCCGGTGAGCGTGAACTGGAGAGTTTGCCACGCCTGGATGGTGGCGCTTGCGGGGGTGAGCGATAGCGGGTTGGGCGGCAGCGCAGGCGAAGAGATGGGTGTGGGACCGGAGACGGCCGCGGCGGATGCGAGCGAGGCGGTGCAGCCGCCGAGAAGCAAGAGCGGGGCGAATAAGAGCGGGGCGAGTAAAGGCGCAGGCGAATACGCGGCGGTAAGCCGGGACGCACGCAAGGCCCGGATGCGGGTGCGCGGCGAACGCGGCAAGGCAGGAGAGCGGAGCGGCGACGCAGCATAGCGGAACATCGATGCCTCGGCGGGAGCGCTTGCGGCTTCTGGTTCCGGCGCTCTCAGGAACGCGGAAGGGCGGAGAAAGACGGTCCTTACGCAGTGAGGACATCGGCGCACATCGCCGGAGCCTTGAGACGCTCAAGGCGAGGAGCGAGCTGAAATGGATGTCCTGCGTCCTATCAAAGGGCGCAGCAGATCGAAATGGGACAACGCGCGCGCGAGGGGGGAGCGAGCAGAAGTGAAAGCGGCGCCGAAGCGGGCGCGGTTTTGCCAGGGCGAGATCGGGATGAGGAGTTGATTTCGCAGGGTTTAAGTGGGCACGCCGGGGACGGCCGATGGGCCAGCGAGCGCACAGAGAGAGCTTAAGAGACTCACGTCAATAGGCACTTCAATACGCACCCTGGTACTCACTTCAGGGCCATTTATCCGTCTTATAAAACAAAGCACGGCTTTCAGGGACCCTCACACGAATGGCTTGGCAGATGGAGGTACTGCGATGACGTCAGGTCAATTCCCAGATCGGCTCGCCAGCCAGGAGTCAGACCAGCTCTCGAGCCGGGCGAAGGTGCTGATTGTCGATGACGATCCGACGCACCTTGAGATTTACGGGATGCTGTTGCAACATGCGGGGTACGAGCCGGTTTCCGCACTGGTGAAGTTTGCCGGAGCGGAGATTCCGAAGGACGACACCATCGGCCTCGTTCTGCTCGACTACCGGCTGCAATCGCTGCGCACATCGACCGAATTTGCGCAGGAGATTCGAGGGCTTTTGCCGGATACGCCGATCGTTGTGCTTTCCGATATGTGGAGCCTTCCTGCCGACATTGCGCCCTACGTGACGGATTTTGTGCGCAAGGGTCAGCCGGCCAAGCTGTTGCAGGTGGTGGGAAAGCATCTGGCGCATGCCAAGGAGCCGGCGACCTCCCAGGCAAACCCGATCACTCCCGGCGCAGCAGCCTGAGCGGCAAGCGGCGAAAGGTCAGCACGCGGAAGAATTTGTTGCGCGGGCAACCATTTTGCCCGGGAATGCTTCCCACCCACGGGACCGTCCCCAACGGATCGACACTGAATGATGTGAGGGCCTGCTGCGCCCCAAATGACTCGCGCCCGAATTGTTTCCTTTGCCCTGTGCCTTATGGCCGGTTCTCTGCCGGCGGCCGCAACGTCCGCAGCACCGGGGCCCACGCAGTCCGGCGCGGCGACGAAGACGAAAGAGCTCAAGTCACTTTCTCTCGAACAACTGGGAAATATCGAGGTCACGACGGTAACCAAGGAGCCCGAAGGGGTTTGGCGGACGCCGGCGGCGATCTATGTACTCACGCAGGATGATATCCGCCGGTCGGGAGCGACCACGATTCCCGATCTTCTGCGCACGGTTCCCGGCGTGGACGTGGCCGAGAGCGAAGGCAATGCCTGGGCAGTGGGAATTCGCGGGCTGAACGGAGGGTTTTCGCGGGATGTTCTGCTGCTGATCGACGGCAGAAGTGTGTACACCCCGCTTTTTGAGGGGGTGTACTGGGACGTGCAGGATACGCCGCTCGAGGACGTGGAGCGGATCGAGATCATTCGCGGTCCGGGCGGGTCGATCTGGGGATCGAACGCGGTCAACGGCGTCATCAACATCATTACCAAGCATGCGCGTGACACCCAGGGAACGCTGGCTACGGCGCTTTCAGGACGGCTGGACCGGTTTAACGGGACGGTGCAGGAGGGATTGCGCCATGGGAATCACCTTGCATACCGGCTGTTTGTGCATGGATTCGATCGCGAGGACGAATTGAATCCCGGATACGATGCGTACGACCGCTGGCACCTGGTGCACGGAGGATTTCGCGCGGACTGGACGCCGACGGCGAGCGATGAGTTTTCCGCCGAGGGGGACATCTACACGGGAGATTCGGGTGAGCAGGTGGGCCTGGGCGTCTACAGCCCTCTCGAGCAGCTTTCCGTGGACGGAGCGCAGGCGATCTCCGGGGGCGACCTGGTGCTCAACTGGAATCGCCGATTTGCCAGGGGATCCGATATCCGCGCACAGGCGTATTTCGACCGGACGAACCGGCAGGGGCCGCAGTTCGGCGAGACGCGGGACACGGTCGACCTGGATTTCATTCATCGCTTTCAATGGCCCGGACTGGGAGAGCCGGCGCGGCAGGAGATCATCTGGGGTGCGGGCATGCGGCTGAGCCCGAGCCAGTACATACAGTCGCAGCCGACGGTGAATTTTCTGCACCACGAGCAGACGGATTTCATTTACAGCGCGTTCTTTCAGGATGCGATCGAGCTGACGCCGCGGCGGCTGAGCCTCATCGTGGGATCGAAGTTCGAAGAGAACAACTACTGCGGATTTGTGTATGAGCCCAGCGCGCGGCTGCTGTGGACGCGCAGCCCGCATGCGACGCTGTGGGCGGCGTTCTCGCGCTCGGTGCGCACGCCGGGAAGGCTGGACCAGGACCTCGAGCTGACGGGGGTGGTGGCGCCGAGTCCGCCGTTTTTGATCCGCGTGGAAGGCGACCCTTTTTTCAAGCCGGAGGTGATGATGGGGTACGAAGCGGGCTACCGGCAGCTGCTGACCCGATCGTTGTACGCCGACGTGGCCGCATTCTACAACCGCTACGACCAGCTCGAGAGCTACGGCACGCTCTTCTATTCGACGATTTCCAGCCCCATCCCCGCGCTGCTGCTGAACGTGCCGTATGCCAACGGAATCGACGGCACCACGGCGGGCGGGGAGATTGCGCCGGACTGGAAGCCGGTTGCATGGTGGGAGCTCAAGGGAAATTTCTCGCTGATTCACCTGGCCATGCATCCGCGGCCGGGCTATTCCGACACGGGGACGGCGGCGGGCTACATGGGATCGAGCCCGCGCTATCAAGCGGCAAGCGAGATGCAGTTCAATCTGCCGCATCGCACCGAGCTCGATCTCGATTACCGGTATGTGAGCAGCCTTCCGGCGCAGGGAGTGAAGGCGTATCAGACGGCGGACGCGCACTTCGGCTGGAGGATCGGCGAGGGATTCGCATTTACGGCGGCGGGACGCAACCTGCTGCGCCCCGAGCACAATGAGTTCGGGGGCGACAACGGAAACCAGGTGGGCATCCGCCGCACAGCATACGCGGGGCTGACATGGACCCATTGAAGACGCAGTGAAGAGCATGCCCGGAGCGTGCACGAGCCCTGGCGGGGACTCCTATACTTCTTACTGCATCCTGGGAAATGTTGCAGCCCTTTTAACGCCGTACAAGGTCGTCGCTCCCCGCTGGCCGCGTCGACTTCAGGGCGTCGGCTCCGGTGCAGAGAATTTCCTGAAATGCTTGGGAAAACCATGCCGCGATCGAATCGAGTGGAACCGTTCCCGCGCGCGAGCCTGACGAAAAGGGGCTCGGCGGCTCTGCGGCGTGGGCTGCTTGCATTGTGGCTTCTGCTTCCGCTGGCGGGCGCCACGGCGCAGCCGAAACCGTCAGAATACGACGTGAAGGCCGCGTACCTTTTCAATTTCGGAAAATTCATGCGCCTCTCCGGCGGGACGGGCGAGGCACATCGCGCGAATTTCGAAATCTGCATTCTCGGGCGCGATCCCATCGGCCACGTGCTGGATGACATTACCGCCAACGAAAGCATCGACAACCGCGCCGTGCGGGTGATGCGGATCGGGGATGCGCCGGCGGCGCGAGGATGCGACGTGGTGTTCATCAGCGCGGATGAGGGCGAGGGCATGGCCGCCGATCTGGCCGCGCTGGGCAGGGCCGACGTGCTGACGGTGAGCGACGCGCCGGATTTTCTCAAGCATGGCGGCATGATCCAGTTCGTGATGCAGGGAGATCACGTGCGTTTTGCCGTGAACCTGGACGCGGTGGACCGCACCCACCTGATTCTCAGCTCGGAGCTGCTGCGGGTGGCGTCCTCGGTGATGGGAACGCCCCCGGAGGAGCAGCCATGAACCTCTGGAATCCACGATCGATTGCCGGCAAGCTGACGCGGCTGAACCTGCTGGTGACGGGCACGGCGCTGCTGTTGGCCTATGTGGCGTTTCTGGCCTACGACCTGTACACCCTGCGGCAGGATCTGATCAGCTCGCTGACCACCGAAGCGGGCATCGTGGGCGCGAACAGCGTGACGCCGCTTTTGTTCGACGATCAGCAGGCGGCCGAAAGCACGTTGTCGGCGCTGAAGCATTCTCCGCACATCCGCTGGGCGGAGATTGTGAGCGCGGACGGCAAGCCGTTTGCGACCTACCGGCAGGACCTGGGCGCCAATCTGGAGTTGAGCGTGAAACTTGCGCCGGACGAAAAGCGCCAGTACTGGTCAAAGGGCGCGAATATCCTGATGGGCAGCCGCATCGAATTCGAGGGGCGGGAGCTGGGCGCGGTGTATCTGCTTGCGGGCAGCGGCGAGCTGACGCGGCGCACGGGACAATTCGGCCTGCTCTCGGCGCTGATTCTTTCGTTGTGCTTCGCCATCGCGGTCTTCGCCACCTCCACCATCCGGCACCTGGTGACGGACCCGTTGACGGAGCTGGCGGGCACGGCGCAGGTGGTGAGCCGGGAACGGGACTACTCCGTGCGTGCGCCCATGCCCGCGAGCAGCGACGAACTTTCCTTCCTGGTGCAGTCGTTCAACGAGATGCTGGAGCAGATCCAGGCGCGCGATCGCGCGCTCGAGGAGTCGCGCAACGCGCTCGAAGCGCGGGTTCGCGAACGCACGGCGGAGTTGACGGAGGCGAACAAGGAGCTGGAGGCTTTCTCGTACTCGGTGGCGCACGATCTGCGCGGACCACTGCAGCATGTGGCCAACATCGCCTTCCTGCTGCAGAACTCGAGCACCACGCGCGCCAGCGCCGAGGACAGCGAGCTGATGGAGAAGCTGGTGGAAGGAACGGACCGCATGGGTGCGCTGATCGACGACCTGCTGAACCTTTCGCGGGCCACGAGCGCACCGCTGCGGCGGACGCCGGTGGACCTGAGCAAGATGGCGGAGACGATTCTCGTCAATCTGCAGGCCGGGGACAAAAAGAGAAATGTGCGAATCAAGGTGGCCCAGGGAGCGCACGCGATGGTGGACGAGGGACTGATCGGCGTGGCGCTCGAAAACCTGCTGAACAACGCGTGGAAGTACACCTCGCGGCTGGAGGAGGCGGAGATCGAATTCGGCTACCGGGAAGAGGCTGCGGGCACGGTGTATTTTGTGTGCGACAACGGCGCCGGGTTCAACCCGCGCTATGCCGACCGGCTGTTCAAACCCTTCCAGCGCCTGCACGCGCAGAGCGATTTTCCGGGGACGGGGATCGGGCTGGCCACGGCTTCGCGGATTATCGCGCGACACGGGGGCAAGATCTGGGCGGAGGGCGAGGTGGGGAAGGGCGCGGTGTTCTCGTTTACGCTGCCGTACGCGGCGGAGAATTAAGGCGCACCCTGCGGGGCGCCGGAGCAGCGCTATGCCGGCGGCTTCCAGCGCAGGATGGGCTTGCGCGCGGCCTGGACTTCATCGAGCCGCGAGACGCGGGTGGAGTGGGGCGCGTTTTTTATCAGTTCTGGAGCGGATTCCGCTTCATGCGCAATGCTGCGCATGGCGGCGATGAAGAGGTCGAGCTCTTCGACCGATTCGCTCTCGGTGGGCTCGATCATAAGCGCGCCGGGAACGATGAGGGGGAAGCTGACGGTGTAGGGATGGAAGCCGTAGTCGATGAGGCGCTTGGCGATGTCGCCGGTTTTAATGCCGCGCGCGGCCTGGCGCTTGTCGCTGAAGACCACTTCGTGCATGGAGGGCGTGTTATAGGGCAGCTCGTAGAGGTCTTCGAGTTTTCTGCGGATGTAGTTGGCGTTGAGCACCGCGTCTTCGGTGGTCTGGCGCAGGCCGTCGGGACCGTTGGCGAGGATGTAGGCGAGGGCGCGGATGAACATGCCGGTATTGCCGTAGAAGGCGCGCACGCGGCCCACGGAATAGGGGCGGTTGTAATCCCAAGACAGTTGGCCGGATTGCGGAGCGTGCAGAGGCATGGGGTCGTCATCGCCCACGCGCTCGCCTGTGGCCGGGTCGAAAAACGGCGCGCGGAAGAGGGGACCGGCTTCGATCTCGGCCCGATCGGCGTCGAATTCTTCCCATTCCTGCGAAGCGGAATTTGAGGTTCCCCGGTCTCCCGGGAAACCCGGGGCACCCCCGATTGGTGATTGTTCTGAAGTGCGGGTCTCAGTCCCTTGGTCCCTCGGTTCGCTGGACCCTGCCCTGCGAACAAGGACGGGGATGGGAAGAAACGGCTCAAGAAACTTCTTGCAGGCCACGGGGCCGGAGCCAGGGCCGCCGCCGCCGTGGGGCGTGGAAAAAGTCTTGTGCAGGTTGAGGTGCATCACGTCCACGCCGAAGTCGCCGGGCCGCACCTTGCCCACGAGGGCGTTCATGTTGGCGCCGTCCATGTAGAGCAGCGCGCCTTTCGCGTGAAGGATGTCGGCGATCTTGTGAATCTGGTTTTCAAAGACGCCGAGCGTGGAAGGGTTGGTGAGCATGAGCGCAGCGGTGTCGCCGGTGACCTGGCGGGCGAGAGCTTCAAGATCGATGCCGCCGTCGGGGTTCGACTTGAGATTTTCAACCTCATACCCGCAGATGGCCGCGGTTGCGGGGTTGGTGCCGTGGGCGGAGTCCGGGATGAGGATTTTATGGCGAGGATTGCCGCGCGACTCATGCCAGGCGCGGGTCAACAAAATTCCAGTGAACTCGCCGTGCGCGCCGGCCGCAGGCTGGAGGGTGATGGCCTCCATGCCGGTGATGTCGAGCAGGCAGCGCTGCAATAGGTCGAAGATCTCGAGGATGCCCTGGGCGAGCGACTCGGGACGGTAGGGGTGGGCGTCGGCCAGGCCCTCGATACGGGCGACGAACTCGTTGACGCGCGGGTTGTACTTCATGGTGCAGGAGCCGAGCGGGTACATGCCCAGATCGATGGCGTAGTTCCATGTGGAAAGGCGCGTGAAGTGGCGGATGATTTCGATTTCGGAGAGCTCGGGGAGCTCCGCGCTTTTGTCACGCAAAGCGGCGCCGAGCAGTTGCGCTGCATCGACAGGAGGCACGTCGAGCGGGGGCAGCTTGTAGGCGCGCTTGCCGGGCGCGGACTTCTCGAAGAGCAGGGCTTCATTCTGCGTCTGGTGGGGACGGACTTTGCCGGTGGTGCGGGGGCCGGGATTGTCGTTGATCGCCATTTATAGTTCCTCTTATGTTGCCCTGTTACAAAGCCTTTCACGGAGATTTTCCAGGAAGCTCTAATGCGAATTCCTTTCGGCAGTTCTTTCGGCTTCGCATCACTGAAGCCGTGTCCTTTCAACTCATCGAATCTCCTTGATTCTGCCGGGCCGCTTCTTCAGCCATCGAATCCATTATCTTCATCGCGTCATGGTAGCGCCTCTCGGCGCGATTCCACTCACTCCGTCCACGCATGCAGCCTACGACAAAAAAGAACAACGACACCAAAACGATCGCCGCCCAAGGCATCTGCCCCTTGCTAAGGCCGCTGAGAACGATGTTGATGAGAAACCAAATTGCACCGTGCGCCGTTCCCCGCAGAAGAATGAAAGACAGTTGTCCG
>DATJRT010000050.1:0-8341 GCA_035504495.1 Occallatibacter sp.
GCCGGCGCTCGTCGCCGTATGCTTTCACTGAGCATGGAGCCATCATGGCCGCCAGTGTTCTGAACTCTCCGCGCTCGGTGGAGATGAGCATTTTTGTGGTCCGGGCCTTCGTGCGTCTGCGCGGGATGCTGGCTACGCAAAAAGCGGTTGCTGAAAAGCTCGCCGAGCTGAAACGAAGGATGGAGACGCAAGATAAGAATATCGACGGGATCATCCGCGCGATCCGTGTACTGACCATGCCGCCGGAAAGACCTGCACGAAGAATCGGCTTTCACCGGGATGCGGCGCTTAGGCTGAGATCGCCGGAGTCGAGCGCCAGCAGATAGGGGTGCACAACGGCTTCCTCCGGAGCCTGAATGGCCAGTCGCCCTGCTATGCTCACAAGCGTGAACGAGACGAACAAGCCGCCGGTTTTTCTGCTCGATGCGATGTCGTTTATTTTTCGCGCCTATCACGCCATGCAGCGCAGCCGCCCCATGTCGACGCGCGCGGGGCTACCGACGGCGGCAATCTACGTGTTCGTGAACATGATCAAGAAGCTGCGCCAGGATTTTGCGCCGAAGTATTTCGCCGCGGTCTTCGACCCCAGCGGCGAAGTGTTTCGCGACGAGCGCGCGCGGACGATGGGCGCTCTGCGCAAGTGGAACAGCAAGACGCAGTGCTTTGAAGACGTGAGCTACGAGGGGTACAAGGCCAACCGTTCCTCGATGCCCGAGGATCTGCGGCGGCAGATTCCCTACATCCGGCGGTCGCTCGATGCGCTGCGAATCCCCATCCTGGAGGCGGTAGGCTTCGAGGCCGACGACGTGATCGGCACGCTGGCGCGCGAGGCTGCGGAGCGCGGGCACGAGGTCTTCATCGTCTCCGGCGACAAGGACATGATGCAGCTGGTCACGGAGCAGGTGAAGATTCTAAATCCGCAAAAGGACAACCTGATTCTCGATCCCGCGGGCGTAACCGCGACCCTGGGCGTGCCTCCGGAAAAAGTGGTGGACGTGATGGCGCTGCGGGGCGACTCGGTGGACAACATTCCCGGCGCGCCCGGGATTGGCGACAAAGGCAGCGTGGACCTGATCGTGGAATTCGGCAGCGTGGAAGCGGTGCTGGACCGCGCGGCGGAGGTGAAGCGCAAGACTTACCGCGAGTCGCTGGAGCAGAACCGCGCGGCGGTGCTGCTTTCGAAAGAGCTGGTGACCATCGATAGCCACGTGCCGCTGCCACTCGAACTTTCGGCGATGGAGACGCAGCCGCCGGACGTGGAGGCGTGCCGCGAGCTGTTCACCGAGCTTGAATTCACGTCGATGCTGAAGGACCTGGCGCCCTCCGCAAATGCGGCGACCGTCGAGCTGATCGACGAGCCGAGCGAGGAGCAGATGGCCGCATTTTATGCGGCTGCGCGCGCGGGCGGATTTGCCTTTGCGCTGGAGGCGGCGGAGGCTGCGGCCGTGGAAGAGGAGGAAGAGGAGGGCGATGCGGCGGAGACGCTGTCGCTCCTCGACGTGGCCGAGGCGGCGGCGAAACAGGCAAGCTCCTGCGCGGGTGTTGCCGCGGACTCCGCAGTTGCCTTGCGCATCGAACTCACGCCGGAGCTGCGCGCACTGCTCGAAGACGAGAATGTGCCCAAGCGCACGCACGACGTGAAAGAGGCTCTGCACGTTTTAGCGGAGAAGGGAATTGGCCTGCGCGGCGCCGTGGAAGATACCATGCTGCTGAGCTACGCGCTGAATCCCACGCACGCCACGCAGACGCTGGCGGACGTGGCGGCGCGGCACAACCAGGCTCCGCCGGCCACGCCCGTGGCGAGCGCGGCGGCAATTGAGGCGCTGACGCCGGCGCTCCAACAGGAAGCGCAAAAGGCGGGCGTGGAGCGGGCTTATCGCGAGATTGACTTGCCGCTGGCGCCGGTACTTTTTCGCATGGAGCAGGCCGGCGTGCGCATCGACGCAACTGCGTTGGGCAGACTTTCAGAGAAGTTTAGCGGCGAGTTGACACGTGTGGGCGAGCGCATCTTTGAGCTGGCCGAGCAGCGGTTCAACATCAACTCGCCCAAGCAGCTGGGCGCGGTGCTGTTTACCCACCTGGGACTGCCTGCGCCGGTGGTGCGCGGCAAGGGCAAGGCGATTTCCACGGCGCAGGATGTGCTGGAGCAGTTGGCGGAGAAACACGAAGTGCCGAAGCTGGTGCTCGAGTATCGGCACCTGGCCAAGCTGAAATCGAATTACATCGATGCGCTGCCGCTGCTGGCCGACGCGGAATCGCGCGTGCACACGACCTTCCAGGCAGCGGCCACATCCACGGGAAGGCTCTCAAGCGTGAATCCGAACCTTCAGAACATTCCCGTGCGCACGGAGCTGGGCCGCGAGATTCGTGCAGCGTTTACGGCGCGGCCGGGCACGCAACTGCTTTCGGCGGATTACTCGCAGATCGAGCTGCGGCTGCTGGCACATTTCAGCGGCGATCCGCCGCTGAAGCGGGCATACTCCGAGGAGGTCGATATTCACACCCTCACGGCGAGCGAGGTTTTCGGCGTGCCCATCGAGGGCATGGACAAGGAGACGCGCAACCGCGCCAAGGCAGTGAATTTCGGCATCGTCTACGGCATTTCGGCGTTCGGGCTGGCGGCACAACTGGGCATTCCGCAGGCTGAGGCGAAGGCGTACATCGACCGCTATTTTGCGCGCTACGCGGGGGTGCGGGCGTTCATTGAGAAGACGCTCGAACAGACGCGCAAAGACGGATTTGTGCGCACCTTGTTTGGCCGGCTGCGGCCCATTCCGGACATCGAGAGCCGGAATCCCAACCAGCGCGGCTTTGCCGAGCGGACGGCCATCAACACGCCGCTGCAGGGAACCGCGGCGGACCTGATCAAGCTGGCGATGATCGCGCTCGACCGCAAGCTGGCCGAACGCGGCTTGAAAACGCGCATGGTGCTGCAGGTGCACGACGAGCTGCTGTTTGAGGTGCCTTTCGAGGAGACCACGGAAGTGGGCGAGCTGGTGCGCGCGGAGATGGAGGGGGTGGTGGAGTTGAGCGTGCCTTTGGTGGCCGGCCTGGGTTTCGGGCCGAACTGGCGCGATCTCAAGTGATGGGCGTTTGACAGCAGAGTTAGAATGCAATCGGGAACCGCCGCGGCGGTGGAAGCGCGCGCAACGCGCAGTGTTCTGCAGGCCACCATGCGACGGGAGCCGGCCATGATGCTCGATATCGCCAAGGCGCTCTCGTTTTTCCTGAGCATTCTGTCGCTTGGCCCGGTATGGCTGAGCGCATTTTTCGTGCCCGGCAGCCGGATGGAAGACCGGCTTGTTCTGGCGCTGGAAAATATTGCGCTGGCCGGCTGCATCTGCTTTCTGAGCGGCATTCTTTTCGCGCGGCCATGGCGCGTGGACACGGGGAACGGCGAGCACCTGATGGAAACGCTGCCGGTGAAGATGTATTTGTGGACGGTCCTGGCCGTGGCGGTGCTCTTCTTTTTGACCTGGTACCTCGAGTTCTCATTCGTGCCCTGGCTGTGGCGAAACCAGCCCTGAGGGGGGTCCGGCCGCGCATGACGCGTGCCTTCGCGCGGGGTCAGGATATTCACTTTCAACTCACCGGCTAATCAGCTTCCGATGCAGTTTTTTGTCTTTGAAGCGCGGGTGAAACCGCGGGTGCACTGACTGCTCCGGCATCAGCGAGAAATTTGCATTCTTTCCACGATTCCATGACAATTTCGCAGCTTGAAGCGCCTACCTTTCTGAGACATGGGCCGGCGCGGGCGCACCTGCATGTGCCGGAGAGGTTTCAAGCAAGCGCAGGCAATGCAAGACGCCGGCTGAATGTTTGTCCGCCTGGATTGGTCAAGAAACTCGCGAATGCGCTCGAGCTGCTCCACTGACTCCGGCAGGTCAGTGAGACAGAAGGTTCCTGCGCGGCTCAAAAGGCTGCGCAGCAACCTTGTTGCGGGGGAGAAGATTTGCGCGCAAAGGCGGCTTTGCGCTGGCGTACCCGGAAGGGAAGAAGGCGATTGGAGGCCGATAGAGAATCAGGCGGCCATCTGCGCCAGACGCCGTACCGTGAGCACGGTAATGTCGTCTTCCTGCCCGAAGGCCTTGGCCGCTTCAGCCAGATAAAACGCGCTCTGGTTGCTGAGATTGTGCACACGGTCAAAGCCGAAGAGTTCGCCGGAAGGCTTGCGCGCCTCCACCACTCCGTCAGACATAAGGAGGATGCGATCGCCGGGATGGAGATATAAACGCAGCTCCTCGTAATGAATCTCGGGCAGAACGCCGAGCGGGAGCCCGCCGGCGACGGCGACCTCCTGGCTGTTGAGATAAGGGGGCAGATGACCGGCATTGGCGAGGACGAGCTCGCCGTTCAGTCCGAACCAGGCCGCCTGGCAGGTGGTAAAGCTTTCGGTACCCACGAGCACGCGATTCAGCGACTCGAGAATGCGGGCCGGATCGGTCTCCGACGTGCGGCGCAGCGCGCCCATCAGCATGGAGACGTTCATGGCCGCTTTGAGGCCCTTGCCGGCCACATCGCCAATAACCACGAGGATGCCGCGCTCGCCGATGGCCTGCACGTGAAAGAAGTCGCCGCCCACCTCGTTGGCCGGATTGTAGATGGAGTCCACTTCAAAGCCGGGCGTGGCCGGTTTTTCCAGAGGAATCAGCAGCTCCTGCACGCTGCGCGCGGCCTCAAGCTCGCTCGATACGCGCTCCTGGGTGCGCTGGATGCGGAGAAAGCGGAAAAAGATGATGAGCACGATGACCAGAATGCCGGTGAAGTCGCCGAAAGAGGAGAAGTGAAAGGGGATGGGGCCGGCCATCACAGTCAGCGGGGAACGATAATCCTGCCCGGTGCTCTCTTTCAGGGTAGCCAGCACCACAGGCTCGATGACGCCAACCAGTGTGAGCACCAGGGGAACGAGCAGAAGGCCGGCCTCAAAGTTGCGCCTGAACGTTGCCACGATGAGCGTGACAAAGACGAAGATGGACCACCAGATAAGCCAGAGGAGAACGCCGAAGAAGATGACGGCCAGAAGAACGGCGACAACCCTGCCGTGGAAGACCAGGAGCAGGGTGGGGCCCACGCAGGCCAGGATGGGCGCGCAATAGCGCAGCCAGCGGATGTACCACTTGCGCGGCAGGGCGAGAAAGGCCACGAGAAATTCGAAGAAGAGATAGGCCGAGGCCAGCACGAGCTGCATGATCAGAGCCGCGTACCAAAGGCTGTCGAGCCGCGCGAAGCTGCCGTAGAGCTCGATAAAGCCGATGGGGGCCTGCACCAGGTAATGCAGGGCCAGCCACAGGTACTCGAGGTGCCCGCGCTGAGCAAAGTAAAGCGCCAGCAGAAAGGCGGCGAGAACGATGAGGAGCACGGAGTAAATCAGGCGCGGCAGGCGCTCGAAGAGGCTGCGGTCGCGCCAAAGGGTCAGCTCGCGGGCAAGGTCGCCGCGACTGCCCAGCATAAGCGTGCGGCCGGAAAAGAATGTGGTGTACGAACCCTGCCCGACGGGGATGTAAATGGAGCGGACCGCGAGCACCAGGGCAGTGACCGAGGGATCGACGTTGAGGTTGTAGATGCGGCTGATGGCCTGATAGCGTCCGGGGTCATTCCCATGCGGGCCTTCAGGCTGAATGAGCCGACCGTTGGCGAAGACGTCTGCGTTCAATCCCGAGGAGACGCCCAGGGCGGTGTTCTGCGAGACCGGCAACTCGAGGAGCAGGGCGATGGGACCGTGGTTGGGGGCGAGGCGGATGTGAAGCCGGAACCAGGCGTAGCGCTGTTTGCCGCTGCTCCCCGGCTCGATGGGACCGCCCGGAGTCTCCACTATGACGTGGACGGTTTTGTCGGACGACTGGGGTTGATCGACATCCGGGACTTCGGCCATGGAGGAGCCGGCGGTGCGGATAGCCCAGGAGGAGTCGTCAAAATTCGGGGACGCAGCCGCCGGATTGGCGGTGATGCCGACGCGCCAGTCCCGGTCGAGGACGAGCGGAGACCCAAGGCTGGTGGCGTCGAGAACGGCCGCGGGTCCCGTCCCGGAGGCTCGTGGCGGAGCCGGCGGGACGGCTTTCTTCTGGGCCACGAGGGGCAAGGTCCCCAAGACAGCGAGATTGACCGCCCATGCAGCCAGGCTTACAAGGTTCTGCCGCAAGCAAATCCTCCCATGCAGCGTTTCTCACTTTATAGCAAAGGGGTACGGGGGGATTTCCCCAGGCGGGGGCGCGGCAGCGCCTGGAGGCGCGGGACCGGGCGGCGCAGAAAACGGCCGTGGCGGAGGGATGGGCAGAAAAACCGGCGGGAATGACTGGAATAATCCCCGAAAATGGAAATATCCTTCCCTTCGTTACCAAAGAGGCGGATACTAGCGTCTAAGGCGATAGAGCGAAGCGGCGCCGGACCGCGCGCGGCCTGCACGCTGGAGGTAAAGTCATGAGGGCACTTCGGATGAATTCGAGCGTGTCGATTCTGGCAGGGTTGACGTTCGCGCTGGCCACGGGCCTCTGGGCCCAGTCCTCCACCGGAACGAATCCGGCTCCGGCGAACACGCCACAAAATGGCTCCGCTTCGGCGCAGTCGAGCCAGGCGCAGCAGCCCGCACAACAGCCGGCAGCCTCAGCACAGCCGGCGCCGGGCACCACGCCGGTTGGCGGCGACCAGCCAGCTCCAGCGAAGCAGCCCGCAAGCGGGAGCGCGTCTTCCGCCAACAGCGCGCAGGTGAATCCGTGCCCGGCGAACGGCTCGGAAAGCAAGAAGGACAAGAAGAAGGACAAGGGCGGCGACGGCAGCGCGGATGACGCGGCGCCTGGAACCACGCCTGTGGGCGGAGATTGCGTGACGACGGACACCGGCGAGAAGGTGGATCCGGAGAAGGTGGTCGATCCCGGCAGCGAGCTGGAGAAGGTGAAGCCGGGCAGCATTGAGGATGTGAATGCGGTGGGCAACCGCTGCATCGGCTGCCGCGGCATGGGCAACTGGTTCTCGACCGACAGCGAAATCAAGATGGGCAAGCAGTACGCGGACGAGATCGAAAAGAGCACGCGGTTTATCACCGATCCGGTGGTGGACGAGTACATCAACCGCATCGGGCAGAATATCGTGAAAAACTCCGACTGCAAGGTGCCGTTCACGATCAAGGTGATCGACTCCGACGAGATCAACGCTTTCGCGCTGCCCGGCGGGTTTTTCTACGTGAATTCGGGGCTGATTCTGGCCGCAGACGAGGAAGCCGAGCTTGCCGGGGTGATGGCGCACGAGACGGCGCACGTGTGCGCGCACCATGCGATGCGGGAGATGACGCGCGCCGAGTACGCGCAGATCGGCATGGTGCCGCTGATCATGATGACAGGCTACAGCTGGACCGGCTACGGCATCTATGAAGCGGCGCAACTGGCCATTCCCGTGACCTTCCTGGAGTTCTCGCGCGAGTTCGAGGCGCAGGCGGATTTCCTGGGCGTGCAATACATGTACCGCGCCGGCTACGATCCGCAGGCGTTCATCAGCTTCTTTGAGAAGATTCAGGCGCTCGAAAAGCGGAAGCCCGGCCTGGTGGCCAAGGCCTTCAGCGATCATCCGCAGACGCCGGACCGCATTCTGCACACGCAGGAGGAGATCGCGCACTTCCTGCCGCCCAAGGCCGATTACCTGGTCACGACCTCGGAGTTCGACAACGTCAAGGCGCGGCTGGCGCGCATCGAGAACAAGCGCCGGCTGACTGACACCAAGGGCATCACGCGGCCCTCGCTGCGGCGCGTGAGCACGGATCCCAACGATCCGAATGCGGGCGACGACACCAGCGACAACAGCGGTGACAACGGCAACGATCAGCCGACGCTGCACCGCCGCGACGACCAGCAGAATTAACCGGCAGAATCGACAAGCAGAATCGATCGGCGGAATCGCCCGGGATACATAGCCGGTGCGCCTTCCTTTCGTCCGCCGACTTTGCTCTGAACCTCTTCGAACCGGCTGCCTACAGGACGATGGGATGCGTTCCGGCGATGGTGCGTTTTGGGGCCGTGATCGGTGCTGGGCTGAAGGGCCGGCAGCGTCCGGGGCAAGGGCAGCATCTTCCGTTCCAACAGCACGAGGAGTGGGGTTGCGGCCGCCATTGACCCCTACGGGCTGGGGTTGGGGCCAAAATCGCTCCCGGGCGTGGCTTACCGACCGGCGGCAACGCCCAAGAATTTCCGCTCAACTTCCGGAAATACCTTGAACTGACCCATCAAACCGCGATATACACAAAGCTACCGGCAAGCGCGCCGGAATTCTGCCCTCATGGCACTTTTTCTTCAGGAGGCACTATGCGCAACGCCGCAGCCCGCTCCAACCTGCTTGTTCCTGAAGTGCGCGAGGT